>DASQLH010000144.1:0-20750 GCA_035630155.1 Chthoniobacterales bacterium
CTACGATCGTAAGTGGGCGGACATTTTCGCGATCCAAAGCGAGATCGCGCAAAAGATCGCGGACCAGTTGCGGGCGAAGCTTTCCCCGACAGAGCAGGCGGATATTGAGGCGCCGCCCACGAAGAACATGGAGGCCTACGACCTTTACCTGCGCGCGAAAACCGTCAGCCGAAATGCCGTGGATGGCCGGCGCGAGATTATCGAGGAACGAACGAAGTTGCTCGGCCAGGCGATCGTGCTCGATCCGACGTTCGTCGGCGCGCTCTGCCAGTTCTCCCGCGCGCACCTCGCCGCCTATTGGTTTAACCACGATCGCACCCCGGCCCGCCTCGGTCTGGCGAAGGACGCCCTGGACGCGGCCGCGCGAATACGGCCGGACGACGCAGAAGTCCATCTCACCCGGGCCCGCCTGCATTACTGGGGCTACCGGGACTACGCCTCCGCGCTGACGGAGCTGGAACTGGCGCTGCGGACACGGCCGAACGAGCACGAAGCCGTTTACTTCACGAGTTTGATCGAACGCCGGCAAGGCAAGTGGGAGAAATCGCTCCGCAACAACGAAGCCGCGGCCAGGATGGATCCCCGGAACGTCAACGTCTTCGATAATCTGGCCACTACTCAGATCGCCTTGCGACGATATTCCGAGGCGGCGCGAACTCTGGACGGAATCCTTGAGTGGAGACCGGACGATCTGAATATGCGCCTGGCGCGGGCGTGGGTTGATATTTTTTCCCGCGCCGATCTTCAGCCGCTCCAAAATTTGCTCTCAGGCGACGCGGCCCAAGCCGCGGACCCGGACGTCCTGGCGAGCGCGCGCCTTCAGTTGGCGCTCGCGCAACGCGATTATCGGGCCGCTCGAGAGGTGCTGGCCGCTTATCGACAGCCGGAGTTGCGGCCGGAGTTGAGCGACCTGGCGTACGTCACGCCTCGCGAATGGTACGAGGGACTCATTGCCGGCGCGCTTGGCGAGCCCCAAGTTGCGGAGGCAGCTTTTCTCGCCGCGCGCGAGCGGGCCGCCGCCTCCGTGGCGCGACGGCCGGATGACGGGAGGGCGCTGATGGCACTCGCCCAAATCGATGCGCGCCTCGGCCGAAAGGAGGCTGCGATACGCGGAGGTGAACGCGCGGCTGAGCTGCTCTCCGTAGCGAAGGACGCGCTCGATGGGCCAATCATCCTGCGACGGCTGGCAGGCGTTTACGCGCAGATCGGTGAAATCAACCGCGCCCTCGACAAACTGGAACTCGCTGTGGGCACGCCGAATAGCGTCCATTACGGCTCCCTAAAACTCGACGAGGTCTGGGATCCGCTTCGACGAGAAGCGCGCTTCGAAACAATCGTGGCCTCACTTGCGTCGAAGGATAATTAGTTAGCCCGCGTGCGCGACATGGACCCGAAGAACCTTTTCGCCGAGCTGAAGCGGCGCAATGTTTACAAGGTCGCCGCCGCTTACGCCATCGTGGGCTGGCTCCTGATCCAGATCGCCGCATCCACTTTTCCGTTTCTCCAGATCCCGGGATGGGCGACGCGACTTGTCATCGTCCTGGTGTTGCTCGGCTTTCCGATTGCGCTCATTCTGGCCTGGGCATTTGAAATGTCGCCAACCGGAATCCGGCGAACCGAAGCAAGCGCGTCTCCCGAATCGGCCGCGCCGCCGCCGGGAGGAAAGTTCGTGGCCATTCTCACGGGGCTCGCGGTGGGAGCGG
Organism: Chthoniobacterales bacterium; assembly: GCA_035630155.1. Taxonomy (GTDB): domain Bacteria; phylum Verrucomicrobiota; class Verrucomicrobiia; order Chthoniobacterales; family UBA10450; genus AV80. The sequence goes on from DASQLH010000144.1 coordinate 1,704, forward strand.
CGGGACTGTTGTTTTTCCAATTCCTTCGTCCCAAGACCGCTTCGCCCAGCGAGAAATCGATCGCCGTGCTGCCTTTCGAAAATCGCAGCGAAGAGAAGGAGAACGCCTATTTCGCGGACGGCATCCAGGATGAAATCCTGACGCGGCTCGCCAAGATCAGCGATCTGAAGGTGATCTCGCGGACTTCGACGCAACACTACAAAAGCGCGCCGGAGAATCTGCGCGAGATCGGCCGGCAACTCGGGGTGGGGAACATTCTCGAAGGGAGCGTGCAGAAGTCCGGCAACTCGGTGCGCGTAAACGTGCAGCTCATCCAGGCGGAAACCGACGCGCACATCTGGGCGGAAATCTACGACCGGAAGTTGACGGACGTTTTCGCGATCCAGAGCGAAATCGCCGCGACCATCGCCGAAGCGTTGCGGGTGAAATTGACCGGCGCGGAAAAGGAGATGATCGCGCAGAAGCTGACCGAGAACGCGGAAGCGTACGATGCCTACCTGCGCGGAATTGCCTTCAACCGCGAAGGAAACTCGGCGGCGAGCGCGGACAAGGCGGCCCAATCTCTCGAGGAAGCGGTGGGGCTGGATCCGAAATTCGGGGCGGCCTGGGCGCTCCTGGCGCGAATTCATTCGCGTGTTTTTTTCAATAACCTCGATGCCTCGCAAACGCGGCGGCAAAAGGCGGAAGAGGCGTTGCAAACCGCGTTGCGGCTCCAGCCGGACCTGGCCGAGACGCAACTCGCGCAAGCCTTCTACCAGTATTGGGTTTCGCGCGATTACGAGGGGGCGCGCGACACCTTCGAACGCCTCCGGGCGAAGATGCCGAACAGTGCCGATCTGCCCGAGGCGCTCGGCTACGTCACGCGCCGTCAGGGTTTCTGGGCGGAGGCCGACGCGTACCTGAATCGCGCCGTGACCCTGAATCCGCGCGATCGCTTTCTGCGCGTCCAGGTCGCGGCCGGCTGGGAATTCACTCGAAACTATCCCGAAGCGCTCCGGCGTTACGACCAGGCGCTGAACATTTGGCCGGACGACGCGACGCTCCACGCGCGCAAAGCCGGAGTTTACCAGGCGATGGGCGACCTCGATCAAGCCGCCGCGTTGTTGAAAGAGATTCGGCTGAATCCGGACAACTCCGCGGTCGTGGCCAGGATTTACGATCAAGCGCTGCTGCGCCGCCGTTATCCTGAAGCGATCGCGCTGTTGCACGCGTCGGTCGAGCAGATCACGTCGGTTCCGCAACGGAATGAGCATCGTCTCTGGCTCGCCGACCTGGAACGGCTGTCAGGCGATCAGGTCGCGGCCAGGATCAGCTACACGCAGGCGCGCAACGAGCTCGAGCTGCTTCTCACCGAGCAGCCGCAAAACCTCGATGTCATGAACATCCTCGCCCTGGCCTACGCGGGTCTCGGTGAAATGGAACCGGCCCTGAAATTTGCCGACGACGCGGTGAAGTTGATGCCGGCTTCGAAGGATGCGCTGGCCGGCCGGTTCGCGGAAGTGACGCGCGCGCTGATCTACGCCCGCTTCGGCGACGCCGATCGCGGCATTCCCGCTCTGGAACGTCTCCTGAAATTGCCCGGTGGCCGTCCGCCGATAACGCCGGCGACGCTGCGGCTGAATCCTGAGTTCGATCCGTTGCGGACCGATCCCCGTTTCCAGAAGTTGCTTGAGGAAAAGAAGTAAGCCGGCGCCGATATCGACTCTCGTTTTCTTGCGGTCTTCGGTTACGCGGCTCGATGTGAATTGATAAGCGCGGTGCGTTGCGATACCTGCTAGCGGCGCGATGGCAGGAGAAGCGACAAGGAGCGGCGGTTTACAAACCGCCGTTGGGTTGGTTCGGCGATTCGGAGATCGCCGCTCCCTGGTTTGCAAACGCGTTCGATAATGGACTTGAAGAATTTCTTTGCCGAGTTGAAGCGACGCCACGTCTATCGCGTGGCCGTCGCCTACGCTGTTGTTGCGTGGCTGGCGATTCAAGTGTCCGCGACTGTGGTGCCGGCCCTGCTTCTTCCGGGTGTGATTACAAGCGCCGTCGTTTTCGCCGCGATTCTCGGGTTCCCGATCGCGCTCGTGCTCGCATGGGCCTTCGAGCTGACTCCGGAAGGAATCAGGCGCACTGAAGAGGCCGGGCCCGGCGACTCCATTCCCCGCCGCACCGCCCGGAAGGTCGCGGCGCTCATCGTCGTCGCGGCGGTCGCGGCAACGGGCTTGTTCGCCTGGCAAATTTTCCGGGCAAGGGCAACCTCGGGCCGAGAGAAGAGCATCGCCGTGTTGCCGTTCCAAAACCTGTCGGACGACAAGGAGAACGCCTATTTCGCCGATGGCGTGCAGGATGAAATTCTGACCACGCTCGCCAGGGTGGCCGACCTGAAAGTCATCAGCCGCACGAGCGTGATGCAGTATCGCGACAACAGCGCGCGCAAACTGCCGGAGATCGCGGAGGCCTTGCAGGTCGCGCACGTGCTCGAAGGGAGCGTGCAGCGCGTCGGCAACCGCGTTCGCGTCACGGCGCAGTTGATCGACGCGCGGAACGACCGGCATCTCTGGGCCGAGCGTTATGATCGCGAGCTGGCGGACGTGTTCGCGATCCAAAGCGAGATCGCGCAAAGAATCACCCACCAGCTTCGCGCGGTGCTTTCGCCCACGGAGAAGGCGGCGTTGCAAGCGAGACCGACCGGCGACATCGCCGCTTACGAGCTTTACCTGCGCGCGAAAGAGATCGAACGCGCGGGCCGCTCGACCCGCGAGACCCTGACGCAACAGATCGCCCTCCTGGATCAGGCAGTCGCTCAGGATCCCGCTTTTGTACCGGCGCTTTGTCTTCTGGCGCGCGGACATCTTGAGTTTTACTGGAGCAACTACGATCACACACCCGCGCGGCTCGAGCTGGGCAAGGTCGCGCTGGAAAAAGCGGCGCGGTTGCAGCCCGATTCCGGAGAAGTGCATCTCACCCGCGGCATTCTTCATTATTGGGGAGCACGGGATTACGGTCCGGCGCTGGAGGAATTGGCGCTCGCGCGCCGGGCGATGCCGAACAACGCCGACATCGTTTACTTCAGCGGTGCGATCGCGCGGCGCCAGGGCCGCTGGGAGGAATCGACGCGTTACCTTGAGTCGGCGGTCGTGCTCGACCCGCGCAACGCCACGACCCTCACGGAATTGGCCACGACGAACTATGTCGCGCTTCGGCGTTACCAAGATGCCGCGCGAGTTTGCGACGGCGTGCTCATGTGGAAGCGGGATTTCGCGGCCGAGATGGCGCGCGCCCGCGTGGACCGGCTCGCTCGCGGCGATTGGCGGCGCATGGAAACCGTTCTGGCCGGTCCTGCCGCGAAAGCCCTTAGCGCAGAGCAGTTCGCCGTTTCCCAGCTCGACCTTGCGTTTCTCCAGCGAAATTATGTGGCGGCGGAACAGGCGTTATCCGCCACCAAGGCCGCCGACTTCCCGGGCGCGGGCTACGTCACGCCGCGTCAATGGTATGAGGCCTTGATTGCGGAGGGACTCGGCGATCACACAAAGGCGCAGGCTGCCTTCATGGTTGCCCGGGAGCGCGCGGCGGCGAACGTGGCCAAGCGTCCGGACGACGGGAAGGCGTTGATGATTCTCGCCGAAATCGATGCACGTCTGGGGCGAAGCGAAGAGGCGATTAGCCAGGCGGAACGTGCGGTTGAACTGCTGCCCTTGAGTGAAGACGCTTTCGACGGTTTGCGAATCCTGGCTCGTTTTGCGGGGGTCCGCGCGCGCGCCGGCGACACGGGCCGCGCTCTGGACCTTCTCGAAGAGGTCGTCGCGAAGCCGAGCGGGCCGCACTATGGTGAGCTGGTGCTCGACGAACGGTGGGACCCATTGCGGAAGGAGCCGCGTTTCGAGAAATTTCTCCTTTCGCTCGCGCCGAAGTAAGATTTCGCGCAGCGGCGCAACCGCTGCCTGCGCGCTGCGCCTCTAAAGAGGAAAGCCGTCCGCGCGGCCTGTGTTGTGAATTGCTAAACGGGAGGCGTTCCGATACTCCCTGAGGGCAAAGCAGAAATGCAGCAAACAAGGAGCGGCGGTTTACAAACCGCCGTTGTTTTGGTTCGGCGATTCCGAAATCGCCGCTCCTTGGTTTTGCAAACGCCCTCGATAAATGAACCCGCGCAATTTTTTCGCCGAGCTGAAGCGGCGCAACGTTTACAAAGTGGCAGTCGCGTATGCGGTGGTGGCGTGGCTTCTCATTCAGGCAGCTTCAATTTTGTTTCCGACCTTTGAAGCGCCCGGATGGGTGATGAAGGCATTCATTAGCGCCATCGTGCTCGGCTTTCCGGTGGCCCTGCTGCTGGCCTGGGCGTTCGAGCTAACCCCTGAAGGCGTCAAGCGGACGGAAGAGGTCCCGCCTGGGCAATCCATTGCGCGCTCCACTGGACGCAAGCTCGACTTCGCCATCATCGGCGTGCTCGCGCTCGCCGTTGTCTTGCTGGTTTTCGATCGATTCCGCCCCAGAAGCCAGACCGATCCATTGGGCATCGGTGACAAGAGCATCGCGGTTCTGCCGTTTGAAAATCTCAGCCGCGATCCGGACAATGCCTATTTCGCCACCGGCGTGCAGGATGAGATCCTCACGCGCCTCGCGAAGGTCAGCGAGCTGAAGGTGATCTCCCGCACCTCGACGCAGCGGTATCAGAGCAAGCCGGGCAACCTGCGGGAGATCGCGCAGGAACTGGGCGTGGCGCACATCCTTGAGGGCAGCGTACAGCGCGCGGCCGATAGCGTACGCGTCAACGTGCAGCTGATCAAAGCCGACACCGATGCGCATCTCTGGGCGGAAACCTACGACCGCAAGCTGTCGGAGATATTTCAGGTCCAGAGTGACATCGCGTTAAGGATCGCTGGGGCGTTGGAGGCAAAGCTAACCGGACGCGAGCAGCAGGAGATTGGAACGGTAGGCACAACCAATCAGCAGGCTTACGAGGCGTATCTGCGCGGGCGGGTTTTGGACACCTCTCAATCTTGGGAAGAGACCGAAGAATCCCTCGCGTCATTCCGCCGCGCCGTCGAGCTGGACCCAGACTTCGCGCTGGCCTGGGCGGCGCTTGCGAACCGGGAGTCGTTCCGTTACTTCTCCAACCGCACGCCAGACCAGTTGGGACGAGCGCGCCATGCCATGGAGATGGCGCTCAAACTGCAGCCGGATGCAAGCGAATCCTACGCGGCCGCGGGCTCGTTTTACTACTACTGCCCGCAAGACTTCGAGCGCGCGCTCGCCAATCTCGCCGAGGCACGGGAACGCGCGCCAAGTAACGCGTTCGTCATCATGCTGACAGGTGCGGTGAAACGCCGCCAGGGCAAGCTGGACGACAATATCGCGCTGCTGCGGCAGGCTGGAACTCTCGACCCGCGCAATAACGACATCTGGGTAAATCTTGCCCGCAGCTATCGCGGCGCACAGAAATTCGCCGAGGCCCACAAGATGTTCGATCACTCGCTCAGCATCTCTCCGCGCGATCCGGCGATCCTCGGTGAGAAAGCGGAGACGTATCTCGCCGCGGGCGACCTCGAGAGTGCTGAGCGCCTGTTGCAGCCACCGCCTCTCGAGCTGAAGAACGATGGCTTCGGCACTTACGTGGATGTTTTCGTGCTTCGTCGCGATTTCGCCCGTGCGATCGGGCTCCTCGCGGAGGCACAGAAGAAGGAAGCTTCAGAAGAGGACATTGCAGACGCGAGGCTTAACACCGCCTACATGCAGCAACTCGCAGGCAAATCCGACGAAGCGAAGCCAGTTTTTGAAGAGGCGCGGCGGAGACTCGAGGATATTCGGGCCAAGGGGAACGAAAGCTGGTGGCTGCGCCACCAGTTGATTCGGCTGGCCGCTGTCCTGGGCGACCGCGCCGGCGTGGAACGCGAGACGGAAGCGTTGTTGCAAGTGACGGACAAAGACCGGTGGCATATCGGGCTTTCAGAAGCCTCCGCGGCGCGCGGTTTCGCGATCCTGGGCGATCCTGATCGCGCGATTGCCTACCTTGAGCGCGCGCTCGCCCTGCCCGCGCAGCAAGGCCTTACGCCAGCCTATCTGCGCCTCGATCCGGTGTGGGACCCGATTCGAAATGATCCGCGTTTTCAAAAAATGGCGGAGACAAAATGAACCCGCGCAACTTCTTCGCCGAACTGAAGCGGCGCAACGTTTACAAAGTCGCGGTCGCTTACGCGGTCATCGCGTGGCTGCTCATCCAGGCGGGCTCGATCCTGTTTCCGACGTTCGAAGCGCCGGGCTGGGTGATGAAGGTGTTTGTCGCGGCGATTGCCGCCGGTCTTCCGATCGCGCTTGTCCTGGCCTGGGCGTTCGAGCTTACGCCCGAAGGCATCAAGCGCACCGAACCCGGGAAGGAACCTCCGCCGATGCGCTCCGGTCGGCGCGCCTGGATGTTTGTCGTCCTGGCGGCCGGCTTGCTTTCCGTGGCGTTGTTCTTTTTGGGGCGCTACACCGCTTCCCCGCGCAATGCCGATCCAGCCTCGGCAGCAAAATCCATTGCGGTGCTGCCATTCGAAAACCGCAGTGAGGACAAGGCGAATTCTTATTTCGCGGACGGCATCCAGGACGAAATCCTGACGCGGCTGGCGAAGATCGATGATCTGAAAGTGATCTCGCGCACCTCAACGCAGCGTTACAAAAGCTCACCGGACAGTCTGCGAGAGATCGCGAAGCAACTTGGCGTGGGCCATGTGCTGGAAGGGAGCGTGCAGAAATCGGGCGACCAGGTGCGCGTCAACGTCCAGTTGATTAATGCGGAGACGGACGCGCATCTCTGGGCGGAGGTCTACGATCGGAAGGTGGCTGATATCTTCGCCGTGCAGAGCGAGATCGCCGAAACGATCGCGAAGGCGCTGAAGCTGAAGCTTTCCAGCCGGGAAAAGGACGCCGTGGCCGCCAAACCGACGGAAAATCCCGATGCTTACGACGCTTACCTTCGGGGGCTTGCGATCTGGCACAGCCTGGACCTCTCCCCAAAGACAATTCAGGATATGGGGGAATTCTATTCCCGCGCCGTGCAGCTGGATGCGAACTTTGCCGTGGCGTGGGCCAACCTGTCGTTAGTTCACACCCTGAGCTTTGCCGAATTCGATCCCTCGGCTGAGCGTCTCGCGGAGGCGAAACGCGCGCTGGACACAGCTTTCCGACTCCAGCCGGGCCTTGGCGAAGCGCACTTCGCGCTGGGGCTGTATCGTTACCGCGGGCTGCGGGATTATGAAGGGGCGCTCAAGGCATTCGACGACGCGATCGACCATGGCGTGAATAAAGCGCTGTCGCTCGAATTTTCTTCTTACGTCAAGCGGCGCCAGGGGAAGTGGGACGAGTCGCTGGCCCTGAACGACCAGTCGCAAAAGCTCGATCCTCGCAATGCGATCATCTACTCGGAGCGCGCCCTCACTTTGGACGCGATGCGCCGCTACGGTGAAGCCCGCGCGATGATCGACCGGGCCCTCGAGATCACGCCGAGCAGTCCGGTGTTGCTGGCCCAAAAGGCGCGGACCTTCCAGGCGGAAGGCAATTTCGCGGCGGCCGAACGATTCACCGAACAAATTCCGTCTAATCCGCAGCAGCCGGAGCTGATCGGAACGCTCTACAATCAGTGGATGTGCACGCACAGGTATGGCGACGTTGTCCGGGTTCTGGAAGGAATACTCGCTACTTCCGAATCCCTGGCGAAATCAACGGTGGCGGCGCTTCGCCTGCGCCTCGGTTTCGCAAAAACATGCGCCGGCGATGCCGATGGCGGCAGGCGCGACCTTGTTCAAGGCCGCGCGGAACTCGCGGGCCTTCGCGACCGTAGTGACAATCGCGCCGCGTTTCTCGAGGGCCTAATCTTCGTGGATGGTCTATTGCGCGACAGAGCACAGGTTGAGGCGAATATCGCCGCCATCCCGGATGAAGTAATCCGCGATGCGTTTTACGGGCCCGAGGCGGAGGAAACGGTGGCCTGCGCCTGGGCGCACTTGGGCGAAGCGGATAAGGCGATCGAGATCCTGCGGCGGCTCCTCAGCAAACCGGCCGGCCCTACCCGGGGCACGCTGCGGGCCCACCCGATCTGGGAGCCGCTCTGGAGCGATCCGCGCTTTCAGGAATTGGTGGGAGCGAAGCCATGAAGCGCTTTTTTGCTGAGCTGAAGCGTCGCAACGTTTATCGCGTCGCCGTCGCCTATGCAGTGGTTGCGTGGCTGCTCATCCAGATCGCGACGCAGGTCTTTCCATTTTTCGAAATTCCGAACTGGGCGGTGCGGCTGGTGGTGCTGTTGTTGATACTCGGATTTCCAGTCGCGCTGGTTCTGGCCTGGGCTTTTGAGCTAACTCCTGAAGGCATTCAGTTAACGGCCAGCGCCAGAGAGGAAGGCGCGGCGCGGAAGCGGATGCACCGGCCGGTGTTCTGGAGCTTGATCGGCCTCGGCGCCGCAGCGGCCTTGTTCCTCAGCTTTCATCTGCTTCGTCCCGCTCCCAGTCCTCCGGTCAAGGAGGCAGCACAACAGCCGGGCCGGCGCGCGGTCGCGGTGCTTCCGTTCGAGAATCTCAGCGAAGACAAGGCGAACGCCTATTTCGCCGATGGGATGCAGGACGAAATCATTACGCGTCTGGCAAAGATCGGTGACCTGAAAGTGATCTCTCGCACTTCTACGCACGCTTACCGCGCCAGGCCGGAGAAGTTGTCGGAGATCGCGCGGCAATTGGGGGTCGACCACATTGTGGAAGGAAGCGTCCAGAAGATCGGCGAGCGCGTGCGAATCAATGTCCAGCTCATCGAAGCGCAGACGGACGAGCATCTCTGGGCGGAGTTGTACGATCGCAACCTCACCGACATTTTCGCCGTCCAAAGCGAAGTCGCCACCGCCATCGCGCGATCGCTTCAGGCCAAACTCACCGGCAGCGAACAGGCAGCGGTCGCGTCGCAGCCGACCGACAATCTCGCTGCCTATGACGCTTACCTGCGCGGGATCGACTTTAGTTCGCGCGCCGGCCAAACGGAAGCAAACCAGAAGCAGGCCGTCGCATTGTTTGAAGAAGCCGTGCGCCTTGACCCAGGCTTTGCGCAAGCTTGGGCCGCCCTCGCGCGGGAAAACGCGGGCCTCTATTTCCTGCAAGTTGACGCGAGTCCGGCGCGAAAGGACGGGGCCCGGATCGCGGCTGAGACCGCCACCCGCCTGAATCCGGCGGCGGCCGAGACCCTGCTGGCCAATGCCTACTACCGGTATCACATCGAGCGCGATTACAACGGCGCGCGCGCTCTTTTTGAACGGATTCAGCGAGAGGTTCCGAGCAGCAGCGAGGCGACCGAGGCGCTGGCGCGGATTGCTCGCCGGCAAAGCCGGTGGAAGGAAAGCCTGGGCTTGTATGAGCAAGCCACCCGGTTGAATCCACGCGATCCGCACCTCGTTATGGACCGGGCCTGGAATTTCTCGATGCTGCGCGAACATCGCGCGACTGAGGAGATGATCGATCGTGCCTTGGCGATCGTCCCGGACGACGCCGACGTCCTCGTGAACAAGGCGTGGTTCTATCGGGTAACGGGGAATTTGTCGGCGGCAAAAGCGGTTCTAGACAAAATTCCGGTCGCGGCAAAACCAGACGAGGCGTCGCACGCCCGCGTGAATCTCCTGACGCTTGAGCGCCGATACGACGAAGCGGTTCGCCTGCTTGAGCACAACCTCGCCCGGGTCGAGAAAGAGTCCCCGAGCGAAAACGGCGGGGACCGGCAATTTCTTGGCTGGCTGCGTTCGCTGGCAGGCGACAAGGAAGGCGCGAGGCAAGCCTACCTGGAGGGCAAGGCAAGATTGGAACTTCGTCAGCAACAAGAACCGCGGAACCATTCTGTCGTTAGCATGCTGGCTTTTTGCGAGGCCGGGCTGGGGAACAAAGAGGCGGCGTTGCGTGAAGGAGAACGAGCGGTCTCTTTATTGCCGGCCTCCGAAGATCCTGTTTATGGTCCGATCGCGGAAGAAAATCTGGCGGGAATCGAAGCGCAAGTCGGCGAGCCGGAGCGCGCCATTGCCCGGATTGAGCGTTTGCTGGTTACGCCCTATGGCGCATTCCCGCTCACCCAGGCCATGCTGCGCCTCGATCCGGTCTGGGATCCGTTGCGCACGCATCCGCGTTTCAAGGCGATCGTGGAAGGGCCGGAACCGAAGACCATCTATCAGTAGGGCGCATGAAGGATTTCTTTGCCGAGCTGAAGCGGCGCAATGTTTACAAGGTGGCGGTCGCCTACGCGGTCATCGCCTGGCTGCTCATTCAGGCGGGCTCGATTTTGTTCCCCACGTTCGAGGCGCCGGACTGGGTGATGAAGGTGTTCGTCACGCTGATTGCGGCCGGATTCGTTATTGCGCTCATCATTGCCTGGGCGTTCGAAATGACGCCGCAAGGCCTGAAGCCGACGGGCGAGATCTCGCCTAACGATCGGCTGCCCTCTTGGAGCCGGCGCAAATTCACCGCGGTGATCGCCAGCATTGCCGTGGCTGCCGGTGCGCTCTACTTGTTTCCGCATTACCGGACAACGCCGGACTCAAGCTCGCGCCGCTCCGCTGATCTGTCGCCGCCCGAGGGAATTTCCCAGAAGAGCATCGCGGTTCTCCCTTTTGATAATCTCAGCCGCGATCCCGATAACGCCTTTTTCACCGAAGGAGTCCAGGACGAGATCCTGACCCGGCTGGCGAAGGTGGCCGATCTGAAAGTCATCGCGGGAACTTCCACCCAGAAATTCAGAAGTTCGCCGAACAATTTGCCGGAAATCGCCAGGCAGCTTGGCGTGGCCCACATTCTCGAAGGCAGTGTCCAAAAAGCGGCCGACCAAGTGCGAGTCAACGTTCAACTGATCAATGCGCTGACGGAGGCCCATCTTTGGGCCGATACCTACGATCGCAAGCTCACAGATATCTTCGCCGTCGAAAGTGAGATCGCGAAAACCATCGCCGATATGCTTCAGGCAAAATTAAGCGGCGCCGAAAAGCAGGCGATCGCTAAAAGGCCGACGGTGAATCCGGAAGCGTACGAGCTTTACGTAAAGGGCCGATATTTTTGGAACCGACGGACCCAACCGAACCTGCGCAAGGCAATCGGGCTCTTCGAGCAAGCCATTGCCAAAGATCCGGCCTACGCGCTGGCCTATGCCGGATTGGCCGATTGCCATGGCATCATGCCTAACTACAGCGACGATCCCCCCAGGGCGCATGTCGACCGCGCGATCGTCGCGGCGCGCCGCGCCATCGAACTCGACGATTCCCTGGCGGAAGCGCACACTGGTCTGGCCAACGCCCTCGCAAGCGATTTGCAATTCGCCGCGGCGGAAGCGGAATTTAAACGCGCCTTCGCGTTGAATCCCAACTACGCCCCTGCGCACCAGTGGTACGGGGAAACTCTCCAGTCGTTAGGCCGATTCGACGAAGCCATCGCCGAACTCCGCCGCGCCCGCGAACTCGATCCACTCTCCCTCATTATCAACGCCATTTTAGCCGGGACGCTCTACTCCGGCGGAAAGCATGAGGAAGCGTTGCAGCAGATCCAGCGCACCCTGGATCTCGATGCGGACTTCGGGGTTGCCTATTGGGTGCGTGCCCAGATTCACGAGAGCAAAGGTGAGTTTGAACAAGCGATTGCCGATTACAGAAAATCGGGGGAAGCAACCCCGTCTGACCAGGGCAACGCCGTAATCGCCTGCGCCTACACACGTGCCGGTAACACGGCTGAAGCCCAGAAAATCCTGAATGACCTGCCGATGCAATCACAGCGCCGATTTGTTTCCAGTTATTGGATCGCCCAGGTGCAGGCCGTGCTGGGGAACAAAGACGAGGCCATTCGCCTCTTGGAAAAGGCTTTCGATGAGCGGAGCATTCCGATCGGCGGCGGCGGGGTTGGCGGTCCCAAGATCGACAATCGCTTCGATTCGTTGCGCGGCGATCCGCGATTTGAGAACCTGGTGGCCAGATTTCTCGGTGAAAAATAAGCAGACGCTCACGGAGCCAATCAATTTCTTCCGAGCTGAAGCGGCGCAACATTTACAAAGGCGATGGCGGCGCATGACAAGCCCGCCGTGCGACGAAGATTGAACATCTGAAGGTGGTCTTCCGTTTGTCGACGACAGCGAATGCAAGTGTTGACTCGAAAAAACCGGCAACTGGCGGAATCCCATCTTCCGCCCGTGGAGCAGCCCGGAATTGTGTACTCAAAGTGTTCCTAACTGTTCTCAAACTGTTTCTCTGGCGGCAGGCGCTCGACTCTGCGATGAGCTAACTCGAAACGCCACTTCAAGGCCTGACGGCTCTGAAGAGGTAATTAGAAACCCTCAAACCCTCAGACCCTCAGAAACACCCTGGAAACTCCACACCACCATGAACTGCGTAACCTTATTCTGTGACCTCGATGCTATCCGTAGAGTTGTTGAGCTAGTCGTTTGGCTGCTCGACTCTGCGATGTCTTAACCGAAAAACGCCAACTTCAAAGCCTGACAGGCTCTGAAGAAACCTCAGACCCTCAGAAACACCTTGGAGACCCCACACTATGAACTGCATAATCTTATTCTGTGATCTCGCAGCTATCCGTAGAGTCGTTGAGCTCGTCGTTTGGTTGTTCGAGTCCATCTAGTAATATTTTTTAAAAAGATCTGCGCGGAACGCGCGATACAACACACGGATCGGCACCCCCCAGAATTTGCGCGATGTCGTCGTGCAATTTGTCGCGCGGTTTTGAGTAATCTTTAGTGCAAGCTGGCGAACGCCGCCGGCACGCTCCGGCAGTTGCTCGAGACGAGCAACTGCGTCCCGGCTGGGCCGTGCCTTGGCGCTGCGAGCTTGCTCTCGCGGAGAGGTTGACCGGCAACGGTTGTCTGACGGAGGTAAGGACTGCCCCCGGGGAGGGGGCGCGACCCGACGGTGACCGCTGCGCTTATCGGCCCATCCTGGCTGCGACCGTGGCTGCGGCGCCTCGGGTACGGGCCGATCCGCCCTGGAATTCGTTGCACAGTGACCCGCGTTTTCAGAAACTGTGCGAAGAAAAATGAATCCAGCGCATTTCTTCGCCGAATTGAAGCGGCGAAATGTCTACAAGGTCGCCGTTGCTTACGCGGTAGTGGCGTGGCTTCTCGTCCAGGCGGGCTCGATCCTGTTTCCGACCTTCGACGCGCCGGGCTGGGTGATGAAGGTGTTCGTCACGCTGATTGCAGCCGGATTCGTCATCGCGCTCATCATCGCCTGGGCGTTCGAAATGACGCCGCAAGGCATGAAGCGGACCGGCGAAATTTCCCCGAACGAGCGGCTGCCGTATTGGAGCCGGCGCAAGTTCGCCGCCGTGATGAGCTTCCTCGCGCTGGTCGCGACAGGATTGCTCGTTTTCCAGATCATGCGCGGGTCGGGAGGGAGAGGCAAAGATGCGCCCGCCGTGCCCGAGAAATCCATCGCTGTTCTGCCGCTCATTAATCAAAGCGGCGATCCGGACCAGGAATATTTCTCGGATGGACTTTCCGAGGAGTTAATCAACCAGCTTGGGCAAATCCGCGAGCTGATCGTCATTGGCCGCAATTCGTCGTTTCACTTCAAGGATAAGAACGCCGATTCACGCGCGGTGGGCGAGGCCCTGGGCGTGGCGAATCTGCTGGAAGGCAGCGTGCGCAAGGACGGACAGCGCGTCCGGATCAGCGTCGCGCTGGTCAACGCGATCGATGGGACGCAACGCTGGTCGCAAAGCTACGACCGCGAATTGAAGGACATCTTCGCGGTGCAGACGGAGATCGCGCGCTCGGTCGCGGACCGGCTGCGCGTCACCCTCCTGGGCGATTCCATTCGAGTGACCGCCGAGCCGAGCAACCAGAACCTCGACGCCTACAACGCCTATTTGCAGGCCGAGTTTTACTTCGCGCAATTCAACCTGGAGAGCACGGCGCGCAGCATCGACTTTTATAAAGAGGCTATCCGCCTCGATCCCGGCTACGCCCGCGCCTATGGCGGCCTCGCCTGGGCTTTTTGCCGCCTGGGGTTTTTCAGCGGCGCGAAAGGCCGGGACGCGTTCACCCAGGCCCTGGCAGCGGCGGAGCAGGCGCTAACGCTAAGTCCGGATGTGGCGCTCGCGCGTTCGGCCATGGCTTATGTGCACATGAATCGGGACTGGAATCTCGCGGCGGCGGATGCCGTCCTGACTGAAGCGATTCAACGCGCCCCCAAAGATCCGACGATCAAAAACACCCTGGCGAATCTCCGTTCCTATCAACTCCGAAGGGAAGAGACGCTGGAATTGAGACGCGAAGCCGTCGCCCACGATCCGTTGAACGTAATTCACCAAACCAATCTGGCCGGCGACCTGTTCGGATTAGGCCGCCATGACGAGGCCGAGTCGGTGGCGCGGAGGGCGCTCGAGATTCAGCCGAGCGCGGCCCAGATTCATTTTGCCCTGGCTTTGATTCACATTCAGCGCGGCCAACCGGAAGCTGCCCTGCGCGAAGCCCGCCTCGAATCCGGCGCCATGTACCGGCATATGGGAATCGCCCTGGCTCAAGCGGCGAGAGGCGATCAACCCGCGGCGGATGACGCCCTGCGGATAATGATTGCCGAACAGGCGGAGGAGAATCCGTGGCGGATCGCGGTCGTCTACGCCTTTCGCCGCGAGCCGGACAAAATGTTCGAATGGCTCGACCGCGCTTACACTCTGCGCGATCCGCGCATGCTCAATCTCCGGTCGCAGGAGTTCTTTGCTCCGTATCAATCCGATCCGCGCTTTATGGCGTTGTGCGAGAAGGTTGGACTGACGGTGCCGAAAATAGAGTTCCGTCAGCCCTCAATCGGCTTAATGCCGGAGACGTGGGAAGAGATCGCCTGCCATCGGCCGTCACGCTCAATGAAAACATTGCTCGACTGATATTCCATCTTGGAGGCCTTCTTTCCCTCCCTGGCTTTCGTTTCGATATGGCCCGTGCCGGAAACCACCGCGGTCCGGTTCTCGAAAATCTGCAGGCGCCGGATGACGAATCGAAACGAATCGTAGCCCGGCTTGTTCTTGCGCACATAATCGAGCTCTTCCGCCTTGGTCGAAATGTTGCCCTGAGCATCGATCGACTCGAATTCATCCGCCAGGATTTGCGCGAGCAACGCGGCATCCTGTTCGCGATACGCTTTCGGCCAAAGAACTTCCTTCAGCTCGCGCAAGCGAGTTTTGTCGTTCTCCTGGTCTCGGGCGGGTGCGGCCGCAAAGAGCGCTGAGGCGCTGAGGATCCCAATCAGCATCAGGTGCAGGCCGCGGGCTATGGAATTCATATCTTCGATTCGGGACCCGATGGGTCGCAGGCCGTTACTTGCTTTGGGATGCGCATTGCCAAAGGCGAAGCGTTCCGATACCTCAAAGCGGCAACGAAATTCTGCTTCGCCTTTCAGCATCATCCATGAAAACAACCACGCTTGTCTGCTTTGTTCTCTGTCTTGTAATTCAGTTGCACGCGAAAGAGCCGCCCCCGGCCGAGGCGCTGAAAGGAATTGACCCGGTCATCGAGCAGGAGTTGAAGACGTTTCAAGTTCCCGGTGTGGCTGTGGCGGTGGTGGTGGGGGACGAAGTTGTGCTTTCGAAGGGGTACGGCTTGCGGGACGTGGAAAAGAAATTGCCGATGGCCGCGGAGACGCAGATGCCGATCGCGTCGGTGACCAAACAGTTCACCGTGGCGGCGCTCGCTACCCTGGTGCGCCAGGGAAAACTCGATTGGGACAAGCCCGTCCGCGAATACCTGCCGGATTTCCGCATGCACAATGAATACGCCACCTCACACATCACGCCGCGCGATCTGGTCACGCATCGCAGCGGGCTGCCGCGGCATGACGCGATCTGGTACGGCACCGAACTGAGCCGCGAGCAGATTTATCACCGCCTTCCCTTCTTCGAGTTCAGCCGGGATCTGCGGGTGCGGTTTCAATACAACAACCTGATGTACATGACCGCCGGATATCTCGGCGGCCAGATCGCAAAAAGCAGCTGGGAAGACCTGGTGAAGAGCGCGCTCTTCGAACCGCTGGGGATGAAGCGCTCGAATTTTAGCGTCGCCGCGATGCACGCCGACTCGAACTATTCGCAGGCCTATGAACTAAACACGAAGCGCGAAGTCGTCCGCATTGAGCACATGGCGCTCGACGCCGGCGGACCGGCCGGAGCGATCAATTCTTCCGTGGACGAGATGGCGCGTTACGCGCGAATGATGCTGGCCGGCGGCATGTTCGAAGGCAAACGCGTTCTGCTCGAGGCCGATGTGCAGGCGATGATGCAGCCGCAAATGCCCAGCGGCAAAGATTTCTTCTCGGACCTTTTTGGTTTCCGAAATTATGGCATGGGGTTGACCGTGCAAACCTATCGCGGGGTTGAGATCGCGCATCATGGCGGCAACATCGACGGAGCCAGCGCGCTCCTGGTGCTGGTCCCGTCGAAGAAAATCGGTGTGGTCGTTTTGGCGAATCGATCCGGCACGCGGCTGCGCGACGCGCTTCCGTATGAGATCATCGATCGCCTGCTGGGACTGGAAAGCGCCGGGCTTCTGGCCCGTCATCGCCAGCTCGAAGAAAAAGGATTCGCCGGTCAGGACGCCGCCAAGGCCGCGGGCGCGACCGATCGCAAGCCGAACACGAAGCCGGCGCGGCCGCTAAATGAATACGCGGCGGATTACCTCCATCCCGGTTACGGCCCGGTGAAGGTGCGGCTGGAGAAAGATCGGCTCATGTTGAGCTACAACAAGTTTACCGCGCCGCTCGATCACTGGCATTACGAAGTTTTCCAAAGTCCGGCCGACCGGCAAAACCCGCTCGAATTGACCCGGGTGCAATTTAACAGCGACCTCAGCGGCGAAGTGGCCGGCATTTCAATTCCTCTCGAGCCGAACGTCGAGCCGATCGTCTTTACCCGTCAGCCTCCGGCCGAGATGCGCGAGCGAAAATTTCTCGAGCCCCTCGCCGGCGAGTATGATAACGGCGGTATTCCCGTCACCATCGCGGTGCGGGAAGACAACGTGCTCCAATACATCGTGGTCGGAAATGTCCGGGAGCTGGTTCCGGTGCGCGGGACTTATTTCCGGATCAAGGATCTCACCGGCGTGGGCGTCGAATTCATGCGTAATTCGGCCGGCCAATACGACCGAATGGCCATCTATAGTCCCGGCTCGGAAAACGTGATCGCTCCGCGAAAGAAATAGCCGCGTTGCGGCTGGTCGCCTAACCGCCCTTCACCCGGGCGGTCCATTCGTCGCGCAGCGCTTTCCACTGCGCGTCGAGCGCTTGCCCTCGCATGTTTTCCTCGAACTCGAGCAAGAGATTGGCCGCCTCGCGGGGCGCCGTGACTTCCTTGAGGTCGCGGATCCATCCCTTCCTCCTGGTGGTCCAGGCCGAGTCCACTGCCTTCCACTGGACATGGGTTTCTAGCTGCACCAGTTGTTCCGCGACGCATTTGGCGTCCGCACATCCACCTGTCGTAGCCACCCAGTTGGGTCGCATTTTTTTCCAGGCACCGTCGACCGCCTCCCACTTAATATGGGATTCCAATTCCAACAAATGTTTCTCCAGCGACGCAGCCGCAGCCATATGGGCGAGCAGAAGCGTTCCTGCCATCGCGATCAATAAAGCTCTCAGTTTCATGGAGCGTGGCCTAACAAAATTCCAGTTGCGGGACGAGCTGAAACTGTAGCCGCCCGCTATGCCTGCCGCGCCGTAGCCTGCGAAGGCGGGTCGGGGCGTTTGCGCGGCCCTGCACGGCGACCTGGCGCCGTGGCTACAGCGCTAGGATAAGCGCTGGCTACGCCCGCGGCGTCCCAGTCTTGGCCGCGTCGGTCACCATCTTTTTGAACGCCTCCGTCGATGCTTTCACGATCGCCTCCGGCCCGGTCATTTTGACGAAGATGCTGCCGTCCGGGCCTTCCAGGATCGCGCCACAGAGGGCATAACCGGTCATCGGCGTCGTCGGGCCGCCTGGCATCCCGCTGCTGAACGTTCCTTCGGTCATGGCGAACGTGATTTTCACCGGACCCGCCTGAACGTTTTCGGTGATCCGCTTGTCTTCGCTGCCCGGGAATTGTGCGTACCAGCGAGCGACATTCTCCGCCGTGCTCCCGCCCTGGTCTTTGCCGAAATGGAAGAAGGTGACTTCGGCCTTTTCCGGGCCACGCGCGATCTCGAGCTGCGCCTTCCGCATCGGCGAAGAAGGCGTCACCTGCCTCCACCCGTCCGGTGTCACGAAGGCAAACGCGCCGACCTTGACTTCGCTCGTCTCCGCGAAAAGTCCGGTAGCGGCGAGGACCAAAAAGGCGGTGATGGCGAATACGATTCTCATACGACAACGATAACCAGGAACGCAGGAAAAACAGGAAAGAGATTTTCCGCTGTAGCCGCCCCGCTACGCCTGCCGCGCCGTAGCCTGCGAAGGCGGGTTGGTGAGTTGGAGCCGACGCGGCACGGCGACATAGCGCCGTGGCTACAGTGACTCCGTCGGGCGGTCGGGCCTACGTTGACACGATTTTTCAGGGGGAATATTCTCCTCTCATGGATGTTTCCCTCCTCGAAGATTTGATTGCCAAGAATAGGCCGTTTCGCATCGAAACGGCGTCGGGGCGCGTGTTCGACGTGCCGCATCGTGACTTCATGAGCTTCTCTCCGCGAAAGACCTCGTTGCTCATCTCTTTCGAGGAGGGTGGCAACGAACATTTCGCCATCGTCCCACTGCTGACGGTAACGGCGGCGATGGCTCGCGCTTGATCGAGAGAGGGCAGTCCCTCTCTTTCGCGCTGTAGCCGCCCCGCTATGTCGGGGCGCCGTAGGCTGCGAAGGCGGGTCGGGGCGTTTTCTTGGCGAATGGCACGGCGATCCCGCAGTTGCGGGACCGTGGCTACAGCGAGCCGATCTCCGGCTCACAGCTTCCAACGCAGTTGCAGCATCATCAGCCGAGGCGCGCCGATCGACACCAATCCGTCGGCCGATTTGCCGGTCTCGATCTCAGTATCGAAGAGGTTCTCGACTTTCACGCCCGCGGTGACGGCGTCGGAGAGATTGTAGAAGATGGCTGCATCGATCGTGGTGAAAGGCGCCAG
>DASQLH010000145.1:0-9426 GCA_035630155.1 Chthoniobacterales bacterium
ATCGACCACCGTGAAATGCGTCGTCTGGGCCGATTCGTAACCCGGCGGTTTTCCCGCGCTAATCTCGCTGCTCAACGACGCGCGCTCAGGATTGATGGTGCTCCGTTGCCGCTCGGCGTAGGCCTTGTCGATCATGCCCTCGATCGGGACGGAACCGAAATCGGTATCCCCCATGTATTCCGCCCGGTCCGCATAAGCGCGGCGCATGGCCTCGACGAGGAGATGATAATACTCGGAGGAGAACGGCTGGAGTTTCTTCAGATCGAACCCTTCGAGAATGTTGAGCATCTCGAGCAGGACCGCGCCGCCGGAGGAGGGCGGCGGCATCGAGATGATTTCGTGTCCGCGATAACTGCCCCGGAGCGGCACCCGTTCCTTTACAGTGTAACCGGCCAGATCGTCGCGCGTGATCAAGCCGCGATGGCGCTGCATATCTTCCGCAATCAGCCGCGCCGTTTCTCCCTCATAGAATTCGCGCGGCCCTTTCTTTTGGAGGCGCGCGAGCGTGGCGCCAAGCTCCGGCTGCCGCAAAATCTCACCCTCGCGATAAAGCTTCCCGTCGCGCAAAAAGATGCGCCGGCTATCGGCAAAGGGCGAAAGGACCTTCTGATGATCCTGTAACATTTTCTCCATTCGATGGGTCACGGCGAAGCCGTCGGCCGCCAGTTTTCGGGCCGGCTCAATCAACTCCACCCAGGTCAACTTTCCTGAGCCATATTTCTTGAGCGCGAACGCCATGCCCGCGACCGTCCCCGGCACACCGGCCGCGCGGTAGCCGAGAAGCGAAGACCCTTCGCCTTTCATGAGCTGGCCGTCCGGCCCGATATACATCTCACGGGTCGCCGCGGCGGGCGCCATCTCTCGATAATCGATCGCGGTCGCACTCCCATCTGTGCGCCGGATCATCATGAACCCGCCGCCGCCGAGATTTCCCGCGGTCGGATAAGTGACGGCGAGCGCAAACGCGACCGCTACCGCCGCGTCCACCGCATTGCCGCCGCTCTTCATCACGTCAACGCCAATCTGCGAGGCGATCCGGTCGGTCGCAGCTACCATCCCATTCGGCGCCCGGGCCGGCTCACGCCACGCGGCTTCGGTTGTCGCTACGCAAGCCGAAAAAAACAGCAGAAGGAATCGCTTCGCACCGTGCATGGTCTCGGCACAGATACCGCGTTTTGAAGCTCCGTTCGAAAATATTCTCGATCGGATAGGGGGCCGTACCTCTGGCTCCGGCTCGGTGATTGCCGCGCGAAGTCGCGGCGGATCGCAAGGAGGGAGCGCTGCACGCGTGGAATAAGCAGAGCGTTATGCGGGGACCCGATGCGCTGAAGCCATTGAAGCAAATACAGCCCGTAATTACATTGACGGGCTGCGAGGCATTTATTACAAATGCCTAGGTTCCTCCCGGAGGGCGTGAAGGTGCGGCAGCTGAAACTGCTTTAGCAGCGCGCGGATGTCAGCTCGGGAAAACAAACTATGGGTGAATTGTTTATCGACTCCTATCCTTATGCGCCTAACCAGGCTGAGACGCTATGAGGAGATAACCCAACCGAGGCACCATTATTTGAGCCGTTCGAACAACAGACGATTGCGTTTGGACTGGAGCCGCCCCGGGACCGAAGCCGGCCGCGGGGTGGGGCTAGAAGCGCATGCGGCTGTCCCTCGCGAGATTCACGTTGATGCTGCGACTCTTCCAGCGGCCACCGGGGCAATCCGGGAGGTCTTGCTAAAAAGCGGTACTCCAGAGGTGAAAGGGGCCGAGACGCCGAAGGAGGCCGCCATTTTTCTGCTGCAGTTGGCTGCCCAAGTCGAACACGCGCTCATGGTGCAGTATTTGTACGCAGCCGCTTCTGTCTTCGGCTCGGTCGACGGCAACGAAAATCCTTGGAACAAGATCATGTCGGTCGCCGTCCAGGAAATGGGCCATCTCGTTTCCGTCCAAAATCTCCTACTCGCGATCGGCGGCCCCGCAGCCTTTCATTTTGGACGCGATACGATTCGCGCCACCAGTAAGCATAACCCACTTCCCATGACGCTCGAGCCGGTCTCGGAAGCGACCCTTGCTCGATTTGTTGTGGCCGAGATGCCAGCCGAGATCAATGACGTTGCGCTTAAGGTGCGCGTTGACAAACTCATTGAACTCTCGGGCCTTCGTCCGCACCGCGTCGGTGCCATTTACGCGAAGCTGTTCTGGCTTTTTCAGCCGGACGACAATCCGATGCCGCCGTTAAACCTCTCGCCCGCGCCGGAGCTTGGCCTGCACGCAGGCATGCATCTGAAACCCTCCGATTTTGTGGCCCCAGCGATTATCGAGGAATACGAAGCTCTGCGCCATGATTGGCTGCGGGGCAGCGTGGAGGGATTCATTCTTGACCGCGTCACCGATTCGGCCTCCGCCTTAAACCTCATCTCTGATATCTCCGAACAAGGAGAAGGCCTGGGCGAAGCTAAAGACTCCCACTTCTTCGAATTCCTGGAGCTGCTCGATGCCCTGAAAGCGCAGAATGTGACAGTCGTACCGCTGCCCGATACTCCCGTGGCCCGCCTGGCTCCCGCGCCAGATGCCATAAAGACAACGCCGCTGACAACTCCATATGCCAAGGTGTGGGCCGAACTTTTCGAACTGAGGTATAGCCTTTTGCTGCTGGACCTTTGGCATGCCATATCGATTCCGAACTCAAGTCCGGTGCGGAGAAACTTGATTGATCTGGCTTATGGAAACATGAAGTTCCTCGGCGATATTACCCGCCACCTACTCGGACAGCGCGAGAACGCGCCGGACGCCGCTCCACCCTACAGCCTCTGGCATGATGATTTGCCGCCAACCGACGCACTCCGCTGGCAGCGCCACCTCCAAGCGTTGTTGGCCCAGGCGCAGATCACCGAGGCCATCCGACGCAGTCCCGAATTCCAGGATTGCTCCACAACCGAATGCGAGATCTTGGATTTTGATGGAAACCTCCTTCTCGAAAACCTAGAGCAGAGCGATATCGCCCGTCGAAGCCTCATCCCTCCGCACCCCGGCACCTGAGTCGCGGCGCACATCCATCCACAACTTGTTCCAACCACTTCCTATGATATACCGCATCTATCCACCTCTTGGCATTGCCCGGCTGGGCAATAGCCTTACTGAATTCTTTATCGCATCGGAAGTTCCGGGCGCCCCCGCCACCGAGCTTCAGCCAGATGGCACGGAAACGCCGGTGCAGGAGTACAAGACTGGCGACACCGGCGATCCATCCACGAGTTTCCAAGTAAAGCGGCAGGCCGCGCGTTTCCGGCTCTACGAGTTTGATGACGCCGGCGGGACTGGGCGCCCTGCCGTCCTGCCCGAAGGCGCGACGGTGCAATGGTCCGTCCACTTGGTAAACAAAAAAGATGCAGTGGAGCGCCCCCCCTCGCCTCCCGTCTCCGCCCCCGCAACGATCACGCTCGCAGATGGTCGCGGGAACCGCATTATCGATTCGGGGGCGCAGACCATCGGCGGAGCCAGTGCTCCAGCCAAAGCACTGGGCGGTACCTATCTCGGAAATCCCGTCACTCTCGGTCAACTGCGAACCGATCACAGGGGCAATTTGCTCGTCCTGGCTGGGACAGGAGTGTCGAAAACCTTTGAGAATGCTTCTATCGGCGTCGATTTTTACAACAATCCAAACTGGTTCGATGATGTTGCCGACGGCCCCGTCACCGCCACCATTACATTCGCTGATGGCAATACTGAAACCGTCCGCGCCTGGGTTGTCACCGCCCCGCCGGATTTCGCGCCTGCCGTAGAGCCGGTGGTGACGCTCTACGATACGATTCTCCAGGCGGCGAAAGTCGCAGGCCTCGCCAAATTACCCGCACAACCTAGCTTCACGCACGATATTCTCACCATCATCCGGCGCGCGCGCGGACTTCGCTGGGTTCACGATGATGCTGCATGGCCAGGTATTTCCGGTAACTTTGCCGCCCTGTCAGATACCTCGGCTGCGGCTGCCACCCGCCGACAAAACGCTGTCAGGGGAGTGCTTCACATAGAGGCAGCTTTCACCCATCCGGATTACACCTTCCGCTTGCGCGCCTGGCAAAAGGAGTACCTCGAAAAATTCAGGCTCGGCAATTTCGTGGCGGACTTCGGCACCGCCGCTGCGCCAGACCCCGCTTCGCCGGAGGTCCTGACGCGCACGATCCTCGATGGCGCCGTGGGCGAAGGTTTCTTCCCCGGCATCGAGGCCGGCATAATGCTCACAAAAACTTCCCTCTATAGCAGCCCGTTCGAGTTCCGTCTCGATCACACCAAAGTCGCTGCCGGGGATCTCACCGCGCTCATGGCCCTCCCCTGGCAGGCTGATTTCTTCAAGTGCGATCTTGGGTGGTGGCCATCACAGCGGCCAAACAAAATCCCGCACGCCCCGCCACGACCGGAGTGGGATCGTGGCATCTCTGACCATTCCGACTTGGTGAAACGCGTGATGATGCTCGGCGTAATCACCCCCCGAGCGTCTCAGGGTGGCCAGGAGGTTCAGGAGGAATCCCGCCGCCACTCGAGTATGCCGTGATCTAGCACTCGGGTTCTCTTGAACACAAACCCCGACTGGCGCGGAGACTGCCTCGTGAGGGGTGCAGGGCCAGCCGGCAGCATTTGCTCCACCCTGCTCGCCCGCGCGGGCTACCGCACACTTCTCATCGCGGGCACTGCGCCATCGCGCTGGCGTCCGCCGGAGATCCTGGCACCCGCCACCATCCGCCTCTTGCGCCAACACGGCTTCCTCGCTGCGGCGACGGACGGTTTTGTCCGATGCCGAGGCGTCTACGGCAAGTGGGCGGCTAAGCCCGAGTTCTTCGACTACGAGCTTTTGGCTTGCGAGGCGGCCGTCTCCATCGACCGCGCTCTATTCGACAGCCGCTTACGCAAAGAAGCTCTCCAAAGCGGAGTAGAAATTTGGAGCGACGTCTTCGTCCAGCGCACACATTACGATGCGAGACAATGGACAATAACGGGACAGCGCCGCGGTCTCCCCCATGTTTGCGAGGCACCGCTCTTGATCGAGGCGACGGGGCGCTCCGGCCCGGCGGCGCCAATTCCGCAGACCCGCCGCGCTTATTCGGATCGGCTGTTGGCGCTCGCCTGTCCACTAACCCTGCCGCGGCGCGACTGCCAGCTCATGCTGCTCGAAGCAGATAATGAGGGCTGGTGGTACTCTACTTGTGACGGCAATGGGGGCGCCGCTGTTGTTTACCTTTCGGATGCAGACCTGCTACCTACAGGCCCAGCGCAGAGAGCGCTTTTTTTTCGACAGCGTTTCGAAACGTCATGGTTGATGCGCAAGAAATTGCCGGAACTTCCGCAAAATCTTCGCCTGCACACGCTGGACGCCCGAACCTACTATCGACACCCGTGCGCCGGGCCTGCCTCACTCGCAATCGGGGACGCTGCCTACAGCGTCGATCCGCTTTCGGGTGCTGGCATCCGGAGGGCGATCGAGATGGCCGTTAAGTCGGTTAGCGCCACAAAAGGTTTCTACGCCGAAAAAAGTAGCAGCAAGGCGCTGCAAAACTATGCCCGATGGGTGCTTTCCGAATTCGTTCGGTGGCGAAAAACGAAAGATTCGGTCTACAGCACGGCTGATCCAACTCTTTTCGCGCACGAATTTTGGCGTCGGCGGGTGATCTCGCGAGGCGCCGGTATGGTTTCAGCCGCAAACGTCGACCCGACAGAATTGCCAAGGTAAAGGAATCTCGCCGCGGGAAGCGTCTCCCAAGCACGGTTAGTTTGAATTCAAGGCACCAGCGAAAGCACGTATGTAGAGGAGTTCTGCGAGGGATCTCATCTGCGACTCCAAATCCTCTCGACAGCCTAAGCAGTGCGTTTGATCCTCCTTGGTGATCGCGAACAATCACGCGTTCGGGCGAGTTACTACACTTCTCTTCGCGGTTCTGAGCCTGGTCGGCGCACCTGGATGCAAATCTCGCGAAGAGGCGCACGCCCGCGAGATGGCGGAACGCGTGAGAATGGAGTGCCTTCACGCCTGGAAAAACTATGAGCGCTACGCCTGGGGACATGATGCCCTGAAGCCGCTGAGCAAGACGCACCATGATTGGTACGGGCAGTCGTTGCTCATGACGCCGGTCGATGCGCTCGACACGCTCATTTTGATGAAGCTCGACGCGGAGGCAGTCAAGGCGCGCGAGCT
Organism: Chthoniobacterales bacterium; assembly: GCA_035630155.1. Taxonomy (GTDB): domain Bacteria; phylum Verrucomicrobiota; class Verrucomicrobiia; order Chthoniobacterales; family UBA10450; genus AV80. Next base: position 6,177 of record DASQLH010000145.1, read on the forward strand.
CATCGCCACTGAGCTTTCTTTCGACCGCGATATCTACGTCAAGAACTTCGAGATCACGATCCGATTGCTCGGTGGATTGCTCTCCGGTTATCAGCTTACGGATGACAAGAGGCTGCTGGCGCTGGCGGAGGATTTGGGAAAGCGGCTGCTGCCAGCTTTCGAATCGCCGACCGGTCTCCCTTACGTTTACGTCAATCTCCGCACCGGGCAGGTGCGCGATCCGATCTCGAACCCGGCCGAAACCGGCACGCTCCTCCTGGAGTTCGGGACGCTCAGCAAGCTGACCGGCAATCCAATCTTCTACGACAAGGCGAAACGCGCGCTGGTCGAGACCTACAAGCGCCGTTCGCCGCTCGGTCTGGTCGGCTCGACCATCAACGTCGAGACCGGCGCGTGGACCGATAACGACAGTCACATCAGCGGCGGAATCGATTCCTATTACGAGTATCTCTGGAAGTGCTGGCTCCTCTTCGGCGACAAGGAGTGCCTCGAAATGTGGAACGCGAGCGTTCCTGCCGTCCATAAACATTTGGCCGACGAAATCCGCGGCGAACTTTGGTACGGCCACGCCGATATGCTCACGGGGCAGCGCACCGATACGACCTACGGCGCGCTCGATGCGTTTTTCCCGGCGGTGCTCGCACTTGCCGGCGATCTGCCGCGCGCGCGGCGCTTGCAGGCTTCCTCATTCAAGATGTGGAACCTGCACGGGATCGAACCGGAAGTGGTCGATTACAAAACGATGGAGGTGAAGGCCGCGACCTATCACCTGCGGCCGGAGATCGTGGAATCGACCTACTATCTTTATCACTACACCAAGGAGCGGGAGTATCGCGAGATGGGCGAGAAGATGTTCGACGATTTTGTGAAACATTGCCGCGTGGAAAGCGGTTATGCCGCGCTCAAAAACATGGTGACCAAAGAGAAGCAAGACGAGATGGAGAGCTTCGCCCTGGCCGAGACTTTCAAATATTTCTATCTCCTCTTTGCGCCGACCGGCACCCTCGAATTCGACAAGATCGTCTTCAACACCGAGGCGCACCCGCTCCGCCGGTAGGGACCGGAAATCCGAATCCCGAATCCGAAACAAATTCAATGGATCAAAGCGTGCGTTCGCGCTGCGCAAACTGATCAGTAGGAAGCGGCGCGTGGTTTTATTGCTTTGGTTGCGCCTTCGCCATCAATGCCTGCATCAAGTCTGCGGCAGCGGCAATCACGGGCCCTCCATTTGGATCCGCCGCTAAATCCTGAAATGGCCCCTGACCAAAGGAAATTCCTGCGGGGGTGAGGAAAGAGAGACGCACCTGGCCGGTCGACGGGGGTTTTGGACGGGAACCTGGCCAGGGTGAAAGCTGTTTTGCGACAGCTTCACCGGCGCAAATCAGTTGGTCGATCTGCTGATCAAGAGATGCGTCCGGATGACTCCAAACGACGCCCGCGCCCGAGAAGTTATAGTAGCGTGCCGTGTGGTCTGGATACGCGGCCACCAGATCGAGCCCATCCTGAATGGGAATTTCAACGACCACCCCCAGGACTTTGCGACTCTCCTCCGGAGTTGGATTGTGTCCAAGCGGTCGCAGGAAATGCCACGCTTGCAAATAATGCCGCGGCTCTAGGTTGGGCACGTTCAGCACTTGTTTGAAGCAACTAGCGGCTTGCTCTCGGTTGCCGTCATCTAGGGATCGTTTACCAGCGGCAAAATGCGACCATGGGATTCCCTGGCCATCGCCCATCCAACGCTCGAGAGCCGTATCGCCAAAGAGCGTATCCCGAATAGTCGACTTGGGAGAGGACGAATCAGAGAATACGAAATCCTCCTTCTGGCGGGATCGCAGCCAATGATTAACAAGGAAGGCGATAACGAGGAGAACAAGGACAGGAACGATTATCTTCATGAGGGGACGTATCGAAGGAGACACGTGCAAGAAATGCGCCAACAGTGAAGGCGTCGCGATCGGCGTTTATGCATTCGCCTTGCGCAAGTTGGACTCGACGGGCTAAGCAGCCGTTCTGAAATTAGTGCGCTGTGGCGAGCTACTCCAAGTGATACGCCTCAACCAAAGCCACGCCGGTCGCGCTCCCTTTTCCGGCGACGATCGCGGTGTGCCGCGCAGGGGTGATCGTTATCACGATGGCGGATTCTGCATTGTTGCCGGGCGGAATCCCCGTCGCGTTGATGAGTGCCTCCTGAGCTGGATCGTCTCTCCAGTCGTCGTTCGATGCTACCAAAGCGCCATTCCCATCACGCAGCTCCAGGGTTGGATCCGCCAGCGGATTTGGAACACCGAGTTGGCTCAGCGAAGGCCCGATGGCGCGCAGCAATAACCGCACGCTCGCGCTGCCCCCGCCCGGAATGAAGCCGCCGATCATTACGTTATCGGCCGGTTCGACGTGGCCCCGCGTACTGATATTAGCGAACTGCGAATCGGCCAGTTGATCGAGATCGTAAACCTCCACCACGCCAATACCCGTGCTGTTATCTTTTCCGCGCACGATCGCGGTGTGATCGGTCGCAGGCAAGGTCGCGAGAAGCGCCGATTCGGCCTCGCTCTGCGGCTGCAGGCCGGTGTTTTCGATCTCGGTTTGCTGGCTCGATTTCCAATTGTCATTGCTCGCGAGGAGGACACCATTCGGCCCGCGTAGTTCGAGAATCGGATCGGCGAGCACGCCGGACAACCCAAACTGGGTGAGCGACGGACCAAGGGCACGCACCAGCACTTCTTTCTGCGCCGTGCCGCGCACGATAAAGCCGCCGATCAACGCGTCGTCGCCCGTGCCCACCCGCGCCCGGGTCGAGATGTTCAGGAACTGCGACGGAACTGGCACGAGCTTGTAAACGACACCCGTCGTGTGGGTGGGTCCGACCACCGTGCTGCCGAGGACATAGACCTCGCCGTTCTGGTCCTGCCCCATTCCCTTCACGAAGAGACCCAGGGCACGATCGTCGCGGCCGATGATGAACTCGCGGATCTCAGCCGCCGTGAAGTCGTAATAGAAAAGACGGCCGCTGGGACCGGTAAAGTTCCGGGCAAAATCGCCAAAGACATATTTGCCGGTCAACGCCGGAAGCAGGCTGCCGTCGTAGACGAAGCCGCCGATAATCGAGATCCCTTCGTCGCGATCGTATTGCGCGATCGGGTCGGTGAGCCCGGCGGGAACGCCGGTCAGATCATCACTAACGGTTCCGTCGGCCGGATTGAACTTGAAGGTCCCCTCTTTCTGGCGCCAGCCGTAGTTCTGGCCGAGCTCG
>DASQLH010000146.1:0-7463 GCA_035630155.1 Chthoniobacterales bacterium
GGCGGAAGATTCCACGAGCAAGGAACCGCCTCTCGCGACCGAGCTCTGGAAAGCGAGCGGCGGCGAGAATTGGGACAAGGTGAAGCAGATCGATTTCACGTTCGCGGTCGAACAGGATGGGAAAAGGCTTTTCACGGCGCAACATGCCTGGAATGTCGCCGCGGGCACCGACACGGTGAAATGGACAGACAAACAGGGGAAGGATCATACCGTGACGGTGAATCTGGCCGCGGCGCCGCCGGACGGTGAGGCCAAGGATGCCTATGCGCGCTGGGTGAACGATTCCTATTGGCTGCTTGCTCCGCTGAAGATTCGGGATCGCGGCGTAAAGGTGAAAGCCACCGGAGCGAAGGATCTTAACGGCGCGAACCTGGAGACGATCCAGCTCAGTTTCGAGAATGTGGGGCTGACGCCGACCGATCGATATCTGTTTTACATCGATCCGGAGACGAAGCTGCCCCGGGCCTGGGATTACATTCCACAAGCCGGCGAGGGATTGCAGGCGACGTGGGAGAAATACCAGGACTTTGGCGGGTTGAAGCTGGCGACGGAGCACAACTTCAAGGGGAAGACGATCCGGTTGATGGACATCAAGGTGATTCTTCTGTAGCCGCGCCTGTGCGCTATCTCTGGAGACGGCACGCCCCCGTGCCGTTGTGAGTGAGCGCCGCTTCCCCTCAACGGTACCGGGGGCGTGCCGTCTCCAGTCGCCTCAAAGAGGCGCGGCTACAAAACTAACGAGATCGGGCGGCAGCGGACTTGTCCATCTCTGTCCGCCGTCAATCTCCAGCGCCGCGGAGTGAAGGGCGTGGCGCGGCAGCAGCAATTGGCGCTCGAGCTTCGGCGTCCAACCGGTCTCGATAAACTCGAGATAGAGCTTTTCGTCAGGCCCATAAATTTTGTCGCCAACAATCGGATGGCCTAGCGAAGCCAAATGCACGCGAATCTGATGCGTGCGCCCGGTCTGGGGAAAAGCGCGGATGATAGCAAAGCGTTCCCGGCTCGCGCCGCGGGTGAAGTGTTCTTCAACGCGGAAATCGGTGCGAGCGCGCGCGCCCAAAGGGTGAATCGTTTGCTTGAGCCAGATCGGTGACGGAACATGCGCGCCTTGCCGGGCAAGCGGCGCCTCAACGGAGCGCGTTTCCCATTCCGGCCAGCCCCAGACAATCGCGAGGTATTCCTTGGCGATTCGCTGTTCCTGCATGAGCAAGCCAAAACGGCGGGCGGCCGCCGCGTTTTTTGCCACGAGAACCAGGCCGCTGGTCTCGCGATCGAGCCGGTTGACGATGGAAACCTGTCCGCCGTTCGCGATCTCGAAAGCGAGGAGCTGTTTCAGTTCGCCCCAAAGCGTTCGGGCAGTGCTCGGCTTCGTCGGATGCACGAGCAGGAAGGGCGGTTTTTCGACCACGATGAAGTCGTCACTCTCGGCAACGATCGCGAAATCATGACTGCGGTTTGCGTGCGCTCCATCCGTGGCGGATAAAACTGGCTTGATCTCGCTCAGGAACGTCACGCGTGAATATAAGACCGGCGAGCGGACGGTGCACGCGCTCGACGGCGTTTCGCTCGAAATCGCGCGCAATGAATTCCTGGCCATCAGCGGCCCGAGCGGATGCGGCAAGAGCACCCTCATCCATCTGCTGGGCGGCCTCGATCACCCCACCACCGGCGAAATCTTCGTCGATGGGCTGGCCTTGCATTCGGCCGATGACGCAGCTCTGACGCAGTTCCGGCGGCGGCAGGTGGGGCTGGTCTTTCAATTTTTCAACCTTCTCCCGACGATGAACGTGCTGGAGAACGTTTCCTTTCCGTTGCTGTTGCAGGGCGTCACCCCGCGGGAAAGTGAGCAGCGCGCGGCGGAGCTGATCGATCTGGTCGGATTGCGGGAACGCGCGGATCATTTCCTTCACCAACTGAGCGGCGGCGAACAGCAACGAACCGCGATTGCCCGCGCGCTCGTGCATCGGCCGTCGCTGCTGATCGCCGACGAGCCGACCGGAAACCTCGATTCGCATTCGGCGGCGGCGGTCATGGAATTGTTGGAGAAGATCGGCCGGGAAGGGCTGACGACGTTGATCGTGGTAACGCACAGCCAGGAGGTGGCGCGGGCGGCGTCGCGCCAGGTGGAGATGCGAGACGGGAAAATCGTGCGCGATTTCCCTTCTTCGTGATCACATCCTGTAGCAGCGGCCCTGTGGGCCGCTCGGGCTCGTGCTCCAATCAGGGACAACGCGAGGAGCTTTGTTGCCAACCCGCTCTCACGCGTCCCACAGGGACGCGGCTACAGGGGAAGGAGCAAGAGCAAGAGGCCTAATTCGCGGACTTGACCCGCCGGAAAAAACCGCGTTACCTAAACGCCCAGCCTCGACCACGGAGCCACCTTGGAACTCAAAGACATTAAAGCCGTCATCGACCTGATGAAGAAGAACGACTTGTCGGTCTTCGAAATGGAGAAGGACGGGTTCAAGCTCAAACTGCAAAAAGGCGCTGGCGACCAGACCGTCTTTGCCGCGCCTTCCGTCGCCCCGGCCGCGCCGGTTGCGCCAGGGAATGTGGCGGGAACGGCGCCGGCTGCCCCACCGGCGGAGAAGGGCGGAGCGCTCAAAGACATCGTGTCGCCGATGGTGGGGACATTTTACCGGGCCAGCTCGCCCGAATCACCGCCCTTCGTGGACGTAGGCAAGGAGGTGACGGAAGATACCGTCGTCTGCATCATTGAGGCGATGAAAGTCATGAACGAAATCAAAGCGGAAACAAAAGGCGTCATCGCCGAGGTAGTGGCCGAGGGCGGCAAGCCCGTCCAGTTCGGCCAGGTCCTTTTCCGGGTGAGGTAGCGCGGGTTTCCAGCTCGCGTAGTTTTCGATCTGCTCGCCGCGGCGGGCGCCACAAATGTTCGAGAAAGTCTTAATTGCGAATCGGGGCGAAATCGCCCTGCGCATCATCCGCGCCTGCAAGGAGCTCGGCATCCGCACCCTCGCCGTGTATTCCGAGGCGGATGTCGATTCGCTCCACGTCCAGCTCGCGGATGAAGCGATTTGCATCGGCGCGCCGCCGAGCTCCGAGAGTTATTTGAAAATCGACCGCATCATGAGTGCCGCCGAAGTGGGCGACGTGGACGCGATCCATCCTGGGTACGGTTTTCTCGCGGAGAACGCGCACTTCGCGGAAGTCTGCGAAAGCTGCAAGATCAAGTTCATCGGGCCGCCGTCCAGCGCGATGCACGCGATGGGCGACAAGAATTCCGCGCGCGCCTGTGCGCGCAAGGCGGGCGTGTCGATTACACCCGGCAGCGATGGGATCGTTGAGACGGAACAGGAAGCCCTAAAGGTCGCGCGGCGGATCGGTTTCCCGATCATGATCAAGGCCGTGGCGGGCGGGGGCGGCCGCGGGATGCGCATGGCGCACAATGAAGCGAGCCTTGGACCGGCCTTTCATGCCGCCGGGAACGAGGCGGAAAAGGCGTTCGGCAATGGGGCGCTTTACATTGAGAAGCTCATCATCAATCCGCATCACATCGAGTTCCAGGTGATCGCGGACCAGCACGGGCATACCGTGCACCTCGGCGAGCGCGATTGCTCGATCCAGCGACGGAACCAGAAGGTGATCGAGGAATGTCCCTCACCGCTGATCTCGCCAAGCCTGCGCAAAAAGATGGGACACGCGGCGGTGAAGCTGGCGGAATCAGTCGATTATCAAAACGCGGGGACGATGGAATTCCTGGTCGATAACGAGGGCCATTACTACTTCATCGAGATGAACACGCGGATCCAGGTGGAGCACACGGTGACCGAGGAGGTTTACGGCTGCGACCTGGTCAAGGAACAGATCCTGATCGCGGCGGGCGAGCGCCTTTCGCCGCACGTCGCGCATGCGGAGCCGCGCCTCCACGCCATTCAGTGCCGCATCAACGCCGAGGATCCGGAAAAGAACTTTCAGCCGTCGCCGGGCCGGATCGCGTTCTACTACGCGCCGGGCGGTCGCGGGGTGAGGATCGATTCGCACGCTTACACCGGCTACGTCGTGCCGCCCTATTACGATTCTATGATCGCCAAGCTGATTACCGTCGGCGCGACGCGCGCTTCGGCGATCGCGCGCATGCGGCGGGCCCTGGACGAATATTACATCACCGGCATCAAGACCACGGTTCCGTTCCACAGCGCCATCATGCGCAACGCGGAATTTCAGAACGGCACTTACGATACCGGTTTCGTCGAACGCGTCATGAATTCGGACAACTTCGAGTTGAAGCCGACGCCGACGCGGCTGCACGAATAATCGCCGCCTTGACCGCCGCCGATCTTAGTCGCAGCCGGCTCTACGGCATCCTCGATCTGGGTTACGTCGAAATTCGCGATTGCGGAAAAATGGCGGAGGCGATGATCGCCGGCGGCGTCGATCTGATTCAGTTGCGCGCGAAAGAGCTGGCCAGCGCGCAGATCGCCGAGATCGCCGCGGACTTGCATCGTCTCACGGTCGAGCGCGGCGTGCCGCTGATTATCAACGATCATCCGGAAGTCGCGCGAGTCATCTCGGCGGAAGGCGCCCATCTCGGCCAGGACGACATGCCGATCGCCGAAGCGCGGGAAGTGGCCGGCGCCGACTGCATGGTGGGGAAATCCACTCACAGTGTCGATCAGGCCATTCGCGCGTTCTATGAAGGCGCCGATTACATCGGCTTCGGACCCATCTTCGCCACGCCGACCAAGCCGGACTATCCGGCGGTTGGCCTGGATGAAATCCAGAAGGTTCACGACGCTGTTCGCATCCCGATTTTCTGCATCGGTGGCATCAAGCTGGACAATTTACCCAGGGTGCTGGCGGCGGGAGCGCGCCGGGTTGTCATCGTCTCGGGCTTGCTGCAAGCGCACGATGCGGCAGAGTATGCGCGCTCCGCAAAGAAAGCGTTGTGCGCTCATCCTCTCACTTGTGACCTCTGATATGTCTGTCCTCATTGTTGGTTCCATCGGGCTCGATACCGTCAAGACTCCCGTGGAAGAGCACGCCGATTTGCTAGGCGGGTCCGCTTCCTACGCCGCGCTCGGCGCGAGTTTCTTTTCGCCGGTGAAACTGGTCGGCATTGTGGGCGACGATTTTCCGGCCTCGGAATTCGATTTCTGGAAGTCGCGCCAGATCGATGCGGAAGGAGTCCAGCGCGTCGCTGGGAAAACCTTCCGCTGGTCCGGCGAATACGCCTGGGACATGAACACGCGTGAGACCCGCTCGGTGGCGCTTAACGTCTTCGAGCATTTCCGGCCCGACCTTCCCCAAGCCTACCGCGAAACCGATTTCGTGCTTCTGGCGAACATCGCGCCGGCGCTCCAGTCGCACGTGCTCGACCAGATGAAGCGGCCCCGGTTTATCGTGGCCGACACGATGGACCTCTGGATTGAAACCACACGCGCCGACCTGGACGCGCTCCTCCCGCGCGTCGATCTCCTGATTCTCAACGACAGCGAAGCGCGCGAGCTAACCAAGGAAACGAGCCTGATCAAGGCCGGGCGCAAAATTCGCGCGACCGGCCCGAAATACGTGGCCATCAAAAAGGGCGAGCACGGCGCCCTGCTTTTCGGCGAGGACGAATTTTTCAGCTGCGGCGCTTATCCGCTCGAGGACATCCACGATCCGACCGGGGCAGGGGACACTTTCGCGGGAGGCATGGCTGGCTATCTGGCGGCCGCGAAAACCGATCCGACATTCGCCAATCTCCGCCGCGCCGTGATTTACGGAAGCGTCCTGGCGAGCTTCAATGTGGAGGCGTTCAGCCTCGAGCGCATGCGCACGCTGACGATGGAAGAAATCCGGGCGCGTTATGAGCTCTTCAAAGCGATGAGCACGTTCGAAGAGCTTGCTTGAGCTGCGGCGCTACTGATCACTATCGAACGTATGGTGAGTACGGCAGGCGGCCCGCAGGATCCGGCGAATACGCCGCAGGACGCCGGGTTCTTTCGTACTCTTCGTCCGTCATCAGGGAGTTGTCCGCGCATCCGCCGAACAACAAGGAGCCGCACACGAACGCGAGAGTGAGAATCGATTTCATAAAATGAAGGCTAACGCTCCGGGGGTTTGGGGAGGTCGCGCGCAAAATCATCGCGCGCCTTGATGTCGGCTTTGACCTGGGCGGGATCCGGAGGAGGTGGTGGAGTGGGAGGTCCGCCGGCACAGGCGGCCAGGAGGAACCCCGCGCTGACGACGAGCGCGAAGGCAAGATTTTTCATGAAACGAGTCTGCATTGAAACGTCCTTAATCTACCGCACGCCCGGAGGCAATACGAAGAACAGATTTTAATGTGATGATTTCCGTAGGGCAAACTTACTTTTGCAGGCCGCGGGCCGGTCGTTCCAGGCTTGCCAGCCCCCCGTCAACCCGGTAGGTCATCATTCCGCCGTGTCGCCTCGACCGACCATCTTCATTTCGGCGGTGAGCAAGGAGTTGCGCAGTGCGCGGCAACTGGTCGCAAATACGCTTACTTTCCTCGGGTACGAGCCGGTCTGGCAGGACATCTTCGGGACCGAAGGCGGCGACCTGCGCCAGATGCTGCGGCAGCAGATCGATCAATGCAAAGGTGTCGTGCAGCTCGTGGGACAATGCTACGGCGCCGAGCCGCCGGCGCCGGACGAGGAATTCGGACGGGTCAGTTATACGCAATTCGAGGCTCTCTACGGCCGGAAGCGCGGGAAAAAGGTCTGGTATCTTTTCATGGACGAGAGCTTTCCGATCGACGCGCACGAGCCGGAACCCGACGAGCCGCGCCAATTGCAGGCGGCGTATCGAAATACGTTGAAAGCGGACACGCACCTGTTCCATCCGCTTGCCAGCCGGGAGGCGCTCGAAGCCGGCGTCCTGAAACTCCGCGACGATCTTACGCAGCTTCGCCGTGGGGCAAAACGGTGGGCGGTCGCGGTGGCGGCGTTGCTTGGGCTTATCGCCATCCTGGTTATCTGGCTCGTGCACAGTCAAAGCCAGGCGAAGCGAGCGGTGACGGGAATGTCGGCCCAAATGGCGAAGGACGGGAGTTCGCTCGAAAAAATCGCGGAACGTTTCGATTCAATCCGCTCGACGGGTGGTCTCATCGCCGTCGCGAAAACGCCGGAGGAGCATTATCACAACGCGCGTGTGCACGAGCTCGGAGGCAACTTCGCGGCCGCGCGCAAGGAGTACGCCGAGTATCTGTCGGCGAATCTCGAGGCGATCGATCCGTGGCTCAGTTACACAGCCATGCTGAAGGTGGCGGAAGGCAAGACCGCTTCGCTCGAAGCGATGCGCTACTTCGACAAGTTGACGCCGCGGACGGCCTCCTATGAGACCGCGCTGGCGTTGCTCGAGGAAGGCGACGCCCGGATCGAGAAGCTCAAGGCGCTTGCCACCAGTCATCCCGATTTTGGACCGCTGGCGTGGCTCATCAGCCAGGAATATTCCGAGGCCCGGCGCGGCGAACAAACTCTCGCCGATCAACGCGCGGAAAA
>DASQLH010000147.1:0-10543 GCA_035630155.1 Chthoniobacterales bacterium
CGATCGGCTCAACAACGCCATCAGCGAAAGCACCTTCCTCAACGATCTCCGGAGCAACATCAACGCTCGCATCACGAACCAGTTGGTCACGAACCTGCGCAACGATCAGCGCCGGCCTTCCATTCCGATTGCGCCGCTGGCGGGCCGTGAGCCCGAAGCGGTCGCAGGAGCGCTGGAAAATGTCATTCGCGTCGAAGAAGCACGCATCAGGGCCGAAGTCGATGCGCTTGGGTTGGTGGGCGCGGCCCGCGAAGCCGCCGTGCAACAACGGGTGGCCGACCGGCAGGCAGCGATCGCCCAGAACATCTCGGCCTCCCTCCAGAGCCGGCTCAACCGCAGCTTCGCCCGCGCGGACGATTGGTTCGATCCCTACATCGGAGCGCGTGCCCGCTACAACTTCTCGAAAGCGTTTTACACCGCTGTCCGCGGGGAAGTCGGCGGCTTTGGCGTCGGCTCCGATTTGATGTGGCAGGTCGAGGGAGTCGTCGGCGTCAATATTACTCGCAACATTTTCAGCGAGATCGGTTATCGGGCGCTGAGCTTCTGCTACGAAAATGACGGGCTCAAGTTCGACACCATCACGCACGGCGCGCAGATCACGACGGGCATCAGGTTCTAGGAAAAACCGGATGCTTTGGCCAAACGTCCATCGCATCTTTTTCACGCTCGTCGTCTTCGCCACACTGCTCGAGCCGGCCCGCGCTAAGGAACACAATGAGGAGCTCGTCCCAGAGCTCAATGTGTTCATCAAGCTCAACCAACACATCCGGCTGTTTTTGCTCGGGGACGTGACGCAAGGGTTGTCGCCGGACTACACCGACGGCGAGTTCGGTGCGCACCTGGACTTTACGCTCAAGCCGATTTTGCGCCGCGAGCTCCGGCACGGCAACTGGGAGCGCGACCGCTTTCTCTGGGTCCGCACCGGCTATCTGGTGACGACCGATCTCGACGACCGGGACGATGGGTCAACTATCCAGACGGTGCTCCTCGAGATGACCGGGCGATTCGAATTACCCTGGGAGATTTGGCTGGTAAACCGCGGGCGGGTAGACCTCCGCGACATCGACGGCGAGTCCTCTCAGCGTTACCGCCTTCGTCTCGGGATCGAGAGGGAGTTCAAGGTGTGCGGTGTGGTGATTGTCCCCTATGTCCAGGCCGAAACCTTCTTTGACACCCGCTTCGATACCTGGAACCGCCAGCTCTACCAGGCGGGCATCGAGATCGAACTGAACAAGCATTGGCGCATTGAGCCGTACGTCGCGCGCCAGAATGATAGCCGCTCCGCTTCCGGCAACGTGAACCGCTTCGGCCTGGTCCTTAAATCCTACTTCTGACCGCGGCCTACGTCCGACGCGACAATTCTCAACAGGAGGAAACTCCGGCAGTTGTCGCGAGCAGGCAGAGAACACAGAGGATTTGATTCCGGACCTCCGTTTTCGGCGCCTGCTCGCGACTCATGTCGGAGTTTCCTCCTGTTAGATATCCATAAGACCAAGGTCCCATAGCCCACTCCGTCGTTCGGAGACAATCTCGTCCCGATGAACAGGTTCAAAGCTCCAAAGCACATAAACCGCTGGCTGAAAGAACCGCTGCTGCATTTCGCTTTGCTTGGCCTGTTGATCTTTGCGGTGAGCGCGTGGCGCGAACAGCAGCGGCCGGCGGCGAATGCGGTCGCGCAGATCGAGATCACGGCGGGGACCATCGCGTGGCTGAGCGAAGGCTTCACGAACCAGTGGCATCGAGCGCCGGACGGTGACGAGTTGCGCGGGCTGGTGAACGATCATGTCCGCGAGGAGGTGCTTTACCGCGAGGCGCTCGCGCTGGGGCTGGATGGGAATGACACAATTGTGCGCCGGCGTCTCGCGCAGAAAATGGAGTTTCTCGGACAGGACATCGCGACGGCGGCGGAGCCGGACGAGGCGGCGCTGCGGAAGTTTTTCGAGGAAAATTCGGCGCGCTACGCGAAGGCGGCGCGGATCAGTTTCCGGCACGTTTACTTCAGCAAGGACCGGCGCGGCGACCGGCTGGAGGCGGATGCGCGCGAGGCGCTGGCTGCGCTGGCCAAGGGCGCGGACGAGGAGACGTTGGGCGATCCGTTTTTGCGTGAGCATGAGTTTGCGGGTGCGAGTGAAACGGACATTGCCTCGGCGCTGGGACGTGACTTCGCAGCGCTGGTGGTGACGCTGCCCGCGGGCGAATGGCGCGGGCCCGTTGCGTCGAGCTACGGCGTGCATCTGGTCCAGGTGTTGGATCGCGCCGGGCCGCAGTCGGTGGAATTCGACGCCGTGCGAGAGCCGGTGCTGCGCGATTTTTCTGAGACGCGACGCCTGGCGGCGAATGCCGATTTCTTCAGACGTTTGAAAGAAAGGTATCTGATCAGCGTTGACGAAAAGGCGCTGGCCGACGTCGCGACGCCCTCGACCAGGACGGCGGCGAAATGACGACGGAATTAATCGCGCAAAGACGCAAAGGCGCAAAGAGGAATCATCCTTTCTTTGCGCCTTTGCGTCTTTGCGTGAGACCCATTCTACTCCTTACGCTGCTTTTGACGTGCGTCCTCGCGCCTGCCGCGCGGGCCCACGAAGTGCGACCTGCCTTCCTCGAGCTAACCGAGCGCGGGCCCGGCGAGTTTGATGTGTTGTGGAAAGTCCCGGCAATGGGAGGCACGCCGCTAGCCGGCGAGGAGCTGCGGCCTCCGCCGCCGACGCCGGCGGATGATCCGAACGCGTCAAAGTCGATGCCGTGCGGCTGTCCCGTGCCGACGGCGGCGCAGCTTTCGCGCGGGGTGCTGCCGATTCATCCCTCGATGCCGAGCGATTCCAGGACGGTCGTGCCGCCGCGCGTGGAACGGATCTTCGGCGCGGAGATCAAGCGCTGGACGATCGCCACCGGCCCGCGCGGGCTCGAGGGCTGGGAGGTCGCGGTGCATGGCTTGCAGACGACGATGGTGGATGTGCTCGTGCGGGTCGCCTTTGCCGATGGGCGCGTAGTCTCGCGGTTGTTACGGCCGGACGCGCCTTCATTTGTTTTAGGGAAAGAGGATGCCGGGCCCGCCGCGGCGGGTTACTTCGTGCTCGGCGTTGAGCATATCCTGCTCGGGATCGATCATCTGCTTTTCGTGCTCGCGCTCGTTCTCATCGTGCGCGGCGTCGGGTTGCTGGTGAAGACGATCACGGCTTTCACCATCGCGCACAGCATCACGCTGGCGCTGGCGACACTCGGCGTGGTGAACGTGGCGTCGGCGCCAGTGGAGGCGGTGATCGCGCTGAGCATTGTGTTCGTCGCCGCGGAAATCGTGCGCTCACGGCGCGGCCAATGCGGGCTGACTGAACGCGCGCCGTGGCTCGTCGCGGGGTTATTTGGATTGCTCCACGGTTTTGGTTTTGCCGGCGCGCTTTCGGAAGTCGGGCTGCCGGCAAACGACATCCCGCTCGCGTTGCTCCTTTTCAATGTCGGCGTCGAAGCGGGCCAGCTCGCCTTTGTCGCCGTGGTGCTCGCGATTCTCGCAGTTATGCGCCGCATCCAATTGCCCGCGCTGGAATGGGCGCGACTCGCCCCACCTTACGCCATCGGCGCCATCGCGATGTTCTGGGTAATCCAGCGCATCGCAGCTCTTTAAATTTCCAACCTCACCGAACACCACCCATCATGAAAAAAACCACCGTACTCGCCATCACCATCGCGGCCTCGCTCGCAATTACATTCGCTGCCTTCGCCGCGGACGAGACCGTCAACACCGACCTCGGCACACTCGATAAAGAGAAAGCGGGAGAGGCGTTCAAGAAGCGCCCCTATTCGCCTTACGCCGAGCGCAAATTCCCCACGCGTCCGTTCTTCGGCGACACGCACCTGCACACCGGTTTCTCGATGGACGCCGGCGCGTTCGGCTGCCGCCTGACTCCGCGCGACGCGTATCGCTTCGCGCGCGGCGAGCAGGTCATGGCCTCGAGCGGACAGCCCGCGAAGCTCTCTCGTCCGCTCGATTTCCTCGTGGTCGCGGACCACTCGGACAACATGGGCATGTTCAGCGACCTTCTCGCCGGCAAGCCTGAACTGCTCGCCGATCCGACGGGCCGCCGGTGGTATGACATGATTCAGTCGGGCCAGGGTCAGACGGCTGCGTTGGAACTCATCGGCAAGTTTTCCCAAGGCCAATTTCCGAAGGCCCTGGAGTATGCCCCAGGCACGAAAGGATACCGCGGCGCCTGGCAGGAAACCATCGACGCCGCTGAGGCCTTCAACGAGCCGGGCCGCTTCACCGCCTTCATCGGCTACGAGTGGACCTCGCTCGACAAGGGCAACAACCTCCATCGCAACGTCATCTTCCGCGACAACGCCGACCGCGCGAGCCAGGTGGAGCCTTACACCTGCGTCCCGCCATTCGGCTCCACCAATCCCGTCGAGCTCTGGAAATGGATGGACGCCTACGAAAAGAAAACCGGCGGCAGCGTCCTCGCCATCGCCCACAACGGCAACCTGAGCAACGGCACGATGTTTCCCATCATCGAGGCCTTTGGCAAAGCGATCGACCGCGCGTATGCCGAGCAGCGCGCGAAGTGGGAACGGCTCTACGAAGCCACCCAGATGAAAGGCGACGGCGAGACACATCCCTTCCTTTCGCCGAACGATGAGTTCGCCGATTACGAGACGTGGGCCTTTGGCAATCTCGACGGCAGCGTGGCAAAGAAAAACGAGATGCTCGAAGGCGAATACACCCGCTCGGCCTTAAAGAATGGCCTCAAGCTCGAAGCCAAGCTCGGCGCGAATCCGTATAAGTTCGGCCTCGTCGGCAGCAGTGACGCGCACACCGGCCTCGCTTCTTTCGAGGAGGACAACTTCTTCGGCAAGACCACACCCGGCGAGCCAAGCGCGCATCGCCTCAACGCCACTTTCATGAACAACCCGAAGTCCGGCGTGAAGATCATGGACTGGCAAGTCGTCTCCGCCGGTTACGCCGCCGTCTGGGCCGAGGAAAACACGCGCGCTTCGATCTTCGACGCCATGCAGCGCAAGGAAACTTACGCCACCACCGGCTCCCGCATGGTGGTGCGATTCTTCGGCGGCTGGGATTTTGAAAAGGCGGATGCCGAAAGCCGCAGCCCCGCCGTCGCCGGCTACACCAAGGGCGTGCCGATGGGTGGCGATCTTTTCGACGCGCCCGCCGGCAAGGCGCCCACCTTCCTTGCTGCCGCGATGAAAGACCCGCTGAGCGGCAATCTTGATCGCATCCAGATCATCAAAGGCTGGCTCGATGCGAAGGGCGAGGTGCAGGAGAAAGTCTATGACGTGGCGTGGAGCGGCGACCGCAAACCGGACGCAAAGGGCAAGATCCCGAGCGTTGGCAACACCGTTGATGTCGAGAACGCCACGTGGACCAATACCATTGGGGCGCCCGAGCTCATCGCCGTCTGGAAAGACCCGGAGTTCGATGCGAAACTCCGCGCCTTTTACTACGTCCGCGTGATCGAAATCCCGACGCCACGCTGGACCGCTTATGACGCGAAACGATTTGGCGTGAAGCCGCTCTCCGGCACGCGTATGACCATCATCGAGCGCGCCTACACCTCACCGATCTGGTACACGCCCGCCAAGTGAGTTGTCAGCGGTGCTTCGCATGAAACCTCTGCTCATCGTGAGCGCAGTGTTTGAAGCCGGGGCCGGATTTTTCACGCGGCGATGACCGTTTGGTGTGTGTCGCTCCTGTTGGGAAAACAAAACAGAACGGCGCGAAGCAATTAAACAGGAGCAAACAGAGCTAACGGAGAAGTTCCTCTCTGTTTCCTCCGTTACTCCTGTTCGACGTCTGTAGGACTAAGGTCCAATACCGGGCCCATCCCCAGCGGGGCAGTCTCTCCACATGAGACGATCACGCCTCCTTGCGGTCGCATTCTGGATCGTGCTTGCTTTCTGGGCGGGTCCGATTGCTTTCGCGGCAGAAATCAAGGCGGACAACGCTCCGCCCGGCATGGTCTGGATTCCGGGGGGCGAATTTTTGATGGGCGCGACGACGAGCGGCAGCGGCAGTGGCGAAATGGCCATGCCTTCGAATGATGCGGAACCCATTCATCGGGTTCGAATCGATGGTTTCTGGATGGATAAAACGACGGTGACCAACGAGGATTTCGAGAAGTTCGTGAAGGCGACCGGTTACGTCACGATCGCGGAACGCACACCGACCAAAGAAGAATTTCCCACCGCGCCAGCGGAGAATTTGATCGCGGGTTCTGTTGTCTTCACTCCGCCGGACCAGGAACTGCCGCTGAATAATCATTTTCAATGGTGGAGTTACGTGAAGGGCGCAGACTGGCGGCACCCACGCGGACCGGAAAGCGACCTCAAAGGGAAAGAAAAGCATCCAGTGGTGCACGTCGGCTACCCGGACGCCGAGGCTTACGCGAAGTGGGCGGGCAAACGTCTGCCCACGGAGGCCGAGTTTGAGTTCGCGGCGCGCGGCGGATTATCCGGGAAGACATACACCTGGGGCGATGAGTTTCGTCCCGACGGCAAGTGGATGGCGAACACTTATCAGGGAAAATTTCCGGTCGAGGAAAAGGCCGACGATGGTTTCGCCGGCATCGCGCCGGTGGCGAAATTTCCCGCGAATGGCTACGGGCTCTACGACATGTCGGGCAACGTCTGGCAATGGTGCAGCGATTGGTATCGTCATGATTATTATGCGCAGCTGGCGAAAGCCAGCGATCTGACCATCAATCCGGCCGGGCCTGATAGTCCGTTTGACCCGGCCGAGCCTGGGGAGAAAAAGCGTGTGCATCGCGGCGGCTCGTATCTTTGTAACGATCGGTATTGCTCGCGCTACATCGTCGGCACTCGTGGCAAAGGCGAGGTCAATACCGCCACCAATCATCTCGGCTTTCGCTGCGTGAAAAATGCGGCGGCCAAGACCGCGGGACTATAGGCCTAAGGTCCCATAGCGGAGGCTTAGGCCACCGCGCAGAGTCGATGGTTATGAACCCGCGTGCTCTGACGAATCTAATCCTGCTTTTGATGCTGTCCGCGCTGACGGCGGCGCCCACCCTGGCCCAAAAACCACTCGATCGCACCGTGCTGCCAATACCGGAGCCGGTTACTCCGCAGATAATGACGCTGGATGCCCGCGACGCCAAGGCGCCTCCGCGCTTCCAGATCACGGCACCCGATGGCGCGCCGAACGTCCTTGTGATCCTGATTGATGACATGGGCTTCGGGATGCCGAGCGCCTTTGGCGGGCCGGTCCAGATGCCCAACGCGGAACGCGTCGCCAGCGAGGGTCTGAGGTACAACCGTTTTCACACCACTGCTCTCTGTTCGCCGACGCGCACCGCCCTGCTGAGCGGTCGCAATCATCATATGAACAACATGGGCGCGATCACCGAAACCGCGACCGCGTTCCCCGGTTACACCGGCCAGCGCCCGAACAATGTGGCGCCGCTCGCGGAGATGCTGCGGCTGAACGGCTACAGCACGTCGTTCTTCGGCAAGAACCATGAGACGGCGGCCTGGGAAGTCAGCCCCTCCGGGCCGACCGATCGCTGGCCCACGCGCTCCGGCTTCGACAAGTTCTACGGCTTCATCGGTGGCGAGACCAATCAGTGGGCCCCCTTTCTCTACGACGGTTTGAGCCCGGTCGAGGTCCCAACCGATCCGAACTACAACTTCATGACCGACATGACCAACCAGGCGGTGGCATGGATGCTCTTCCAGAAAGCGTTGACGCCGGACAAGCCGTTTTTCATGTACTTCGCGCCAGGCGCTACCCACGCACCGCATCACCCGCCCAAGGAATGGATCGCGAAGTACAAGGGCAAGTTCGACCAGGGCTGGGACAAGCTGCGCGAGGAAACGCTCGCGCGGCAGATCAAGCTCGGTGTCGTGCCGCCGGACACAAAGCTCGCGCCCAAGCCCAAGGACATCAAAGACTGGGACACGCTTTCGGCGGATGAAAAGCGCATGTTCGCCCGCCAGATGGAGGTCTATGCCGCGTTTGGCGAATACGCCGACGCCGAAATCGGACGGCTGCTGAAAGCCGTCGACGACACGGGCGAAGCGGACAACACCCTGGTCTTCTACATCCTCGGCGATAACGGCACCAGCGCTGAAGGCGGCATGAACGGCCTGTTCAACGAATACACCTACTTCAACGGCGTCCAGGAAACGGTCGCGGACCAGCTCGCCCACATCGACACCTGGGGCGGCCCCACCACTTATCCGCACATGGCGGCCGGCTGGGCGGTCGCTGGCGATACGCCGTTCACCTGGACGAAACAGGTGGCATCCAACTTCGGCGGCACCCGCAATGGCGTGGCCGTGCGCTGGCCCAAGCGGATCAAGGCGAAAGGCCAGGTCCGGTCGCAGTTCACCCACGTCATCGACGTCGCCCCCACGGTGCTGGAGGCCATCGGCCTGCCTGAACCGAAGAGCGTCAATGGCACCGTCCAGTCGCCAATCGAAGGCAAGAGCATGGTTTATTCGTTCGACGACGAGAAGGCGGCGGAGCGCCACACCACGCAATACTTCGAGATGTTCGGAAATCGCGCCGTTTACTCCGAGGGCTGGTTTGCCGCCACCATCCACAAGTACCCCTGGTCAAGCACGCCCGTTGCGCCGCTGGCGCAGGACACCTGGCAGCTCTATGACACCCGTAGCGACTTCAGTCTCGCCAACGATTTGAGCGCCAAGGATCCGGCGAGGCTCAAGAAAATGCAGGATCTCTTCCTCGCTGAGGCGAAGAAGTATCGCGTCCTGCCCATTGACGACCGTGTCATCGAACGCGCGAATGCGAAGATCGCCGGCCGGCCGGACCTGATGGGCGATCGCACTTCCTTGACGCTCCACGAAGGCATGAAGGGGATGTCCGAGAACGTCTTCATCAATATCAAGAACCGCTCGCACACCATTACCGCCGAGCTCGAGATTCCTGCGGCGGGCGCGAACGGCGCAGTGTTGGTCCAGGGAGGGCGTTTCGGCGGCTGGGCTCTCTACTTCAAGGATGGCAAGCCAAGCTACACCTACAATTATCTCGGGATGCAAAGCTTTACCGTGAGCGCGTCCGAGGCGCTCCCCGCGGGTAAGGCGACGGTAGTCTTCGATTTCGTTTACGCCGGCGGAGGAATGGGGAAGGGCGGCGACGCCACGATCACGGTCAACGGCGCCAAGGTTGCGGAGGCCAAGATCCCAAAGACTCAGGGCCTCATTTTTTCGGCGGACGAGACCGCGGACGTTGGAATGGACGATGCAACCCCGGTGGTCGAGAGCGTGGGATCCGGTCACGCCTCACGCTTTACGGGCAAGATCGGCAAGCTCACGGTCCAATTGAACGAAACCAAGACTGCCACTGCGGACACGGACGAGAAGGCGCAAAAACTGGCCGCCGCAAAGAAGGGGCAATCTGACTAACGGCATCATCTTGCGAAGCAGAATCGACTAACTCGCGAAGGAGGCGGGTTTCGAGATGGCCGCCTGCCGGATGCCCGAAGAACAATGAGACTTTTGCTCAAACTCACCTCTTTCATCGAGGCGGCCACGGGCCTGGGGTTTATCGCCGCACCTGCCCTCGTTGTTCGGCTCTTGCTGGGCAGTGAGCTTCTTGGTGCAGGCATTCCACTCGGTCGCGTCGCCGGCGTGGCGCTCCTGGCAATAGGCATCGCCTGCTGGCTCACATCGTTTGATACCCAGAGTTGCGCCGCACGCGGAGTCGTCAGCGCGATGGTGGTCTATAACCTCGGCGCGGGGCTCGTCCTCGGGGCAGCGGGCCTCCGGTCGCAGCTGGTTGGCATCGCGTTGTGGCCAGCGATCATTCTTCACGCAGCGATGACCGTCTGGTGCGTTTCGGTCCTGTTAGGAAAGCAAAGCAGAACAGAGCAAGCACCGTGAGAAAATCTGGGGAGCGCACGCGCCTCGCGTGCTGGCGACGACGCCATCGTCGTCGCGGACTTTCTTTCCGAGCTGCCATTTATGGCAAGTTCGTTTCGGCGAGGGCGCCGAAACCAGCACGCGAGGCGCGTGCGCTCCCCAGACCATAGGACCAACGTCCACTATCCTAGTCTTGCGAATTACGCAGTCTCGGTTGTGATCGGTGATTGCAACCCCGACAAGATTTGGAACAAGATCGCTGATTAGCCCGTCAATCCCAATAGGGGAGCCGATGCGACATTTCCTCCTTCTTTGCGCATTGTTCATCGCGCTGGCCTCCCCCTTTGGCGCGCGGGGCGCGACTCCTCCCTCGCCCTTGCCGCCCACGCCGCCGCGACCGGAGGCCGAGGCGGGGCCAACGAAAGTCAGCTATGCGGTTTGGATCGGCGACATTACGCAGATCGACAGCGTGGCGCAGACATTCTCGGCGAATCTGGTGCTTCTTCTCCGGTGGCGTGACCCGCAGCTCGCGCACGACGGTCCGGGCACGAAGCAATTTTCTCTCGATTCCATCTGGCACCCGCGCATCGTCATCGCGAACGAAGCCGGCGAAGTCGAGCGCTCGCTGCCCGAGATCGCCGACGTGGCGCCCAATGGCACGGCGATTTATCGGCAGCGGCTTATCGGCTCCTTC
>DASQLH010000148.1:0-30887 GCA_035630155.1 Chthoniobacterales bacterium
TGCCGATCAACGTGACCGCGCTTCCGAGATGGCGTTTTATTTCAACCACAAACGCATCGAAGGCCCGGGGCATCCGCCGGTTTACATCGTGGAATCGCAGGACATCGAGAACCAGTTCTCCTTCTGGCCGCGCTACGACGAATTTGTGGAGGCGCCGCCGAACACACCGCTCCCCGATGGCGAAGTCTATACGGAGGAAGGCGGGATCAATCTCTTTTCCGGGCGGACCGCGCTCTATGTCCAGAGCGGGAAGTCGCCGCTCGTGCCCCATAACATTCGCGCCGCCTTTCAATCGGTGGACCGCATCGCTACGATCGAGGTCCGCCGGTTTGGCGTGGTCATGCGCGAGTGGAATGTTTTTGCCTGCCGGAATTACCGGACGCTGCCCCTATGAACGCCGGTTCGCCCGCAGTTTCCGTCGTCGTGCCGCTCTTCAACGAAGAAGAGAACGTGCCGATCCTGCAAGCGGAGTTGATGGCCGCGCTGAGCGGTCTCGATTACGAAATCATTTTTGTCGATGACGGCTCGGTCGATCGGACGGTCGAGCGGATCGCTTTCAAGCCGGAGATCCGTCTGGTCCAATTCGAGCGCAATGCCGGCCAGAGCGCCGCCATGTATGCCGGCTTGCAGAGCGCGCGTGGCGCCACGGCCGTTTTGATCGATGGCGATCTGCAAAACGATCCCGCGGATATTCCGAAGCTGCTCGCCGAGATCGAGCGTGGCGCCGATCTTGTCTGTGGTTATCGCGCCCAACGCAAGGACACATTCGTGAAGCGCGTCACCAGCCGTATCGCGAATTTCGTTCGCAGCCGTTTCACCAAAGACGGCGTCCGCGATACCGGCTGCACCTTGAAGGCCATGAAGCGCGAATGCATCAGCGCGTTGCTCCCCTTCAAAGGGATGCACCGCTTTATTCCCGCGCTGGTCAAAGGCGCCGGATATCGCCTCGTCGAAATCCCCGTGAACCATCGCCCGCGCAAATTTGGCGAGAGCAAATACGGCCTCGGCAACCGGGCCCTGCGCGCCACCACCGATATGTTTGGCGTCCGCTGGCTCCTTTCCCGCCGGCTCAATTACAAGGTGCGCGGGAGCTAGTTTCCCTCCTCCTGCTCCTGATCATGATCTGCTCATGATCTTCCCTATTCCGGCCCCAGCGAAGGGATCAGGAGCATGATCACGAGCATGAGCAGGAATCAGAAATCTGAGCCAAATCACGCTTGTCATCCCAAAGCCCCACGTTAAGCTTTCGACCCCCAACCGGGGAATCCTGCATGTCCTTGGCCAGCCTACTCTCTGCCGAGCAAATCATTCCCGAGATGAAAGCGACGGAGCGTTGGAGCGCGATCGTCGAGCTGATCGATCTCCTCGTCGCCCAGGGCAAGATCAAACCGGAAGACCGCGAGAGCATTCTCGCCTCGCTCAAGCAGCGCGAAGAAACCATGAGCACCGGCATCGGTTTCGGCATCGCCATTCCGCACGCCTCGTCCGATCGCATCGAGGAGGTGGTTGCCTCGTTCGGCCGCTCGTCGCAAGGGATCGAATTCGACGCGTTGGACAATGCGCCCGTTAAATTCGTCGTGCTCTTTATCGTGCCGAAGAACCAGTTCCAAACCCATCTGCGCACCCTGGCTTCGATCGCGAAATTTCTGAACGACCGAAGCGTCCGCGAAAGCCTCGCCGCTGCGAACTCGGCCGACGAAATCCTCGCGATCTTTCGCGATCGCGCGCAGAAATAAACTGTAGCCGCCCCGCTCAGTCGGGGCGAATAATCGCGCGGTGGAACGCGGCGATAGAGAGCCGCGGCTACAGCAATGAAGACTTTCCAGGAAATTCTCGCTCAGAAGATGGCGGATGCGCTGGCCGCGGCGGGCCTTCCCCAGGCCGGAGCCGTGACGCCCGCCACCGACGCCCGTTTCGGCGATTACCAAAGCAACGCCGCCCTTATCCTGGCGAAGCAGCTCGGAGAAAACCCCCGCGCGCTGGCGCCAAAAATATTGGCCGCCTTGGAACTATCCGGCCTCTGCGACCCGCCCACCATCGCCGGCGCCGGCTTCATTAATTTCACGCTTCGCCCCGAGGCCGTCGCCGCCAGGACCGGCGACCTGCTCGGCGATGAACGCCTCGGCGTCGAAAAAGCCGCCACTCCAAAACGCATCGTCATTGATTTCGGTTCGCCGAACGTGGCGAAGCCGATGCACGTCGGGCACATTCGCAGCACCGTCCTCGGCGACGCGCTCGCGCGGATCGCCACATTCCTCGGCCACGAAGTCATTCGCGATAACCACATCGGAGACTGGGGCACCCAGTTCGGAATGGTCATTTACGGCTGGAAAAATTTGCTCGACCGCGCCGCGCTCGAACGCGATCCGATCGCGGAGCTGGTGCGCATTTACAAAGAGACCAACGCGCAGGCGACCAGCGACCCCAAAGTGCGGGAAGCGGTCAAGGAGGAATTGGTCAAACTCCAGGCCGGCGATCCCGGGAATTTCGCGATCTGGAAAGAGACGGTCGATCTTTCCCTGAAGGAATTCGAGCGCGCTTACCAGGTGCTCGACATTCATTACGACATCCAGCGGGGGGAAAGTTTCTACAACGACCGGCTCGCAGCCGTCGTCGAGCGTTTGCTCAAAGCGGGTATCGCCGAAGTGAGCGAAGGCGCGGTTTGCGTCTTCTTCCGCGACATCCCCGAACTGGGGGAAAAGCCTGCCATCATCCGCAAGAGCGACGGTGGTTTTAATTACACCACCACCGATATCGCGACGGTGGATTATCGAATTCAGGATTTGAAAGCGGATACGGTCTGGCTGGTGGTCGGCGCGCCGCAAATCCTGCATTTTAAGCAAATCATCGCGATCGCGCGGCGCGAGGGTTACACCGCCGATTTTCATCATATTACCTTCGGCAGCATTCTCGGCGAAAACCGCAAGCTGATGAAAACGCGCTCGGGCGAGAACGTGGCGTTGCGCGATTTGCTTGATGACGCGGTCCAGCGCGCCCGGAAGATCATCGAAGAGAAGAATCCTGATCTGAGCGAGCCCGAGAAAATGGACATCGCCCAAAAGGTCGGGATCGGCGCGGTGAAATATTACGATCTCTCGCAATATCGGATGACCGATTACATTTTTTCCTGGGACCGGATGCTCTCGTTCCAGGGGAACACCGCGCCCTATTTGCAAAACGCCTACGTCCGCATCCGCTCGATTTTCCGGAAAGCTTCTGTAGCCGCGCCCCTGTGGGGCGCGTTGGATGAGGCAACCGAAACAAAAATCTCGCTCATCGCTCCAGAAGAACGAACCCTGGCGCTGAAACTTTCCCAATTCGCGGAAGTCGTCCCGGCGGTCCTGAACGATTTTCGCCCGAACATCCTGGCCAACTATCTTTACGAGCTGGCCAACAGTTTTCACTCGTTCTACGAGGCCTGCCCGGTCCTGAAATCGGAAGAGCCGGCTCGAAGCTCGCGGCTGGCCTTGTGCGAATTGACGGGACGGACGTTGCGCCAGGGCCTGGAGCTTCTCGGCATTAAGGTGCCGGAAAAAATGTAGGGGAGGAGAGAGGATTGAAGGGATTAACAGGATTGAATCCTGTCCATCCGGTAAATCCTGTCTAAGTTTCCTCCCCTTTCGTGACAACTCAGCACCCGCGCATTCCCAGTTCGACCTACCGGTTGCAATTCAACCGGCAGTTCACCTTCACCCACGCGCGGGAAATCGTGCCGTATCTCGACGCGCTCGGGATCAGCGACTGTTACGCGTCGCCCTATTTCCAGGCGCGCGCCGAAAGTCTCCACGGCTACGACATCACCGATCATAACAAGCTAAACGCCGCCATCGGTTCCCGCGCGGACTACGACGCCTGGATCGCCGACCTCCACGCGCATGGCATGGGACAGATCGTCGATTTCGTCCCGAACCACATGGGCGTTGGCGAGCCGCTCAATCAATGGTGGATGGACGTCTTGGAAAACGGCCCCAGCTCCATCTACGCCCCTTACTTCGATATTCAGTGGAAGCCGCTCAAGTCCGATCTCGAGGACAAGGTTCTGCTCCCGATCCTGGGCGATCAATACGGCCGGGTGCTGGAGCGCGGCGAATTGCAGGTGCATTTCGACGCCGGCGCCTTTTTCCTTCGTTATTACGATCACGAATTTCCCCTCGCGCCCGGCACCTACCGGCACATCCTCGAGATCGCCTTGGAGAAGCTGAAGGCCTTCCAGGAGGAAGATTTTTACGCGGAGTTCCAGAGCATCATCACCGCGCTCGAATACTTGCCGCGCCGCACCGAGACCGATCCCGAGCGGATCGCGGAACGGGCCCGCGAGAAGGAAATCATCAAACGCCGGCTGGAGCGGCGTTGCCAGGAAGCGCCCCAGGTGCAGGCCGCGGTGATGCAGGCGGTAGCCGACATCAATGGCAAAGCGGGTGAGTCCCGGAGTTTCGATGCCCTCGATCAGCTCCTGAACGATCAATCTTATCGTCTCGCCTTCTGGCGCGTGGCCGCGGAGGAAATCAATTACCGGCGGTTTTTCGACGTCAACGATCTGGCGGCGATCCGGATGGAATTGCCGGAGGTGTTCGATGCGACGCATAAACTGCTGCTCGAGCTCATTGGCGCGGGCGCTGTGAGCGGTGTGCGGATCGATCACCCGGACGGTCTCTATTTGCCGAAGGAATATTTCGAAAAATTGCAGCGGCGTTGCGCGGCCGTCCTCGGCCTTCCGTTTCCGGAAGATGGCCGGGCGAGCTATCTCCTGGTCGAGAAAATTTTATCCGGGAACGAAACGCTTCGGAAAGACTGGCCTGTCCACGGCACGACCGGTTACGAATTCGCCAAACTGCTCTCGAATGTCTTGGTGGATGCCTCAGCGGAGCAGGCGATCACGAAAACGTTCCAGCGCTTCATCGGGCACTCGATGCATTTCGGCCATCTGGTTTATGCGAAGAAGCGCCTGGTCATGCGCCTTTCGCTCGCCAACGACGTGAACGTGCTCGGCGACATGCTCGACCGGCTTTCTGAAACCAACCGCTGGTTTCGCGATTTTACCCTCGACGCGCTGGCCCGCGCAGTCCACGAAACCATTGCCTGTTTCCCGGTTTACCGTACTTACGTCGCGCCGGGGCAGCCGGTGAGTGACGAGGACCGCGCCATCATCGAGCGAGCCGTCATCGCAGCGAAGCGGCGCAACCCCGCGCTGGAGGAATCGGTTTTCAATTTTCTGCGCGACATCCTGCTCTTCCGTTTTCCGGAAAATGTCGACGACGAAGCCCGCGCCGCGCACGCCCATTTCGTTTTGAAATTTCAGCAGAGCACCGGGCCGATCATGGCCAAGGGGCTCGAGGATACCGCGTTCTACATTTACAACCGGCTCGCCGCGCTGAACGAGGTCGGCGGCGAGCCGCAGCATTTTGGAATCAGCGTAAATGAATTCCACGAGCGGAATCTTGAACGCCAGCACGACTGGCCGGCGACTCTGCTGGCGACTTCCACGCACGACACGAAACGGAGCGAGGACGTGCGCGCGCGGATGCTGGCGATCGCCGAGGTCCCCCAACTTTGGCGCAGCGCGTTGCAGCGCTGGCGAGTGATCAACCGGCGCTGGAAGCGGAATCTGGACGACGCCACCGCGCCCGATGCGAACGAAGAATATCTTTTCTACCAAACCTTGCTCGGCACCTGGCCGATCGATGCGACCGGCCGCGCGGAGCCGGCAGTCGATTCCGAATACATCGAGCGCATCCAGGCTTACATGGCCAAGGCGCTGAAAGAGGCCAAGGTGAACACGAGCTGGATCCAGCCGAACGAAGCGTGGGATTCGGCCATGAGTGATTTCGTGGCGAAGGTTTTGGATTCGTCGCCGAAAAACAAATTTCTCCCGAGCTTCCTTCCCGTTGCGGAAGAAATTGCACGTCTGGGCGCAATCAATTCGCTCTCGCAGGTTGCTCTAAAGCTGACGGCTCCCGGCGTTCCCGACATTTATCAGGGGAGCGAGATTTGGAATTTCAGCCTGGTCGATCCGGACAACCGGCGTCCCGTGGATTACCAGCAGCGAAAGGAGCTGCTCGAGTCGCTTGAGAAGGCGCCTCCGGAAGAATTGCTGGAGCAATGGCCGGATGGGCGCATCAAATTATTCCTCACCCAGCGGCTGCTTCGTTTTCGGCGCGACCATCAGGCTTTGTTCAAGCACGGGAAATATCTGCCGCTCTCGCTCAGTGGGGCGTTTGCGGACTGCTGCGTTGCCTTCGCCCGTGAGCACGAAGGCCAATGGATAGCGGTGCTCGCGCCGCGGCTTTCCTCGCGCGTTGGTTTTCCGCCGATTGGCGAGAAATGGCAGGACACGGCAGCCGAGTTGCCGGCGTCGCTCTCGCGGGAAGGCGCTAAGGAACTATTTACCGGCCGTGAGCTCCATGCGGAGAACGACAAGGTTAAATTGTCCGAGGCGATGACGAACCTCCCCTTCGCCGTCTATACAAACCAAGGAGCGGCGATTTGAAATCGCCGACCCAATAAAACGGCGGTTTCAAACCGCCGCTCCTTGAAGCTCCTCAGACCCGCCGCCAAAAAGAACTAATCCAGCGCGCGAACTTCTCGGCGTTCTCGACAAAATCCCCGCCCAGATCCGCAAACGTGATCTCGGCTGAGGCGAGCGCCAGCATCACGCTGAGCAGGAGCAGATTCATGAGATAGATCACCACGAGGGAGAAAAACGTCCCGTGATCCGTGAGGTCCGTCTGCTTCTTTGGGATCATCCAGCAGGTGAAGGTGAAGTGAAAAGCCCAGGTCACCCCGATGAGGGCGTAGAGAAGCCGGCCGTATGGTTGCACGTTGAGAAACAAGCCGAGCGCCCCGTAAACGCCGATGATGAGGAGGCTGTAGAGCGGGAAAAAATAGGGCGCGAGCGCGATCCAGAAATTGTTCCGGTCAGTGACGATATGGCCGCCTTCGCGTCCCACCCGAAACCGCGTGACGCGTCCACCCATGATCCAGACCCAGAGCGCGTGCGTCAGCTCGTGGCCGAACACGTAAACCAGCATCGGGCGCGGCAGACCGAAGAAGGCGATCAGCCACAGGACCGCGCCGAGCGAGAAGAACCAAAATTCCTCCCCGGCCCAAAGGCGATGGGTGACGGTCGCGCGCGCGAAGACGGTGAAAAATGTCTGGGTCAGGATCGCGCACAGCGGGAGGAGGAAAAGCGCGATGACGAACTTGACCCAGCGGGTGGGAATCATCCACGGGTCGGCGGCCGCGTTTCGCCGGACAATCGGCGCAGCCACCTTCACGCGGCGTCCGCCACGTCTGCGCCCATGATGCAGGGTTGTCTTTCGCTTTTTCTTCGCAGCCACGCTAGCGGCAGATTACGCAGATTAACGCCGATGAAACGCAGAAACCGTTGTGGTAGGGACGCCGCGCTGCGGCGTCCGAGCGCGTTGAGTAGTGGCGGAGGTAATTGAAACCAGCGGACGCCGCGGCGCGGCGTCCCTACCTAGGCTTACGCCCGACCCATATACGCGCCCGTCCGCGTATCGATCTTGATCAGTTCGCCTTCCTGAATGAACAGCGGTACGTTGACCGTCTTGCCGGTCTCAAGGATGGCCTGCTTTGTCACGTTCGATGCGGTATCGCCGCGAAGACCTTCCGGCGATTCGACGACCTTCAATTGCACCGACGACGGCAGCTCCACCTGGACCGCTTTGCCCTCAGCGTAGAGCACTTGCACCTGTAGATTCTCGACCAGGAAATCCTTCGCTTCGCCGAGCAAACTATCCTGCAACGTCACCGTGTCGTACGTTTCCGGATCCATGAAATGGTATCCGTTATTGTCCTTGTAACTGAACTCGACCGTGGCGCGGTTGATGTCCACCAGCTCGACCTTGTCGGTCGAACCGAAGCGCACATCCGCGCTCTTGCCCGTGTTGATGTAGCGGATGATCGCCTGGACGAACGCCCGCAAATTTCCCGGCGTGCGATGCTGCACGTCGAGGACAATGGCCGTGTTGCCATTGTATTTTATCGCCTGTCCTTTGCGGAGATCGTTCGCGGCTGCCATAAGCGGGAAGGGTTGATAGTTGATGGTTGAGAGTTTTTCAAGTGCACTGTAGCCGCGGCGCTATGTCGCCGCGTGGAGCAAGCCCAACACCCCGACATAGCGGGGCGGCTACAGAAGTTTCAGCTTCGTCAGGTCCTGGGAATCGACAATGCCGACGGGGGCCTGGTTGTCGTCCACGACAACCAGATCGTCGATGCGGTGGCGTTCGAGGAGGTTCAGGACTTCCACGGCGAGTTTGTCCTGGTGCACGGTGACGGGGTTCAACGTCATAAGATCGCCGACAAGACGGTCGGCGATGCCGGTATCCGACTGGAAATGGCGGACGAAATCGCCTTGGGTAAAAATGCCCAGGAGCTGGCCTTCTTCGTCGGCGACGACCGCGGCGCCGCCCCGGACTTCAGTCATGGTCTTAAGAACGGAACGAATGGGCGCATCGGGCGCGACCATGGCGAGGGCGTGGCGCGGGCGCATGATTTGGTGGACGCGCAAAAGCAGGCTGCGCCCAATCATCCCCGCGGGATGGAAGCGGGCGAAATCTTCCTTTTGAAATCCGCGCGCCTCGAGCAGGACCATGGCCAGCGCGTCGCCGAGCGCGAGCATGACGGTGGTGCTCGAAGTGGGCGCGAGATTCAGAGGACAGGCTTCCTGCTCGATGTTGACGTCGAGAACGATGTGCGAATTTTTCGCGAGAGTGGAATTGGCGTCGCCGCAAACGGCGATGATCTTCACCTGAAACCGAGCGATCGCGGGCAGAATTCGGAGCAGCTCCTCGGTCTCGCCGCTGGCGCTCAAGGCCAGAACGACATCGCCGTCCGAGACCATGCCGAGGTCGCCATGCATTGCGTTCAGGGAATCGAGCACGACCGCGGGCGAGCCCGTGCTGGTCAGCGTGGAAGCGATCTTGTTCCCGATATGCCCTGATTTTCCGACGCCCAGGACGACGACCTTCCCGCGCGCTTCAACGCAACTCTTGATCAGCTCAACCGCGCGGGAAAAATTCTCGTCCAGGCGCTCGCGCAAGCGCTGGAGCTCGACGATTTCCACATCGAGAACGCGTCTGGCTTTTCCGAGATAATCCATCGCGCCCTGATTGTGCGCCGGAGTGTTAGGCCGGGCAAGGATTCATGAAACGCGTATCCACGCGAAATTCAGGCGCCCGGGAACGGAACATAGACTTTCAGGCTGTGCGCCCAGCAGGTTTATAACCCGCTGTCTCAGGTTGCAGCGGACAATATGTCAGCTGGGCGCACAGGCGTGGACGCCTATGTTCCGGGAATAAGGCGAATGCAGAAGGCTTGCTTTCCTTTTCGGTAGCTGATTCAACTGGCGGACTGTCTTGCCGCCTTAACCTATGAAAACCTGCCTGATCGCTTTTCTCTTCATCGCCACCGCCGCCACCTCGATGGCCGCGGAAACATATACGGCGCCGGCGCGGCCCCGGACCGCGCCGCGCGAACGGCCTACGCCGCTGCGGCCAGGGCAGATAGATGGGGTCATTCAACGCGGGATCCGCGGCGGAAATTTCTGGCAGATGTTCAATCCCAAAGCGCCCGCCAAATACGGCACCTCGCAGGACGCCATCTCTTACGACCCGTCCACAGTGAACTACAACACGCGTCATGACGAGTCAGGTAAATGGAGGGGCATTAAGTTTTTTGTTTTCCGATTTTGACCGGTTTCGGTGGATCGAGTCCCGCGAGTGCGGGATCGCTCGATGATTAAAATGGCGGCGGAGCCGCACTTGACTGACACGCAAGCCACCGAACGGCCGGTGGTCGCCTGTTATTGTGCGACATTTCTGAAGCCGGAGATGCTCCACATCTACCGGCAGATCACTTCGCTCAAGCGCGTCTCGCCGTTCGTGATCGCGCAAAAACGGGAGGAGGCAGCGCGCTATCCGTTCGACCGGATCGCGGTGGTGGGCAAGCCGGCCACGCATTTCCTGCGGCGGTTTTGGTTCAAGCAACTCCGCGACGCGCCCTGGCAGATTTCGGAGAGCGAAGTGAGGAAGCTCATCGGCGTTCTCGACGATCAAAAAGCGCAGCTCTTGCACATCTACTTTGGCCATATCGCGGTCCATCTGCTGCCGCTCATCCGCGCGTGGCCGCGGCCGTCGGTGGTTTCGTTCCATGGCGCCGATGTGATGGTGGATCTGGAAAAGCCGGCCTATCGCGCCGCGACGCAAGAGATGCTCAATGCGGTGCGCCTGGTCCTGGTGCGCTCGGAATCGTTAGGCCGCGCCCTCATCAATATCGGGTGTCCCGCCGGAAAGATCCGGCTGCAACGCACCGGCATCCCGATTGACGAAATCCCATTTCGCGCGCGCGATTGGCCTCGCGAGGGCGCGTGGAAATTCCTCCAGGCCTGCCGGCTGATTGAAAAAAAGGGGCTGCGGGTCAGCTTGCGCGCCTTTGCCCGGTTCGCGGCTTCGCATCGAGCGGCGACGTTTACGATCGCGGGCGAAGGCCCGTTGCGAAGCGAGCTGGGACGGCTCGCCGCGGAGCTGGACGTGGCGGACAAGGTTTTCTTCCCCGGCTTCGTTTCCCAGACGCAACTCCGCGAACTGTTTTATCAGGCGCATATTTTTCTGCACCCGAGCGAGCGGAGCGGCGACGGGAACCAGGAGGGCGTTCCCAACTCCATGCTCGAAGCGATGGCGAGCGGGCTGCCGGTTTTCGCCACGGAGCATGGCGGAATTCCGGAAGCGATCGAGAATGGGCGGAGTGGAATTCTGGTGAAAGAAAAAGACGACGCGTCGCTGGCGCATGTGCTCCTGGAGCGCACCTCGAATCCGGAGGGGCTGGCGGCGATTGCGCGGAACGGCGCGGACGTCGTGCGCCAAAAATTTCAGCAGAGTGTCCAAACAAAGACGCTGGAAGATTATTATCTCGAAGCGATCGGGTCTGCCGAGCCCAGCTCGAACAAATGATAAGGCTCCAGATGGTGACGGCGCTGATGACGTTGCTTTGTGCCGTCCTGCTCCGGGCGGAGCCAACTCCCATCGTCGTCGCGCCCGACGGGACCGGACAGTTCACAACGATCCAATCCGCGATCGACTCCATCCCGGACCACAACGCGGAATGGCGGCTGATTCTCATCAAACCCGGGACGTACCGAGAGCGCCTGGTGATTAACGAGAGAAAAACTTTCATCATCCTGCGGGGCGAGGACAAAGAGGTCGGCAGAACGCTTCTTACCTTTAATCGCTACGCGGGAATGGAGGACCCCGAAGCGCCCGGAAACAAACTTGGCCCCAACGGGAGCGAAACGGTCGTGATCCAGGCGGACAACGTCATCGCTGAGAACCTGACCTTCGAGAATTCCTCCGGTGCGGTGGCCCCAGCGGTGGCGATGCGGGCGATGGGAGACAAGCAGGTTTTTCGCAACTGCCGGTTCCTCGGCTGGCAGGACACGCTCTGGGTGGATGGTAAGCGCGCCTATTTCACGAATTGCTACGTCGAGGGCCGGATCGATTTCGTGTTCGGGCGCGGGACCGCAGTGTTCGAAAACTGCCGTATCCATGCAACGGATGGCGGCTGTATTACCGCGTCCAGCACCGACCCGCAAAGCCCGTTCGGCCTGGTCTTCCTCAAGTGCAAAATAACGTGCGCCGAGGACAGAACCTTTCTTGGCAGCCCCTGGGACAAAGGCGCGGCCACCGCTTTTCTCGAATGCGAGTTAGGCGAGAATCTCCGGCGGGAGGGTTGGAAAGAGTGGCGCGGGAACGAGAATCATAAGACCGCCCGATTTGTCGAATACCGGAATACCGGTCCGGGCGCTGACACCAGCAAACGGCCGGCCTGGACGCGACAACTCAGCGAGGCGGAAGCTAAGAACTACACGGTCGAGAATATTCTACGCGGGGAGGACGGCTGGGATCCGAGGTCAACGGGAAGGTGAACCTTGACCTATCCGCCGAAAAACTCGCGCAGTTGTTCGGCGACATGCTTGAAAGAGAGATGTGGGGCCGCGACGCTTTCGATGCTGGCGACGCTCTTCTCGTAATCATTACGTTCGGCCAATAGACGCGCGGCAATCTCTCCGATCTCGGCAATCGATCTGTTGAAACCGCAGCTCTCCGGAAAAGCGAGACGATCGATCGCGCCGTTGCCGCCCACGCAGGGGACGCGGCAGAGAAGCGCGTCGCCCGCGACCTGGCCGGGGACGAAACTGGTGTCGAGCTGGAGCACGATTTTGTGCCGCGCGAGCTCGCGCAAATAATCGGGATAACCGCTCTTTCGATCGAGCGTGCGCAATTTGCCGGACGCGAAGCCGATCCCATCGAGAAGCCGCGCGCCTTTGCGTCCATCGAAGTTGAAGACGGTTACGTTCTCGCCGGTCTGGGCACTTAATTCTCGCGCTACTAAACAGGCGGCCAAATGATTGCGCGACGGCACGTCCCA
Organism: Chthoniobacterales bacterium; assembly: GCA_035630155.1. Classification (GTDB taxonomy): domain Bacteria; phylum Verrucomicrobiota; class Verrucomicrobiia; order Chthoniobacterales; family UBA10450; genus AV80. Next base: position 12,445 of record DASQLH010000148.1, read on the forward strand.
TTCGCGCGTTCCGATGAAGATGCCCAAGCGCTTCGCAAGCGGTTTCGAAAAATTCCAACGTGCATCCTCGATCGGGTACGGCGTCGGGATGAACGCGACGCGATTAAGATTGCCGCGGATGGCGCGATAGAGGTCCGCCGCCTCCGGGGTTGGAGCGAGACAAGCGTCAGCCTGTTTCACGATCCGAACGAAACGCTCGAGCCGCCCCGGGTTCCGCAGTTGCTCCGCGATTTGGTGCAGCCCCGTTTCCTTCAAGGAGACCGCAACGAAGCGGCTTTCCTTTTGCAACGCTTTCAGCGCCCGCTCCGACGCGGTGAAATCGCCGCGCAGCAACAGCAAAACCGGCGTGCCTTCCGCGAGCGCGCTCTTCGTTTCCCGCTGAAAACTTCCTCGCGTGCAGGCCGCATAAGCATGGAAGTTTGTCGGCTGATGCGGTTGCGTTAGCTCGCCGGCGCCATCGCGGAAATGCTGTTCCGGATCGCGGCCGGCCGGATTGAGGACTGTTAGGCGAAAGTTGGGATGAGCCGTTTGCTGCATTGCGAACACCCTACCAGATGAATCGCGGACGGAACATAGGCCTGTGGCCTGTGCGCCCCACGGACATGCTGTCCGTTATTCCGTTCGTCAGCGGAGTGGAACTCCGCTGGGCGCACAGACCGCAGGTCTATGTTCCATCAGTCAGCCGAGTGGAACCCGCGGGGCGCCGAAAGCAACGGACAAGATGTCCGTTGGCCCCACAGGCGAGACGCCTGTGCTACTCGTCCGGGGTTGAGGCTGGCGGAGGGGTGGGGCGCAAAAAGATCGATTCGGCGGAGATTTCTTCGTTCGGATTCACGGCTTCCGCGCGGCGAATCTGTTTGGGCGCCGGCGTCGGTGTCACCGGCACCGCTCGCAGAATCGGCTTATCCGATTCGGGCACCACCGGCTCTGCTTTCAGGACCGGTTTGTCGAACGGCTGTTCGGTCGCTCCGGGCTCGACCGCTTCCGCTTTCAACACGGGTTTTGTCGGATCGGGTAAATTGTTTTCTGCCGTCGTGTCCGGTGGCTTCTCCACGATCTCGGGTTTTTCCACCGGCTTCGGTTTCACCGTCGAACGCACGGCATTATAAGGATCGTTCTCGGCCAGAAGGACGGGCCCTTGCGGTGGGATCGGCTGGACTTGCTTTGGATCGACGGCAAGCGACGCGCGGGGAAAGCCGGAGTCCGGCAAATCGCGCACGAGCCGCGTGCGCGCTTCGCCATGCACGTTGCAAGGCTCGGTCGGCATTTGCGTGGAAGTGGCCAGCTCGACGTAGGTGGTGCGCTTGTGCACGGACTCGCCGCTGGCTGATTTCACCGTGTCGTAGCATTTGTCGGTGGCGAGCAATCCGGACCGCGTGCAAATCTCCGCTTTCTGCAGCCCTTTCGGCTCGGGAATGACTTTCGCGGGATAACGTTCGTTCGCGGCATTCATCACATCCACCCAGATCGGCAGCGCGATCTCGCTTCCGAACGCGCCGCGATAAATTTTCTGCGGCTTATCGAACCCGGCCCAGACCGCGCAGGTGATCGAGTTGTCGTATCCCGCAAAAAGCGCGTCGGTAAAATCGTAGGCCGTCCCGGTTTTTCCGGCGGCGGGAAATTTGTGGAGTCCGAATTTTTCGCGGGCCGCGCGGCCTGTTCCCGACTCGAGCGCATCGACCAGGCACGAATGCACTTCATAGGCCGTCTCCGGCTTTATGATGGTCTGCCGCGCGCGGTCCTTCGGGGCTTGCCAGACCACGGTGCCGTTTTTTTCCTCGATGCGATCGAGAATGTGCGGGGCGTTCGGGCGCCATCCGCCATTGGGAAAAATCGTGTAAGCCAGGGCGAGTTCGGCCAGCGTGATTTCGCTGCTGCCGAGAAACGTCGCGGGGAAGGGCCGCAGCGGCGAGCGGATACCCGCGGCCTTGCAAAGCTGGATGACCGGATCGACGCCAACCGTCATGCCGACGCGGACCGTGGCACCGTTCTTCGATTTTGCCAGCGCCTGCCGCGCCGTCATTGGGCCTTCGTAACGGTTCTCTTCCGACTCGGGTCCCCATTCGCCGAGAATTCCCGTGGTTCCGCCGATCATGACGGCACGATTATCCAGCGCTGAATCCTCGACCAGCGTGCCCGGGAAAAGTCCGTTCTCAAAGGCGGCGGCGTAAACGAACGGTTTGATCGCGGTGCCGGGCGGCCGGCGGGCCTGGAGGGCGCGGTCATATTGGTTGTGCTCGAAATCGCGCCCGCCCACGAGGACGAGGATGCCCGCAGTCTGGTTATCGAGGGCGATGAGGGCGCCCTGCAAATAATCCGGCGCCACAGTCACGTTCGGGACGGCGAGTTGTTTCGCGCTCTTGTAGCGGCTGGCAAAAGCTTCGTAAGTGGGATGGCTGTAGCCGTCCCGCTTTTCCACGGCCGTCAGATGAGCGCGCAAGGATTCCTCCGCCACTCTTTGCAACTCGGCGTCGATCGTGGTGAAGATCCGGTAGCCTTCATTCATGGCACGGTCCCAACCGACGGCGGCGATGACCTGCTGGCGGATTTGATCAACCGCGTAGGTCTGGCCCTGCGCGCTCTGCCGGCTGCCGATGACGATCTCTTCCGCCTGCGCCGTCTCGCACCGCTCCCGCGAGATGAAGCCAAGGTCGCGCATGCGCGCGAGCACCACGTTGCGCGCATCGCGTGACGCGTTCTTGTCCGTCCAGGGCGAGAGTCTATTCGGGCTCTTGAGCAAACCGGCCAGCGTGGCCGCTTCCGTGAGCGTCATATCGCGCGCCGGTTTTCCGAAGTAGCCTCGCGAAGCGGCCTCCGCTCCATACAATCCGCCGCCGAAATAAATGCGGTTGAGGTAGAGCTCCATGATTTTCTGTTTGCCGAAACGCTCTTCGATCCGGCGGGCCAGAAAGATCTCGAGCAGCTTGCGCCGGAACGTTTTTTCCTTGAGCGCAAAACTGTTCCGCGCCAGTTGCTGCGTGATCGTGCTCGCACCCTGCGCGACGCGGCCGGCGGTGAAATTCTTCAGGGCCGCGCGCACGATGCCCGCGAAATCGTAGCCGCTGTGCTTGTAGAATTTCGTGTCTTCGACCGAGACCACGGCATTGATGAGATCGCGCGGCAATTGTTCGTAGGGGACGGTCTCGCGATTCTCGACGTAGATCTGGCCAAAAATCTTGTCGTTGCGATCGAGGATCACGCTGGCGGATTCCATTTGCTCGAGCTTCGCGAGATCGAAGGTTTCGGCCTGCGCCCGCAAGGTCGAGGCGAGGAACCAGAAATAAATACCGAACCCGAGCAGGAGCACGAGAGCGGCTGCGATCGGGATGTAGAATTTCCGCCTGGTGTACCAGGGGGAATGAAAATATTCCACGGGCGGTCGCGGACGAAAGGAAACGGGCATGCGGTGGATGCGTGGAAGCGTTAAACAGTTAAAGCGTTGCAGCGTTGAAGCGTTAAATCGAAGGGACCATATCGTCCGTCCGCCGCTTTAACGATGTAACGATTCAACCAATTAACGCTAAACATACCTATGCTCACAGGCGATCAAGCTCTGAGCGGTTTCATTCGCGAGAAGATCCGGCGCGAGGGCCCCGTCACCTTCGCCTGGTTCATGGGGCAGGCGCTCTATCATCCGGAGTTCGGCTACTACAGCTCGGGCCGGGCGCAGATCGGCCGTCGGGGCGATTATTTTACAAATGTGAGCGTCGGTCCGCTTTTCGGGCGGCTGCTCGCGGGGCAATTCGCCGAAATGTGGGAAACGCTCGGACGGCCGGGGGATTTCGCGATCGTCGAACAAGGCGCGCACCATGGAGATTTTGCGCGGGATGTTCTCAAGGCGACGGCAGAGACGGCGCCGGATTTTTTTGCGGCGTTGCGTTATTGCATCATCGAGCCGTTTCCGGTTTTGCAGCAACGGCAGGCGGAAGCGCTGGGTGATTTTGCCGGGAAAGTGACGTGGAAAAAATCCCTGGCCGATCTGGAGCCTTTTTGCGGAGTCCATTTTTCGAACGAGCTCATTGATGCGATGCCGGTGCATTTGATCGGGCGGCAGGCTGATTCGGACGAATGGCAGGAACGATGCGTTGCGGATTCGGAAGAGGGCTTCGCGTTCGTGGCAAGACCAATTGCGGATGAGAACCTCCGGCGGCAGTTAGGCAAAATCCCGCCCGATCTTCCCTCGCCCTACGAAACGGAGATCAATCTCGCGGCCTTGGAATGGATTGAGACCGTCGCGCCGAAACTCGCGCGCGGATTTGTTTTGGCGGTCGATTACGGTTATGCGCGCGACCAGTTTTATGCGCCGGAACGCACCAGCGGCACGCTGCAATGTTATGCGGGACATCGCCGGGGAGCGACGCCGTTGGAGGGGATCGGCCGCAGCGACATCACCGCGCATGTGGAGTGGACCAGCGTCGCCGAGCGCGCCACGGAATGTGATCTGACTCTGGCTGGCTTTACCGACCAGCATCACTTCATCACGGGTCTGCTTTCGCAACGGACGCCGCACGAAAGCGAACGACGCGCCTTGCAGACCTTGCTGCATCCTGAACTTCTAGGGACGCGCTTTCAGTATTTAGCGCTCGGTAAGAATATCCCGGCGACTCCGTTAAGCGGCTTCTCGTTTGCGCGTGATCCCCGCGCGGTGCTTGGAACATAGGCTTTCAGCCTGTGTGCCCAGCGGACATTCTGTCCGCTGCATCGATAAGACAGCGGGCTGCAAGCCCGCTGGCCGCACAGGCTGAAAGCCTATGTTCCTAGAATAAAACAGCCAGCTACAAGCCCGTCCGCCCCACAGGCAAGATGCCTGTGCTACCGTTAAAACCGCAACGTGAACTGCGCGGCGAACGTGTGGCCTAAATCGCGCGGCCCGTTCTTTTCGTGCTCGAGGTTGTATTGGATTTTTAGCTGCGTGTGCGGCGTGAAGCGATAACCGGCCGCGAGGTCGACGCGCCACAGGTCGTGGCCCCAGGAAGCGCTGCCGCCGGCGGGCGTGGGCACGTCCGCGAAAAATTGCTGGTTCCAGCGCACGGCCCCGAAGAACTGCGGGGTGAATTTGTACTTCGCCTCGAAATAGTAGGCGAACAGATCCGCGTCGCCGACCCCCGGGACTTCATAACGCGTTTCGAAAAACTCCGCCCAGAGCTGCAAATGATGCCAGGCGAAACCGATGTCCTGGGCCAGGACGCGCTGATGATAGTCCCCGATATCGCGGCCCATGGGGAGGGTGGGCTGCGCTTCCGGCCGGAAATAAGCGCCATCGCTGGCGGAGAACCCGAAGTTCCACATCTGGTTGGGACGGAACCCGAGGCGCGTGCTGACCGTCGGATTCTCGAAACCGATCGCATTGACGTGCCAGGATTCGGGCCGGGAGGCGAGCGATGAGTTCTTGATTTCCGCCGCGTAATCGAACTTCCCCAGCCGCCCGCTCACCGACACGCCGCTCGCGTAGCTGGGCCCCCAGATGACGGAGGGCAGGTATTCCTGTTTTTCATCCACAAGTCCGCCCGGCAAAGTGAGGTAACCCGGAAACGGAGCGGTCTTGTCTTCGATCTTGGTGATGACTTCATACGGGGCCGGCGCGGTGATGAACGGGTTTTCCCACGAGAGATGCCGAGGGATCCAGTTGCCGACGATGGAAGCGAACGCGCCGATCTGGACATTGAGCCGTCCGTCCTCCCACGGCGTGTAGCGGAGCGCGTATTCATCGAGGCGGATTTGCGTGCCGTGATCGGTCGGGTCGAAGCCGGTATCCACGCGGGACTGGAGGAAAAAATAGAACTGCGGTCCGAGCTGCGCGTCGAAAAAGAGGCTAAGCCGGTAATTAAAGAGCGAGTCGTCGTCGGTGAGGATGAGGCCAGGCGGGGGCTGCTGGAAGAAGTAGACCTCGAGATCGAGCGTGCCGCTGAGACGGCCGCGGACGTTGTCGTTGAAAGCGGTGAAAGTGAGCGTCTCGTCGACGCGATCGAGAAAATCCTGCGCGGGCGCGACTGGACTCGCGAACGCGATCATGATGACGACAGCGAGCGCGCGAAGCGATTTCATGTGCGCGTTTGAGCACTCGCCGCCGGCTGCGGCGCGAGCCGAAAACGGACCTCGAACTCCGTCCATTTTTCATTCGAAGAAACCAGGCGCAATTCCCCGCCATGCAAACGAACGAGCTCGCGCGCCAGATTCAAGCCGAGCCCGTGGCCGGCAACCTTTTCGCCGTTCGCGCCGCGCGAAAAGCGCTCGAAGATGAAGGGCTGCATCTCGACAGGGATGGCTGGGCCGGTATTGCCCACGCTCAGGTAGGCCCATCCGTCGTCCTTCTTCGCTTTGACCTGAATCTGGCCAAGGATGCGATTATACTTGCGGGCGTTTTCCAGGAGATTTTGCAGGATGAGTGAAGTGTAGCGCCGTTCCCCGGCGATGTAGAGCGCGGTCGGGACCTCGGTCTTCACCTCGAGGCCGAGGGGGTCCGGGAGCGCCGTTAAGTCCTCCAGCCATTCATCGATGAGTTGGGTGAGGTTGACCGCGCCGAAGTCGATCTGAAGCCGCCCCGCATCCATGCGCGAGAGGAGCAAGAGATCCTCGATCACACCGGTGAGGCGGTAGGTTTGGTGATGCAAAGCGGAGAGTTCGTCGTAAACGGCCGGTTCCAGATTTTCCCGGCGCAGCAATTCCTCGATGCCGGCACGGAGGACCGTCACGGGTGTCTTGAGCTGGTGAGACGCATCCGCGGAAAAGCGGGTCGATCTTTGCAGTTCTTCGTGGGTCGTCGCCAGCGCGGCTTCCACTTTTTTCCGCCGTGCCCGGTTTTCCTCCGAATCGACAGCGAGTTTCGCGACAGGCGCGGAAAGGCGTTTGGCTAGAAAGTGGCTGGCGACCAGGCCGACGAGGAGGAGAGCCGCGCCGGCCCCGAGAATTTGCCAGCGCAGACGGCGTTGCCGCGCCAGCGCATTCTTGAGCGAATAAAGGCAGACCTCATATACGGCGGGAAAGGCGGACTCGGGATTGAGCCGCTTGAAAAAAAGAAAGTGCGGCTCGCCTTCGATCTCGATGGGCGAACTGCGTTCCGCGCTGTTCGGCGCCGCCGCCAGGCGCGCTACTTCCCCGGCGATCGCGGCGCGGGCGGATTCCGAGAGCGACGGCAAATGAAGCCAGCCACCGAGCCAGATGCCGCTTTTCATTTCGTTGCCGCCGGCTTTCCGGCCGACGTCAAGAGGCTTGAATCCCACGACCAGCGCGGCGATCACCTCGTTGCTTTCCGTGGAAATGATCGGGAGCGCGAGGATTTCATCGATGGTTTCCTCTGGCGTTCCGCGGGTGCGCAGGAGATAGCCGATCTGCGGTGTCTGAGGCAGCGGTTTCAAGGCGAGCTGCCCTTCTTCGTCCGGCAGGAGAACACCCACTTCGGCCGGGTTGGGCGGCGGAAGCACCGTGCCAGTCCGATCGAGAAAACGGTAGAAACTGGCGCGCGGCTCGCCGGCCGGCTGGTCCGGCTCCGGGTTCGCGGGCTTTTGCATGATATCGCGCAGCTCGTCCTTCGCGCTCGGGTAAAGCAGGTCGAGCGCGTTATCTTCCAACGCCGCGTGAATGCGCGGTTTGGCGGCCAGCGCGCGGCAACGCTCCGCCAGCGCGGCATGCCGCATGGCTTCGACGTTATGGAGCGCGGCCAGCTCGGCTTGGAAATCGCGCTCCAGATCGCGTTGCACATCGGCGGCCGCGTTTCGTTCCACCAGATAAAGCCCGGTCGCGGTGAGCCCCGAGACCACCAGCATCATGGCGACGAAGAGCTTCGCGCGAAAACTCGCGGCATGAGATTTCTGCTCCTCGCGCGGTGGCGTCACGGGAAATCGACGTGGAGGGTCGAGCCGCTTTTCAGTTCCACCGGCTTCTCGTGCGTGACTCGGCTATCCACCCAGGCCTTGAGGGTGTAACGGCCGGCCGGCAATCCACTCAACCGGAAGCGGCCTTCCTCGTTGGTCGTGACGAAATGCGGGGTGGCCAGGACGAGAACGAGCGCCCGCATATGCTCGTGGATATCGCACCGCAGCGTCACCAGTCCGGGCACATCGAAGATCTGGGATGGCACCGGTTTTTCGTCCGGACGATAACGTCCGAGATCGAAACGCTTGGCCGGCGAGTAGGAGAAGATGTTGTGATAAATGTCCTCCTCGAGATTCGGAAATTCCACCTTCGTCCCCACCTGCACCGGCAAAAGCGCCGGAATAAAGGTCAGCTCTTTCTGGACGATCTCCTTGGTGGGCAAGGCGCCAGGCTTGGAAAACGAACCTTCGAGATAAACGACCGCGAGCGGGGGACTGGTGGCCAGGACGCCGCCTTTGGTGACGATCTCATAACGCTTCGTCATCACTGGAGCGGACCGGGATTTAGGCAATTCCACCCGCCCTTCGACGGTCGCTTGGGCGGGGGCGAGCGGGACGCAACCGAGCAAGGCGCAAAGCGTAAGGAGGAGACGGCGCATACTAATGAATCGGGCTAGCTAGTGTGCCCGGTCAGGAAAAGAAATCCATCTTTTTACGCGATCCGTGATTTAAAGCCGATGGAGGAGGCAAAGCACGACAACTGGAAAGCCCAGCAGCGCGTCGACATCGAATCGACCACGATGGCGCCCGCAACAAATTCCGAACCCGCGATCATCGCCGATTTGCCGCCCGGTCTTTACAACACCATCGTGGCCGACAAAGCTCGAGGGCGTCGGATTGATCGAGATTTACAATCTGCCCTAACGAGTTGTTTTTTCAGTCGATCTCGATTGAGCGCACGAGACGGTCAAAATCCTCACGCATCTCCGTACCCGCAAGCGTTCGAATCGCCTGATTGGCGCGATCAGTAAACTCGGCCAAGTCGAACTCTGGCTCGATTAGCTCAAGGCGAAGACCTGGCGTCGTTGGGTGCTTCAGCGCCTCGCGTAGCTGTTCAGGGCAAAGCTTTTCCAAAATCCCGAAGATCACGATATTAGCCTCCTGTTTTTTCAAGCGTTCCTCCACAACGGCCGCATTGTCGCTGGTGGTCCAATGGCGGAGCAGCATCGCATAAAGGCGGATGCGGTTGATGAGTTGCTTTACGGCGCGTGGAGTCTTGCACGCCACTTCGATGCAGGGCGTGAACTCATTTAAGGTCCTAGTGAAAGTTTCCGAGTCGTCGATCATCGTTAGGTTTCGAATAGCCATCACGTGCCTCGCTCCCAACGCGATTAGGAGCAGTGCAGTTGCTGCAGCGGCAAGGCCCTCCCAATTCGGAGACGATTTCTGGCCCGGCGTGACTGTAGCCGATTCCGCTTCAGGTGTTTGAGTCGGGCTTGGCGCGGCAGACGAAGTCATCGGTGATTGTGTTGGAGCCACTGATGATCTCGCTTCCGCCGTCTCCGCCGGCTTCGGCGTCTTCGGCTCGACCCGAAGCGCTACATTCGTGTTATTGAGCGTCCCAGCCAATTCGACCTCCGACAACCAAGTTGGCGGCTTCGGCTTTTCGTTCGACGTCCACTGCAGGCGCTTCGCAACCTGTCCACCCACCCACCACGCGCCAAAGCCCATACCTCCAATAAGCAGTAGGATTGCGAGCATCTTCGCCGTCGCTTGGGCAAATCTCGGCAGGTGTGATTTGATTCTGCCCCAATCTGTCTCTACGGATTGCAGCTCGTTCGTGGACCGCCTCGCAAGAGAATTGTAGAGCGCCTGCATTTCCTCCGATCGAAGCGGCGCAACGAACAGGCGGAGTTGCACCAATTTTTCCAGCCAGAGTTGTGCGCGTGAAATACCCGGGGCCGCGGCCGCTACGTCACCCAAGCCTTCCTCTTCCAGTTTTTTTTCCAAGCAGCGCAAGACCACTTGCTGCTCCATGCCGAGAACGATGTAGCACGATCCCGAGGAAGCCAGGAAGTTGATCGCCTCCAGCATCACATACATCTGGTCTGGCCGGCAGCGGTCGAGATCGTCGATGAAGAGCGTGAGCGCCTGCGGTTGCAACGCGCGCGTCACTTCGCCGAACTCTTGGGCGAACTGTTCGCGCATACTCGTCGCCGCCTGAGCCTTCGCCGCGCTTGGTCCGCGTAGGAGATCGACCAGCTTTGTAGGCTCTCCGAAAGCCGAGAAAACCTTCGAAGCCGCGAATATCGGCAGCAGTGCCGCTGGCAGCGTTAGCGCGCCCAACACTTTCTCGAGGCTGGTCCATTCCGCGACCTTCTTGAGGTCAAGGTCGAGCTGCGTGGCCACCGTTCCAATGAAAATCGCCCCCGCCAAACCCAGCAGCAACCGGAGCCACATGCGCTCACATCGCTCCAACAGCAGCCGCCAGCGCACATAGAATCCGCGAGTCTTCCACCACGGTGGCAATGCTTTGCTGCGGAGTGACGTGAGTAGCGACGCAAATAGATGCTCTTCGCTTTGATGATGCCATGCGTTGAACCACGCGGTTTGGAAACCTCTGACTCGAAGATGATCGCGTAATACCCCCATTAAAGAACTTTTTCCCGAACCCCATGGGCCGGTGATACCAATAACTAATGGTGCCTGCGTCTTTGGATTTTCAATGTAGCTCGCGAGACCCGCAGCCACGGCGCCCAGTTGCGTTCCAGCCGCGTCCTCGGCGCTCAGGGCGGCATCAGAAACATAGATGCTGGCGATGCTTTCCGATTCGACGCGAGGATCAGGCCCTCTGCGCACCGCAAATCCAAGCGGGATTACCGTCAAGCCGAGTAAGAGAAAGTAAACGGGCGCCGGCGCTCGACGGTAGAGCTTGACCGTAGTCCAAATCTTGCCGCCATCGGAGCTACTTAAAATGATACCGCCACTTCCCACGATCCAACCGCGTTGGCCAGCGGCTGTAAAAAACACCGAAGAAAGGTTAACGTTTGTGCCGCTGGTTTGGGGGTTCCACGTCGTGCCACCATCCGTGGTGCACAAGATGATACCGCGGCTTCCTACCGTCCATCCGCGCTGGCCATCCGCAGTAAAGAACACCGCATGAAGCGATTCTTTGGTGCCGCTGGTCTGCGGGTTCCAAGTCGCACCGCCATCCATGCTATTTACGATGGCGCCATCACTTCCCACAGCCCAGCCACGCTGACCATCGGCGGTAAAGAACACCTCCGAAAGCCATTCGCTTGTACTGCCGGTGTGCGCGTTCCAAGTCTTGCCGCCATCGTTGCTGCTCAGGATCGTGCTACCACCTCCTACAGCCCACCCTTGCCGCCCGTTCGCAGCAAAGAACACCGAAGAAAGATCATCGTGGGTGCCGCTGGCCTGCGGGAACCAAGTCTTACCGCCATCGGTGCTGCCTAGGATCGTGCCGCCGCGCCCGACAACCCACCCGCGCTGGGCATCGGGCACAAAAAACACCGAGTAAAGGTCAATTTTCGTTTCGCTCGTCTGCGGGTTCCAAGTCTTGCCGCCATCGTTGCTGCTCAGGATTGTGCCGCCGCCTCCCACAACCCAGCCGTGCTGGCCATCCGCGGTGAAAGAGACTGAAAGAAGCCATCCTTTATTACTGCTGGTCTGCGGGTTCCAAGTCTTGCCCCCATTCGTGCTGCCCAAAATTGTGCCGTCGTCGCCAACAGCCCACCCGCGCTGGCCATCGGTCGCAAAGAACACCGAAGCAAGCCATTGTTTCGCGCCGCTGATCTGCGGGTTCCAAGTCTTGCCGCCATCGCTGCTGCCCAGGATGGTACCCTCGCGCCCGACAACCCAGCCGCGCTGGCCATCGGCGGAAATCAATACCGAATTAAGCGATTCTTTTGTCCCGCCGGTCAGCGGGCTCCAAGTCTTGCCACCATCGGTGCTGCCGAGAATCGTGCCAGCGCTTCCCACAACCCAGCCGCGCTGGCCATCGGCCGCAAAGAACACCGCATGAAGCGATTCTTTGGTGCCGCTGGTCTGCCGACTCCAAGTCTTCCCGCCATCGGTGCTATTCACGATCGTACCGGCGCGCCCAACAGCCCACCCGCGCTGGCCATCGGCCGCGAAAAATATCGAAGCGAGCCATTCTGGGGTACGGCTGGTTTGCAAGTTCCAAGTCGTGCCGCTATCCATGCTATTCAGAATGGCGCCATAACTTCCGACAACCCAGCCGCGCTGGCCATCGGCCGCGAAGAACACCGAAAAAAGCGACTCTTTCGTGCTGGCGATCTGCGCGTTCCAAGTGTTGCCCGCATCCGTGCTGCTCAGGATCGTGTTGCCACCCCCCACAGCCCAGCCGCGCTGGCCATCGGCCGCGAAAAACACCGAAGTAAGATTATTTCTGGTGCCGCTGATCTGCGGTTTCCAAGTCTTACCGCCGTCGATGCTGTTTAGGATCGTGCCGGCGCGTCCCACAACCCACCCGCGTTGGCCATTGGCGGTGAAGAAAACTGAGGAAAGATTTGCTTCGGTGCCGCTATTCTCCCGATTCCAAGTTTTGCCCTCTTGGGTGCTGCTCAGGATCGTGCCACGGTCTCCTACGGCCCAGCCGCGCCAGCCATCCGCGGTAAAATGAACAGAGTTAAGAACTATCGGTCCGACTGATTGCAGTCGTAATAGGGCGTGCGTTTCGCGCGGAAACCACCACCATTTCCATCCATGCAGTTCTTGGCGGGCATTCGGATAGGGTGGTTGCCGCCAACAAAACCAAGCCGTGCAAGCCCCGACCCAGACCAAAGCGAATGCGAGCCAGAGATAACGCGCCCGGCGTGTCGTTACATCAGCCCGCGTCTCAGCATCAGTCTCGCCGGGTTTAGATTCACCGGCTGAGGTCTGTTTTGCTGATCGCTTGTGTTTTGAAAAGGGGGTCTTTTTGGGTGACATCGGATGTCGTCCCCAGTCTTGCTGACGACGAACCGAGTGACGAGGAGAAAACCGTCAATGATTTTGCTTGGGAACGTGTAAAGCGGGGCCTGGTTTCAGCCTATGCAGTCAATAGGCTCTCAGCGTGGAAGGAAAAGGGGCCGGGAGAAATCTTCCCCGACCCCGCTAGTAAACAGCTGTGTTTGGGTCCGCTACTCGTTCCGCAACGCTTCCATCGGATTCACTCGGGTCGCGCGGCGGGCGGGGACGAAGCAGGACAAGGCGGCGACGGCGCTGAGCAACAGGATCACGGAGCTGTAGATCCAGGGATCGAGCGTGTTCACTTTGAAGAGGAAGTTTGCCAGGGCCTGGCGGCCCATCCCGAAGATGAGGGCGGCAAAGCCGACACCGATGAATAGTCCGATCCCGAGCTGCCAGGCGCCTTGCTTCATGACCATGCGCACGATGCGTGCGGCGTTCGCGCCGAGCGCCATCCGGATGCCGAATTCCTGGGTGCGTTGGCTGACGGAGAAGCTCATCACGCCATAAAGCCCGACGGCGGACAACACAACCGCGGCGACGCCGAAGATCGTGAACAACGAGGCCGTGATCCGATTGACGCCCAGAATTTCTGAATGCAATTGCGCGGGCGTGCCGGTGAAATAAACCGGCAGATTCGGGTCGAGGGTGGCGACTGCCTGGCTCAGGACGGGTCCGAGCGTATCGGCGCGCTGCCCGGCGTGCGGGCGAACAATGATGGTGCAGAACTGCGGCGACGGCGACGCGGCCAGCAGTGGAACATAGAAGCCGGCGCTATCGGCCTGGGCGTTGAAAGGCCCTTGCATCAGCATGTCAGGCACGACGCCGACGATGGTGCGCCATTCCTGGGGCTTTGCGGGGTTGAAAAGACGGACGCGCTTCCCAATCGGACTTTCCTGGCCGTAGTGCTTCTTCGCGAAGCTCGCGTTCACGATCGCCACCGGCTGTTTCGCGTCGGAGTCTTCGATGGTAAAATCGCGGCCCTCGAGAACTTTCAACCCCAGCGCGGTGAAGTAGCCATCCGAAACCGACTCGGAGTTACCGCGCGGGCGATCGCGATCGGTCATGTAGGTTTTTCCATCGATCTCGAATTGTCCAAAGTTTGCGAAGGTCATCCGGAAGCGGTCGGTCATGGCCGCGGCTTCAAATCCTGGATTGGTGCGGAGCGAGCGGAGGACGCGAACGAAGAACTGCTGACGCGCATCCGAGTTAGGGTAGTCGCCCTCGAACAGGCCCATGCGTGCGCTAAAGACGCCATTCTCGTCGTAGCCGTAATTGAGAGAGTTTTGGTTGCGCACCGATTTGATCTGGAGCGTCGCTGCGATGAGCAAGAGCGCGGTCAGCGCGATCTGTCCTACGACGAGCACGCGCGAGATGACGTTGACCAGCCGGCTGCTGTTGCCACGGCCGCCTTCCTTCATCACTTCGGCGGGACTGGCGCGAGAGCTGAGAAAAGCGGGAATGAATCCTGAAACCAACGTGGCCACCAAAGTGATGCCCACCGTAAACAGAAGGACTTTGCCATCGATGGTAAAGCTGACCCAGTAGGGTAATGGGAACGGCAGGGAGCTCGTCGCGCGAACGAGAAGGCCGACGCCCCAATAGGCCAGGAGCACGCCGAGTCCTGCTCCGAGGATTGCCACGAGAAGACTTTCCGTGAGCATCTGGCGAACAAGCCGCCAGCGCGTCGCGCCCAGGGCGCCGCGAATCGCAAGCTCTTTCGCACGCAACGCGGCGCGCCCAAATTGCATGTTCATCACGTTCACGCATGAAATGAGCAAGACGACAATGACCGCGCCGAGCATGGCGTAAATGGTCTGGCGAAGCTGCGGCCCGATAAAGGCATTCAAGAGCGGCTGAACATTGGCAGAGGTGAACTGGCCGTTCGTTTTCGGATGGTCGGTCGCGAGGCGGCGCGCCAGTCCGTTGAATTCCGCATTCACCTGGTCAAAACTCACACCCGGCTTGAGCCGGCCAATCATCTGCACGCCCAGGGCCGCGGGATCTTCGCGGGGCTTGAGCGGAAACTCATTGTAGAGCGGCACCCAGAGCTGTTCCGAGTTCGGGAACTTAAAGCCCTGCGGCATGACGCCGATGACAACCGCAGCCTTTCCATTGATGCGCACATTCGCGCCGACGATGTTCGGGTCGCCGCCGAAATCGCGCTGCCAAATCTCATAACCAAGGAGCGCCGTCTTTTCCGCACCCGGCTTGTTGTCATCCGGGGTGAAATCGCGGCCCATGATGGGCGAGACGCCGAGGATGCGGAAGAAATCCTCCGTGACATAAGCGCCGGTGTAGCGCTGCGGATTGTTCTTGTAGGTAACGTTGATCGTCGAGCCGTTGAGATAGCCGGTGAGCAGCGCGAATGATTGCTGCGCCGCGCGCATGTCTTCGTAGTCCTGCGCCGAAGGGATATTGCCCGCGCCCCCGTTGTTTTGGTTGTTGTCCGCTTGTGGGTCGATGAGGCCTACGTTCGCGAGCTGCTCCGGATTCGGGAAAGAAAAGCCGCGAAGCACGAAGGCGTTGACGACGGTGAACTGCGTGGTCACCCCGCCGATGCCGAGCGCGAGCACGGTCGCGGCGAGGATGCAGAAGGTTTTCTCCTTAACTAGAACACGGAGACCGACGCGGACGTCCTGGCGAAAAGTATCGAGAAACATAATGGAGTTAGGGTTGGTGTTGGTTGGAAAGCAGAGGCACGGAAGGTCCCTTCGAGAGTGAGATGCGCCCGGGAGCTGAAATGGATTCAAAAAAGGCGAAGCGAAGCGCGCAGCGGTCGGGCACGCTAAAAAGACGCCGCCAGCCCGGCGTTTTGTTTAGGCCGGCCGGCTGATTATTCGATCGCATAAAGGTTCCCGTCGGTGCTGCCGAAGTAGACGACGCCGTTCGCGACCAGCGGAGTCGAGAAGATGGCGCCAATGCTGAACTGGCGGTCGGTAGAGACGGTCGGCGCTTCGCGCCAGCTCGAGTAATACAGCATCGGGCCATTGAATTTGCGGTCCGCGGTGAGGACCCAGCCTTTGTTTTGCTTCGAGGCCTCCGTTTGGAATTCCCAGAGCAGGTCGCCGCTATTCCGGTCGCGCGCGACGAGGCTGCCGTTCAATACGCCGATCAAGACGACGTCGCCGGCGACGGTCGGCGAAGAAAACATGTAGGCTTTGTCCAGTTGCTTCAGGACGCTCTTGCCCGTGGCGGCATCGACCACGTGGTAAAGGCTCGAATCCGACGTCGCGAAAAAGATTTTGCCTTCCGCGACCGCGGGCGAGCTGATCACCCAGCTCATCTCGTTGTTGAATCGCCATTTCTCCTTCCCGGTCGCGGCCTCGAGTGCGTAGAGATTGGAATCGCGGCAGCCGACATAGACGACGCCGTCCGCCACCGCCGCGGAGGATTGAAATCCCACCTGGTTGTGAATGAGCGGATCTTCCCCGCCGTGGAAACGCCATTTCTCTTTCCCGGTCGCCGCGTCCACCGCGTAAAAATAGCTGTCCCAACTGCCGACGTAGAGAACGCCATCCGCATACGCCGGAGAAGCGTGGATCACATTGCCGGTTTTGAATTTCCATTTCAGCTCGCCGGAATTCGCGTCGAGCGCGTAGAGATGGCCGTCGCCGCTGCCGAAATAGACAGCGCTCTGCGCGATCACCGGACTCGAGAGAAAGACGTCGAACTGATCCGCAATCGTCTGGTTTTTCGGCTCCAGGCCGTGAATTCCTTTTGCCTCAAATCGCCGTTCGCCTCCCGTGGCGAACTTCCATTTAACCGCGCCGGTCTGGGCATTCAGTGCATAAAATTTTCCATCGTAGCTGGCGGCATAGACCATTCCATTCGCCACCGCCGGGGTCGAAGGCACGGGCCCGCCCGTAGGTCGTTTCCAGATTTGCCGCCCGGTTTCGGCCTCAACGGCGTAGATGTTTCCATCGTCCCCGCCGAAGTAGAGCTGCTTGTCCTGCAAGACCGGCGAAGAAACGAGGCGATCGCCCGTCGGGAATTTCCATTTCACTCGATGGAACTGGCGCGGCGCCTGGCCGGCGGAATTCCCTGAGTGCGCCGGATCGCCCCGGAACATCGTTTGCGCTTGCGCGAATTCCGCGCAGAACAGCGCGACGGCCGCGACCGCTAATCGAAAAATGCTCATGGCTTCCGCCGCATCAGCAGCGGCACTTCGAACGGCCCCTGCGTGAGGCTGCCGTTGATCTCGCCTGCTTCTTTGCGGAACCGTCCTTCGTAAGTCATCCCGAATTCGTCCGACTTGATCGTCACGAAATCGCCTTCCTGCGTGACGAGGCTCACTGGCACATTGTTCGTTTTCTTGCCGACGATGATAAATTCGAGGCCGGCTCCCTCGGGCCCACGATTGGTGAACTTCATCGTGACATGGCGGGCATAACCCATCAGCTCGTATTCACCCTTCCACTCGCCCTCGAGTTCTTTGCTCACCGCCGTATTGCGGGGCGGCAGCTCTACCTGCGGCGGCCCGGTTTTTTCCAGCACGAACGGCGCGGTGTTTCCCCCTTGTTTAAAATTCCCCTTGAGACGGTTGTCCGCCGTCAGGTGCGCCTGAATTTCCGCCGGGCCGGCTTTTTCGTTTCCCAGGGCGCCTTTGATTTCGAAAACCAGATCGGGACCGCTGGCCTTGCGATCGATGAGCGGCGCGCCTTTGACTGCGAGGCCCGGTATGATGATCGACCCAATCCAACCTTTTCCGGCTTCCTCCGAGAGATCGAGGACGAGCTTCAGCTCACGCCCAGGAATTTGGGCCGGGCCTTCCCAGCGGCCCGCCGCGCTTTCCGCGCCGCGACAAAGCAGCGCGGAAGCAAAAAAAATTAATGCGAATAATCGCACGAAGTTCTCCGGAACTGCGTGACGATTAGGCGCGATGATTCGTGTCCGCGGATTGAGCGATCGCAGTCGAGCGCGAGCCGTCGCGCAAAAACGCGACCGGCTGATGCGCGGCCTGCCAGATCGAAACTACGGCGCTGAGAATGAGGACGAGATAAACCGCGCCTTCAAACAGGTTGCGTTCCTTTTCTTCGGAACGAACGATCAGGGCGTAGGTCGATTCGAAACCTTCGGCGGAGTGAGTTGTGTGTTTCATATGTTTATTTGGGTTGACGGTCTCCTCTTATGCAAAGGCCGTGCCACGGCTCTTCTATGATTTATAAACAATTGAGGGACAGCGACTTCCATGACGAGTCACGAATTGAGACCGGATGCGTTTGGTTTCGCGCTCGGGATTAGTTGTTCCGTTTTTGGGACGGGCCTAACGAGTCGCAAGTCCTGAAAACAAAGAAGCGCAAGGGAACTGAATCCCTTGCGCTTCTCGTTAACGAATCGGGCGAATTACATGTAGTTCAACGCGCCGCAACGCCAGCACGTGAACCAACGCCAGTTGGCGGAGACGTAGTTTCCCGCGCCATCATTGAAGCACGTGTAGAGCAGGGTCCTGCGGCGACCGCCTACTTCATTCGCGTCCTCTTTCTCGGCACCTCCGCCGCCCTCTTGATCCGGCTTTTTGCCGGCATTCTCATCAGCCATAACGTTATCCTTTCTTGTTGTTGTTTCAGCTGCCACCTCATTCGATGTGGCAGCGGGACCGCCGTTATGCCGATTCCCGGCAGGCGAGGCAAGTCCGCA
>DASQLH010000149.1:0-3216 GCA_035630155.1 Chthoniobacterales bacterium
GGCCTGATGCATGCCGAAAGCGGAGGCTTCGCTGCCTTCGGCGCGGGAACGGAGATTGTCCTTCGCGACACCGGCCATGGAATCGACCATCGCGTCGCGCAGTTGGAGGAGCTTGTCCTTCTGGCCGCGGACAAATGGGTCCAGCCGTTTTTGCTTGTGATTTGGGGTCGAAAGGATCGTCTGCGTGGCGTTCTCGGAAGCGAATTTTTTCTGCGCGCCGTTGGCCCTGGGCGTTTTGCCCGGGCGAGCTGAGGATTTTTTCGCGGCAACCGGCGCTTTTTTGGCCGCTGGCTTGGCGGCGGCTTTCTTCACCGGCTTGGACGGCTTGGCGGGCGCTTTCTTCGCTTTGGGGCGCGAAGATGCCTTAGCCTTGGCGGGCTTTTTCGAACTCTTTTTTTTCGGGGAGTTGGCCATATCTTCTGAAGCGCCGTTGGTTAGCCGGGCGCGAGCGGAGGCTTACTTAAAGGCATTTCCGGCGGGGCGCAAGGGGAGATTTCCCCGCGAAAAACGCGCAAAACTGGCCGTCATCCGCGGCTCGATTTTAGGAGCTGGCGCTCGAGTAATGACGCAGGGCAAAACGCCAGAAGAGGCGCGCCCCGATAAAAGCGATCGAGCCCGCCACCACGAGGTGCAACATGAGCCACGCCGGATGGTCGAGCGGCTTGATCAAGAGCCGGGCGGGAATGTTCGCCACAATCACCACCGGGATGATCCAGCCGAAAATGAAACGGAACAGGCGCGGGAAAATCACGTCCGGATAGCGCGCGATGTGGAGGAAATTAAAGTAGCCGTAAACCAGCCCCTGCGCACGGATGATCCAGAAGCTGACCGCAGCGAGGCTCAGCATGATCGAATAATGCACGGCGACGCCGAAACAGAGCGCGACCAGGTAAAGCGCGACCATTCCGATGCTCGGCGTGACCTGCAATTTGGCGAGCGCGACAATCACGACCACCCCGCCGAGGAGCGCGTTAAAAACGCTATCCAGGCCGAATTGTTTGGTGGAAACGGCGAACTGGCTGTCGATCGGGAGGGCGAGGAGGGAGTCGAGGCGACCGGTGCGCACCAGCTCGGGAATGTTGGAAACGTTGACGAAGAAAAAAGCCTGGAACAATTGCGCGATTATCTGGTGGGTGCCGACGAGCAGGATCACCTCCCATTTCGACCAGTCGCCGATCTTGTCTACCTGCCCGAAGATGATGCCGAAGAAGACGATTTGGCCGGCGAACCAGAGCACTTCGACGATCATCCAGAGAATGAAATTGGCCTTGAAGCTTAGCTCGCGGATGAGCGAGTTGCGCAGCATGATTCCCCAGATTTCAAGGTAACGTCGCATGCCGCTGATGTTTTCTGGCGAAGGAAGCGGTTAGTCAACCGCGGCCGCGTTTAGCCAGCCTTCTGTAGCCGCCGCCCTGTGGGCTCATTGGAGCCGGCACGCCCTCGTGCCGGGGCCTGCAGCATCGCTTCTCTTAACGGCCTGAGGGCAGGCCGTCTCCAAGAGGATGCACAGCGAAGTGGCTACCGGATATCGCAACTTCGGGACGCGCCGGCGGTTGTATTAGCTTCAAGCGCGATCATCATTGTTCAGGCTTCCAAAATGTTTAAACGACCCATCCCAATCATCGCTGTCGTCGTTGCGCTCATTCTTGTCGGGGTCGCTTTTCGGCAATGCAGCAGTGGTTCCGGGCAAAATTTCCAGACGGTCGCGGTGACGCGCGGGCCGCTCACGCAGGCGGTCACAGCAACGGGCACACTGAATCCGGTGCAAAATGTCCAGGTCGGCAGCCAGGTTTCCGGGAATATCCAGAAGCTCTTTGCGGATTTTAATTCCATCGTGAAAGCGGGGCAGGTAATCGCGCAGATCGACCCGGTTGTCTTCCAGGCGAATGTGAATCAAGCGGAAGGAGAGCTGGCGAATGCCCAGGCCGCCCTGGAGCTGGCGAAACTGAATGCGGCCCGCACCCAGGCGCTCGTCGCAAAACAAAACTCGGCGCAGTCAGATCTCGACCAGGTAATGGCGGCGCTGCACCAGGCGGAAGCAAACGTGAAGATCAAGCAGGGCGCGCTCGAAAAGGTGAAGGCCGATCTCGATCATTGCACGATCACTTCGCCCATCGATGGCATCGTGATTTCGCGAAACGTGGACGTCGGGCAGACGGTGGCAGCGAGTTTGCAAGCGCCGGTGATTTTCACAATCGCCAACGATCTCGCCAAAATGCAGATCGACGCCAACGTTGCCGAAGCGGACATCGGCGGGGTGGCGATCGACCAGGATGTCGACTTCACAGTGGACGCATTTCCGTCGCGCAATTTTCAAGGAAAAGTGGTGCAGGTCCGAAACGCTCCCATCACCGTGCAAAACGTCGTCACTTACGACACGGTCATCGGCGTGAGCAATCCGGAACAAAAATTGAAGCCGGGCATGACCGCGAATGTTTCCATCGTCTCGGCGCACCGCGACGACGCGCTGAAGATTCCGAATGGGGCCCTGCGTTTCCGCATGCCGGACCAAACTCCGGCGGCGGCGCCGAAACGCGATCCCTCCGCCGCCGGAAGACAACGCGGTGGCGGCAATCGCCCGGAGCGGCGGACGGAGCGGACGGTTTACGTGCTCACCCCGGGCGCGTCGAAGCCCGCGGCGGTGACGATCAAGACCGGGATTAGCGACGGCATCACGACGGAAGTGCTCGAAGGTTTGAAAGAGGGCGATCGCGTGGTCACGGGGATGAGCGAAAGCGGCGCTGCTGAAACTCCGGCCACGAATCCGTTTGGTGGCGGGCGGAGGCGTTTCTAGCGCAGCGGTCTCATCATGGCTGATTCCTCTAACGCGGTCGCGGTTCGCCTCGAGGAGATCCGGAAAACTTATCGGACCGGCGAAGTCGATGTGCACGCAGTCCGCGGCGTTTCCCTCGAGATCGGGCAGGGTGAGTTCGTGGCGCTGATGGGCTCGAGCGGTTCCGGCAAATCGACCTTGATGAATATTCTCGGCTGTCTCGATCGGCCGACGGCCGGCCGCTACTTTCTGGACGGCGAAGATGTCTCGTCCTTGAGCCGTGATGAATTGGCGGACGTGCGGAACCAAAAGCTGGGGTTCGTTTTTCAAAACTTCAATCTGCTGGCGCGGACGTCGGCCCTGGAAAATGTGGAGCTGCCTTTGCTCTATTCGAATGAGGCGCTGACGAACGTGCAGTTGCGCGAGAAAGCCGAGCAGGTCCT
>DASQLH010000150.1:0-6658 GCA_035630155.1 Chthoniobacterales bacterium
TTGCCCCCGTCATTCCCACCACCGAGAAACGTGTTCCAGGTAATCGCGCCGCTGGAATCCAGTTTGGCGAGGAAAACCGAATGCCCGCCGCTGTATGCGCGGACGGGGGAGCCCCAGGTGGCATTGCTCATGCCCAGGACATGGGCGTTCCCGTTCACATCCACGGCCACCGCATCTGCATGGTCCGTCCCGCCGCTCCCAAGAAAGGTGTTCCAAATAAGCGCGCCGCTTGGATCCAGTTTCGCCGCGAACCCATCATACGGCCCGCCGCTGTGGGTGCGCATGGGAGTGCCCCAACTCGCTCGGCTGAAGCCGGCCAGATAGATATTCCCGACCCCATCCAGGGCGATCGCCTGGCCCCGGTCGTCCGGGCCTTCACCAAGAAAAGTGTTCCAGAGCAGCGTTCCGTTTGAATCGAGTTTGGCGACAAAAGCATCATAAATTCCACCGCTAAAGGCGCTAAAAGGGTTTCCCCATGTCTGCGCCGAGATGCCAGTGACATACGCGTTCCCCGCAGCGTCGATTGCCAGGGCGGCGGCAAGGTCATCCCCGCTGCCGCCGATAAAGGTGCTCCAGATAAGATTCCCATTGGAATCCAGTTTCGCCAGAAAGGCATCGGCGCTGCCGTGTGGGCCGCTGACCGGGGTCCCCCAAGGGACAAGGCTGTAACCGGTCACATACACGTTTCCCACCGCATCCACCGCCAGCCCATGGCCCTCGTCGTTCGACGCGCCGCCGAGAAAAGTGTTCCAGACAAGCGTCGGATCGATGTAAAGCGGCTGGCTCCGATCATATTCGCCCACCGCGAATGTAACTTCACCATTCTCGGGCGTCGCGAATGCAATCCGGACAGGAATGCGTTTTCCCTCGCGCTCTTGCCACGCCACGGGCGCGCTTTCGCTAACCGTGCCCGTGTTAAAACTGACGCGCAGCGACCCATCGTCCTGTAATGCGACCGGCGCGTTGTAGCGCAAACGAATGTTGCCCGCATTCGCATGCGGCTCCACCCGATAGGTGCTGCGGAGGACGGCGCCATTCGGTGCGTCGTAGCCTAAGGTGACGCCGTCCCAAAGATTCGGGTAGGTGACTTGGGACAATGGAATTGCGCGTTGCGCGCCATTCGGGGCGGCCGCACTGGTCGGCTTGGTCGGGCGAGCGTTGACGAATTGAACCCGGAGCGAGTGCGAGCGGCCGGCTACATAAATCGCGTCCGCGGCGAAACCAAGAATATGGCCGCCCGAAGTGAATTGCAGGAGATTATCGGGAACTGTCCCTAAAGTTTCTCTCGATTCGATGCGCTGATTTAACTCCCGTTTTGTGGGCGGCAGAGACCGAGTTGCCTTCCCCGGACGAACCGCGAAGGCGGTGAGCGTAAGGGTGAGGGTGATTGAGACAAGCAGCAGGCTGGGAACTAAGCGTGTAGGCATGTGATTTTCCTGGTGGGGCTGATCAGCGCACAATCGTGATGAACAGCGGGGGTTGGTTGGGGGTTTATGACACGGTCTGTCTGGAACCGCGGGGAGGATTTCTGCGTCAAACTCAACTTTCTGTCAACGTTTTTTTCTGGGAACTGGGAAATAATCGCTTGGAGCTAAATGTCGGGAGATTCGGCGATTACGAATCCCCTGCGGAAACTACGGAAACGGGGATAGGGGAATTCCCTAGGGGAGGCATGCAATCGGCTATTCCGCCATGCCAATGTCTCGTGGCAAGCCATCTGGCTCGGGGTTTGCGTTTGTGCCTTCCGGCGCTGCGCTGCTTTTTTGCGCCCTCATTCTGGCGCTGCCCGTCAGGGCCGGAACTACGTGGGATGGCGGGGGCGCCAATGCCAGTTGGGGAACGCTGAGCAATTGGAACCCCAACGGCCTGCCGCTCTTCAACGGCACCGAAACGATCACGCTCGGGTCTGGATTCAGCTCGGGCACGACGCTGACGCTCGACGGCAGTCGCTACATCAGCAGTTTGGTCATCAATACTACGACGGGCTTCACAATCGCGACAGGGACGGGCGGGACGCTGAATCTTCGCAGCGGCAACATCACTCGGAACAACGTGGGAGGCACCGAAGCGACGCAAACCATTTCGGCGGGCATGGTGCTCGGCGATCCCACGGGAGTCGCGGCCTACACGGGGACTTGGAACCTGGCCGGAAGCAATAGCCTCAACATTACCGGAAACATCGGCGAAGCGGGTGGCAGCCGCGCCATCAACAAGACCGGCGCCGCCACGTTGATCCTCAGCGGGACGAATACCTTTTCTGGCGGACTCACCTTGAGCGCCGGCACGGTCTCGATTTCTTCAAACTCAAACCTTGGCGCTTCATCGGGCGGCCTCACCTTCAACGGGGGGACGCTTCAGGTGACCGGCGACGTTACCGGGACCCGCGCGATTACCATGACCGGCGCGGGAACGTTCGACGTAGCGATCGGCAGCACGATCGAGCAAAGCGGCGTGGTGAGTGGCAATGGCGCGCTTTCGCTCACCGGCTTTGGCAATCTGATTCTTTCCGGGTCGGGCTCGAATGGGACCGGCTCGACGAACATCGCAGGTGTCCTTTCGCTTCGCGGCACCGTAACGCTTGGCAGCGGCAATCTCGCGTTCAACACCGGAATTCTCGAATTAGGCAACAGCAACTTCACCCGGGCGCTCGGCACGGGTGTCAACCAGGTGAACATGACCAGTGGCGCCGGCTTTGCCGCCTACGGCGCGGACCGCTTCGTCAACCTGGGCGGCACTGGCGCCACCGTCACGTGGGGCTCGGGAAGCTTCATCGCGGCGGGAGAGCCCTTGTATTTCGGCACCCTAACGGCGGATCACACGCTCGATTTCCAAAACGGAATTAACCTGAATGGGGGCACCCGATCGATCCAATTGCTGCGCGGCGCCGGCACCCTGCCGGAAGCGAAAATCTCGGGTATCATTTCGGGAACGGGCGCCTCGAATCTGACTCTTGATGGCGTCCCCGGTTATGCCGCCGGCAGCCTTATCCTGAGCAACGGTTCGAATTCCTACGCCGGCACCACCATCATCAATGCCGGCAATCTCCTTCTCACCGCGAACGCCACAGGCACAGCCGGCAATACCGTCCTCGGCAGCGGCACCACTGACATCCTCCTTGGCAATACCAGCGGCGCCTATGACGCCGGATTGTTCACCAACAGCGCCATCACGATCTCGCGTAATATTCGCGCGCAATCCGGCAACACCGGCGTGATCACCCTCGGAGGCTACAGCGCAAACAACTCGACATTCTCCGGGAACATTTTTCTCGGGACGACCAGCGGCACCGGAAAAGGAGTCACCCTCACCGCGGCTGCCGGGGGGACCACCACCTTCTCAGGCGTCATCCAGGATCCGACCGGCGTCTCGGGGCCCGGCCTGGTCAGGAAAAGTGGCGCGGGCACCGTGGTCTTGAGCGGTGTGAACACCTACGCGGGAGGCACCAGCATCGATGGCGGCACCCTTTCCATCACTCAATCCGCCAATCTTGGGGCGAATAGCGGGGGCGTCGCTCTCAATGCCGGCACCCTTGAAATCGGCGGCACTTTCTCCACCACTCGTCTTTTCACTCTCGGTGCCGCGAGCAGCACGTTTCAAATCGATCCGGGGTTCACTTTCACTATCACCAGTGGGATTGCTGGTGGCGGCGCCCTGAACAAGACAGGAACCGGGACGATGGTCCTGGGCGGCGGGAACACCTACAGCGGAGGGACGGTCATTAGCGCTGGCGTCCTTGAACTGGGTGCCAGCGAACGCCTCCTCAACACGGGAGCGGTGACCGTCGCTGGCGGCACTCTCGACGTGAAAACATTCTCGGAAACGGTCGGCGTCGTCACGCTTTTGGACGGCTCTATTATCGGCGCCGGAACGTTAACTGGTTCCGAGTATGACTTTGAGGCCGGCACGGTCAGCGCGAATCTGGCGGGGACCGGCGCTCTTACCAAAACGACTTCTGGCACGGTCACGCTGAGCGGCGCGAATACCTACACCGGGGGCACCACGATCGATGGCGGAACCTTGATCACCAACAGCTCGGCAAGTCTGGGCAACGTTAGCGGCGGTTTGGTGATCAACGCGGGAACGCTAGAGGTCGCCACCGGCTTCGCTACGGCCCGGCTCATTTCCCTGGGAGATTCGACCAGCACCATCCAGGTCGACCCGTCGCAGACCCTTACGGTGACCAGCAGTATCAGCGGCTCTGGCGCGCTGAATAAAACGGGGACCGGGACAATGGTCCTGGGCGGCGCGAATACTTACAGCGGAGGCACCGTCGTCAGCGCTGGGACGCTCCAGATAAGTGCAAACGAACGAATCGCGAACACGAACAACCTGACTGTTTCCGGCGGCACGTTCGATCTGCAAACCTTCGGCGAAACCGTTGCGAACATCACTCTCTTGAATGGCTCAATTGCCGGCACCGGCACGGGGACATTGACGGGCTCGGCTTTCACCGTTCAGAGCGGCACCGTGAGCGCCATTCTTGCCGGGAGCGGTGCTTCCATGACGAAGTCAACAACCGGGACGGTCACTTTAACCGGGGTGAACACTTTCACCGGCGCCACCACCATCAACGGCGGCACGCTGATCGTTGCCTCGGGTCCCGGCGGCGCGCTCGGCGCGACGAGCGGTGTTCTCGTCAATTGGGGCGGCACGCTCATGCTCGGCGCCGGCAACCAGATTAACGACGCCGCGACAATCACGCTTGCGGGTGGCACTTTCGACAGGGGAAATTTCAGCGAAGGCAGCGACACTGCGGTTGGCATGGGCGAACTCATCCTTACGGCCTCCGGCTCCGTGCTCGATTTTGGCAACGGCTCCATCGGCACCCTGACCTTTGCCAGCTTCAATCCCGGCGCTTTCTCGTTAACCGTCTCGGATTGGACCGGCACGCCGGGCGTCGCGGGAACCGGCTTGAGCGACCGGCTGATCTTCAATACCGATCAAACCGCCAATCTGAGCAGCTTTTTCTTCAATGGTTATGGCGCGGGCGCGAACCAAATCGATTTGCTGAACGGTTTCTACGAGATCACACCCTTCAGTCCCGTGCCCGAGCCGTCCACCTACATCGCGGCGGTTTTTGTCCTCGCGACCGTCGGTTTCCGGCATGTGTGCCGCCTCCGCCGATCATCGAAACGGAGCTGAAAAGCGCGGGATTTTTCTGCAACAGACGGCACGGGAGTTGCATCAATTTATCGAAAATAATCCGTCGTGGTACGTCGTGAAGCCGGCCGCCGCGGATGACGGAATAATCATTATGAAACCTTTGCTCGCCATCCTTTCCAGTTTCCTTCTTTGCTCCTGCGCCGACATGTACGTCGTCAAGACCGACGTCCCCGGTTCCTCCAGCCGCACCGTTGCTGCGACCGACTCGAAAGATTACGGTTCCAAAGGCGTTTACATGACGACCGATTGCGGCGTGGGCGCGTATGGCCCGAAGGCGATCTACATCCGGCCCTTCTGCATCGATAACGCCGTCTTCACCGGCGACCAGACCAACTCGGATGGCGAAATGCCGATCCGCAAGGCGCTCACCCCCGTCCAATTTGCCGGCGACCTGAAAGAGCAACTCGAGAAGATCGCGCCGGCCCGAATTTTGAGGGACTACGAAACGCCGCGCACCGGTTGGCTCGTGGAAGGGGAATTCCAGCTCGTGGATGGTGGAAGCCCCGCAGCCCGTTTCTTCTTTGGACATTTGGGAGCGGGTCGTTCCCACCTTGTGCTGCACGTCCGAGTGACGGATGTGGACCGTGGCATGGTGGTTTACGAATTCGACATGGCCGGCGGAAGCCGGTTCCAGGGCCGTAGCGGAACGCTTCGGGCCAGCGGCCTCGGCCGGGCACTTTCCTTCGATCTCGTGAACGCATCGGAGCGCATTTATCTGGTGCTCAGTCCTAACGCCTTTCGTTACGGTGCGCGCCACGACATGGCGCTGCGCTAGTTTTTTGCGGGATCCAATCCTTGACGTGCTGCAGCACGTCGCTCCGCGCGCGGCGGGATTCACCGGTTGCCAACCAAGCGGCGGCGATTAAGGTGCAGCGGTTTTTGTTACCGTGATAAATATCCGCCGCTTTTTCATCGCTTTTCTCTTTCTCGCGCTCTGTCTTCCCGCAGGCACTGCGCTGAACGCAGCTCGCGCTCATGTCATCATCGACGCGCAGACCGGCCAGGTCCTCGAAGAGCAGGACTCGAAAGACAGACGGCAGATCGGCAGTCTCACTAAAGTCGCTTCTGCGATGGTCGTGCTCGATTGGTCGGAGAAAGGGGGCGGCGATCTCAACCAGCTGGCGACGATTCCGCCCGAAGCCTTCGTCGGCACCGGCGAAAACCTCATCGGTTTTCAACCCGGTGACCGCGTCACCTTGCGCGATCTTCTTTACGCCTCCTTGGTTCAATCCGATAACGTCGCGGCTTACACGCTCGCGCATCATGTCGGGATCGCGCTTCAGCCGCTCGTGCCATCGGCCGGGAATGGGACTCCGGTCGCCATCTTCGTTGGGCAGATGAACGTGCTGGCCAAATCGCTGCGGATGGAGCGGACGCGCTTCATCAATCCGCATGGCATCGATAACCTCCAGCGCTCCCTTCCCTACTCGACTGCCGCGGACCTCGGGCGCCTCTCGCGTTACGCCGTGAACAAGGCCTCCTTCCGCTTTTATGT
>DASQLH010000151.1:0-2715 GCA_035630155.1 Chthoniobacterales bacterium
GTCCGACCTCCGCTTGACTGATCACCAGTCACCAATCACTATTCCCTTCCTCGGCGCCGTGCGCCGTCCCGGGCCTGTAGCTCAGTTGGTTAGAGCATGCGCTTGATAAGCGCAGGGTCGCTGGTTCGAGCCCAGCCAGGCCCATTCTCCTTAACGCTCGGATTTTCGAGCCAGAGCCGTTAATATCTGAGGTTCGACCAGCTCGACATCGAGCAATGACTTCAATCGCGAAGCGGCAGCGAGGGCGTCGGCTATTGTCCCGGAACTTGCCCGGACCCAGGCGGCCTGCGGAGCCCATGCAGGCGATTCCTCAATGCTGAAGCCGAGCTTCTTCATCGCTTCCTGTTGTCCTTCCGCTTTTATCCCTTCGGGGAACCGCACCCAGACACGCCCGGTCGGAACGGCAAACGCTCCCGAAGGTTGCGCGCGGTAAACCGGGAAGATTTTATCCGCCGCGGCGTCGCCCTTGGGCGCCGCACCTTCAAACACCGCGATGTTTTCATCGAGTTGCATGACGAGGCGATCGGTGGCGGAGAGCGGCCTCCCGGCGCTCGCGTAAAACTCCGGGGCTAACTCGTAGCGCGCGACCGCGCCTTCCTTTGATCGCACTTCAAGTTGAGCTGGATAATTCGAGGGCATCAGCGTGGCGGTCGAAGTTCAACATTAAGCTTTACTTGGCAAAGCCCAATCGACAATCTCGCCGCCATCCTCTCCCCGCAGAGGAACGAAAGGTTTCCTCTATGATCAAGGTTCGTTTTGGTGGCAAGACTGGGCGCAGCTTCAGTCTCAAGGAAAGTCCTTCCCATATCGTCGTGCGCACGACGAACCGAATGCCGCTCACCGGTAATCAGGTTTTCGCCGAAGCGCCATTATCCCGCGGGGCCCGCGCCGTGGTGGGTGAATTCGACCTGGTCGCGCGTTTCCAGGAAGCGGGCGTGGAGGTCCTGCGTGTGGCCCGGCAAACGGCGCCGAGGTCGGTGCGCGATCGGGCGCGCACGGTCTTGAAGAAAGACCCCGCCGTCGAATTCGCCGGCCGCGTTCTAACCGACAGCAGCGGCGAGCCCATTCTCTATACGGAGAATTTCTTCGTAAAGTTCAGTGGCGACCTTTCGCAGCGGGCCTGCCTGAAAATCATCAAGAGCTACAAACTGGAAATAAAACGCGAGCTCGAGTACTCGCGTAACGCCTTTTTCATCCAGGCCCCCGAATGCACGGGGCAGAAGATATTCGACATCGCCGAGCGGCTTTTGAACGAAAAAGATGTTGAGCTTTGCCATCCCGAGCTCGTACGGCGGAAGCGCAGCCGCGGCGCATTCAACCAGCAATGGCATTTGAAGAGCACCAGCATTGGCGGCCGGGTGGTGAACCAACACGCGAATGTTGAATCCGCGTGGGCCTTGAGCGACGGCACTGGCACCATCATCGCGGTGATCGATGACGGCGTCGATCTCGAGCACGAAGAGTTTCGTTCCTCCGGCAAAATCATTGCGCCGCGCGACGTCGGTGGGCGAAATGACAATCCGCGGCCCCGGAGCGGTGACGACCATGGCACTGCCTGTGCCGGGGTGGCGTGCGGCGACGGGAATTTCAAAGCTTCGGGCGTCGCGCCGCGGGCGCGCCTGATTCCCATCCGTTCGAACGTCGCCCTGGGCTCGCAAGCCGAAGCCGACGCCTTTGTCTGGGCGGCGCAAAACGGTGCGGACGTGATTTCGTGCAGCTGGGGACCGCCCGATGGCGACTTCCGAGACCCACAGGACCCGGACCATCAGCAGGTCGTTCCGCTGCCGGACAGCACCCGGCTGGCCATCGATTTCGCTACTCAGAATGGCCGGGGCGGAAAAGGTTGTGTGGTGCTGTTTGCCGCGGGCAACGGAAACGAGAGCGTCGATAACGATGGTTATGCGAGCTACCCCAAAGTTATTGCCGTCGCTGCCTGCGATGACCTCGGGAAGAAGGCGCCTTACAGCGATTTCGGTCGCGCGGTTTGGTGCTCTTTCCCCAGTAATCATGCGAATCAATCAGTCACGCCAGGCATTTGGACCACCGACCGAATGGGAGGCTCCGGATACAATCCCGGTGACGCGAATGACGGTGATTCAGCGGGCCATTACACCAACAGCTTCGGCGGCACATCGAGCGCCTGCCCCGGCGCCGCCGGCGTCGCGGCGCTCGTTATCGCGCGCAACCCGAACCTGCGTGGCGATGAGGTGCGCGAAATCCTGAAGAATTGCTGCGATCGCATTGACACTGCCGGCGGAGCCTACGACGCCACCGGCCGCAGCGCGCTGTATGGTTACGGCCGCCTGAATGCGCGGAAAGCGGTCGACCTGGCGCTGCCGCCTCAACCGAATGCCGTCGCCATTCGCACGGCTCGGCAGGATGTTCCCATCCAGGATTTGAAAACGTCGCGGCTTACGCTCGCGGTCGCGGACACGAAGCCGGTGAAATCACTCAAAGTGACTGTGGACATCGATCATACCTACATCGGCGATCTCCTCGTCACCTTGAAACCGCCCGCCACGGTGAGTTCGAAACAGGCCCTGCTGCACGATCGCAAGGAAGCGTCGAAGGACAACTTAAAACGCACTTACGACGTGGTGAACGCACCCGATCTGGCCCAGTACCTCAACAAGAATCCAGCCGGCACATGGACCCTTGAAGTGGCGGACAAAGCGAAAGCGGACACCGGCATGATTCGGAGCTTCACGCTGGAGA
>DASQLH010000152.1:0-4350 GCA_035630155.1 Chthoniobacterales bacterium
CTTTCAGAAGGAAAAATACGAGATGCCGGATTATTTCGTGGAGCAGCGAATTAACGACATCATTCGCGACGAATTCGGCGGAGACCGCGCGACCTTCATCAAGACTTTGCAGGCCCAGAATTATTCGCTGAGCGAATTCAGGAAACTCGAGAAGGAGAAGATCATCGTCGCCGCGATGCGGGGAAAGAACGTGAAGCCTGTCACGACGATTTCGCCGACGAAGGTCACCGAGTATTACCAGAAGCATAAGGCCGAATTCACGGCCAAGGAGCAGGTCAAGCTGCGGCTCATTATGATTCCGACGCGGGCGGCGGAAGGTAATTCCGCGGCGCAGAAAGGGATTGCCGAAGAAATCCTCGGGAAATTGGCCGACGGCGCGCCTTTCGATCGAATGGCGCAGATGTACTCGGAAGATGCGACCCGGGATTCGGGCGGCGACTGGGGGTGGATCGAGCGCAAAACGCTGGCGCCGCAGCTGGAAAAGGTCGCGTTTGTTCTGCCGGCCGGCCGGGTGAGCCACGTCATCGAGCTGGGGCCGAACTACTACATTCTGAAGGTGGAAGAAAAACGCGGCGGCCAGACGCCGTCGCTAGCCAAACTGCGGCCTGAGATCGAAAAGAAATTGATGCAGGAGGAGCAGCAGCGCCAGCAAGAGATCTGGCTCGCCGGGCTTCGCGAGAAGGCTTACATCCGCAAATTCTAGTTCGCGGCCAGGCTGCGCATTCTGTTCAGCAACACGATCCGGGCAGCAGTGCAATCCGGACTGCCCTCACCCTACCCTCTCCCAAGGGGAGAGGGAGTCCTTTCGCGCTTCGTTCTTACGGAACCGGTTCCTTCTCCCTGAGGGAGAAGGTTAGGATGAGGGTCCGTTCGGCGCGGGTTGATCCATCTTGCGACTCAGGGCGGTCTTGGTGACAATGCGCGATGCGCTGCCGCATCGGCATTACTCTGGGCGACCCAGCCGGCATCGGCCCGGAAATCGTGCGGGCCGCGCTTGCTTCGGGCCACCTGCCGGCTGACGCGGAATATTCGGTCATCGGTCCATCGCTTGAATGCTCGCCAGGCCAGCCGACATCCGAAACGGCCCGGGCCGCCTTGCAGGCTTTGGAAGAAGGAGCCCAGCTCGCTTTGCGCGGCGAAATCGACGCCATCGTCACCGGACCCATTCACAAGGCACGCATGTACGAGATTGGCTTTCAGTTCCCCGGCCAGACCGAGTTTTTCGCCGATCGCTGCGGCGTGAGCAATTTCGCGATGCTCCTGACCGGAGGGAAACTTACGGTTGCTCTCGTTACCACCCACATTCCTCTGCGCGAAGTTTCGGGCACGTTGCGAAGCGAAGAGATCGTCCGCGTCGGATTGCTTCTCGAAACTTTTCTCCGCCAGCGAGGCCTGGCCACTCCGCGCATCGCGGTCGCCGGCCTAAATCCGCATGCCGGCGAATCCGGCGCCATCGGAAAAGAGGAGACGGATGTGATCCTTCCGGCGTTGCGGC
The DNA here is from genome assembly GCA_035630155.1 of Chthoniobacterales bacterium. Classification (GTDB taxonomy): domain Bacteria; phylum Verrucomicrobiota; class Verrucomicrobiia; order Chthoniobacterales; family UBA10450; genus AV80. The sequence continues at coordinate 1,496 of DASQLH010000152.1, forward strand.
AACTGCAATCGAAAATCGAAAGTCGAAAATCGAAAATCTTCCGCGGTCCTTTCTCGCCCGACACAATTTTCCATCACGCCGCGAACGGGGATTGGGATGCCGTTCTCTGCATGTATCACGATCAAGGTTTGATTCCGCTGAAGCTGCATGCCTTTCATGAAGGCGTGAACGTTACGCTTGGTCTTCCCTTTCCTCGCACCAGCCCGGACCACGGCACCGCCTTCGAAATTGCCGGGAAAGATATCGCACGGCCCGACAGTATGATCGCCGCCATCAAGCTCGCCGTGGAGCTCGCCCGCAAAAAGGCACTCTAACGCCACATGAAAGAAATCCCGCGATCGCATCTGGCGCTTCTCTTGATCGTGGCAGCGGTGATGGCCTGGTCCGGGTGGCAACCGTACGATCGCTTCACCTGGTGGCTGGAAGTCTCACCGGTCTTCGTGGGCATCGCCATCCTTCTCGCTACCTACCGACGCTTCCGCTTCACGACTCTTTGTTACGCGCTGATCGTGCTCCACATGTGCGTGCTCTGCGTGGGCGGACATTATACCTATGCGCGCGTGCCGGCCTTCGATTGGCTCCGCCCGCTTTTTGGCTGGGAGCGCAATCACTACGACCGGCTCGGCCATCTCATGCAGGGATTTGTTCCCGCGATCATCGCGCGGGAGGTGCTCATTCGCCTAAATGTAATCAATCGGAAGAGATGGATTCCGTTTGTAGTTGTCTCTATTTGCGTGGCGATTAGCGCGTTCTACGAACTGCTGGAATGGTGGGCAGCCTTGATCGGCGGCAGCGCCGCCAACGATTTTCTCGGGGCCCAGGGGGACGTTTGGGACACGCAGTCGGACATGTGCCTGGCGCTGCTCGGTGCCGTGGGCGCGCTCCTTCTTTTGTCCTATTTCCATGATCGCGCCCTCCAGAAAATCAGCGACACACGAGGGCCTGTTGAATGAGAAAATACCTCACCGTTTTCAATCTCGGTCTGCAAAATACCTTCGTTTACCGCTGGAACTATTTCCTGCGCGCGCTCTTCGGGTTGATTCCGCTCGCGGGCACCGTCTTTCTCTGGCGCGCCGTTTTCAAGGAACCCGGTGGCGGCATGAACGGCTACACCTACGGCTCGATGATCTATTATTACCTACTCACGATTGTCGTTTCTAACCTCGTCACGCCGACCGAGGACGAATGGCAAATCGCGGCCGATATCCGGGAAGGCCAGATCAATTCTTTCCTGACCAAGCCGGTTAGTTATCTCGCCTATCGCTTCAGCATTTTCCTGAGCGGCCGCTTGGTTTTTACCGCCGTCACGATCCCGCCCATCCTTCTGATTCTTTTTTATTTTCGTGAATTCCTCGTGCTGCCTGAGCATGGGATCACCTACCTTTGCGCGTTTGTTTCGCTGGCGATGGCTGCGCTCATCCAGTTTTTCATCACCTACACGCTGGCCCTCTTTGCATTCTGGATCCTCGAGATTTCCACCATCGTGTTCATCGTTTACTCGTTCGAATATTTTCTCGGCGGCCAGATGTTCCCCATCGACATCATGCCGGCCGGCATCCAGGTCGTGATGAAGTGGTTGCCGTTCTACTACGAACTCTTCTGTCCCATCGCGATTTTCATGGAACGCCTGCGCGGCGCCGAGATGTGGCAGGCCCTGGCCATTCAGGCCGGCTGGCTGGTGGTAACGTGGGGCGCTGCGAAGTTGATGTGGAAGCGCGGGCTCGGGCATTACCAGGCGGTAGGGGGGTGAGTTGAGTGAATGATGCTCGGTGAATAGGATTTCATTACTCACGATCACGATTCACTTCCGGACACCGGCAGCCCGGCTTCCTTCCACGCTCGCAATCCGCCGGCCATCGAGCGCACGTTCTCGTACCCCATCTTCTGCAGGCTCTCGGTCACCAGCGCCGACCGGCTCCCCCCGCCGCAATAACAAACGATCGGTTTTTTCAGATCGGGAATCTCCTCTTCGATATCCAGCTCGATAACGCCGCGGCTCAGATGCTTCGCGCCTTTGGCGTGACCTTCATTCCAATCGTCTTCTTCGCGCACATCGATCAAGACCGCGTTCCCCTCTTCGGCGGCCTTGAGCGCGTCTGCCGGTGAGATCTCGGTGATGTGCTGCTTAGCTTGGGCGACCAATTTCTGAAAACGATTCGGTTGTTCCATACTGGGACCGTCCGATAGCAGCTCCGACGGGTCAAAAATTCTGGGTAGCTTGCTTGCCAGCCGCGAGAACACATTTCGATTCCGTCATTGGACAGGTTTCCTTAGGCTGGCCGCCAGAAATGAAAATCAGGTTCGCGCGCTGGGCGATTGTTCTACTCATTTTCCATCTGGCGCCGATCCAGGCGCCCGCCAAAGAACTCGACTGGAAGCCCGAAAAAACCTGGCTCTTCGTCGTGGGCGTCCTGAGTTGGAAAAACTCGGACATGTTCGGCTCGTTCCCGGTAAAAAACCGCCGCGACGTCGCGCTCGTCGATTTCTTCAAAGAGAACGGCGTTCCCGACTCGCAGATCGTTTATCTTCAGGACCAGAAGGCCACGCAGCAGCGGATCGATAACGCCTTCACGGAGCAACTGAAAAAATTGCGCCCGGACGATCTCCTTATCGTGTACTACGCGGGCCACGGCACGAAGTCGGAAGACGGGAACGATGTTTATCTCGCCTCGTATGACGCCGGAGATGACGTGGAGGGTTGGTCGATCAATTCCATCCCCGGAAAAATCAAAGAGAGCAAAGGCAGCCGCGTCCTTTGGTTTATCGACTGTTGCTATTCCGGCCAGGCCGCGCTCGCCATCACGAAGCAGTCGAGCGGACCCGCTTATGCGTGCGTGACTTCCTCGGCGGCGAGC
>DASQLH010000153.1:0-14376 GCA_035630155.1 Chthoniobacterales bacterium
CGGCTGCGAAACCCTTCCTAGTCACCGCGCGCAATCTTTGTTAGTTAAGCCCCTTATGTCTTCCGAGCCTCAGCAAACTCTCGCCCGGAGCGCGAGCGTCAGCGGAACGTCGTTGCACACCGGCGAAAAGGTCACGCTCAAATTGCAGCCGGCTCCGGTCGATTCCGGCATCAAGTTCAAACGTAAGGACCTCGAGGACGAGCCGACCATCGACGCCACCATCGCGAACCTGAAAACGGTCGAGCGCGCCACCACTATCGGCGAAGGCTCCATGCGGGTGCACACGGTCGAGCACATCCTCTCGTCTCTCTCGGCCATGGGCGTCGATAACGCGGTTGTGGAAATGGACGCAAACGAGCCACCCATCGGCGACGGCAGCGCGCGGCCCTACGTTGAGCTGATCAAGAAAGCGGGCGTCGTCGCCCAGGAAGCGCCCCGCCGGGTCTTCGATGTCCGCGCGCCAATCCATATCGAGACGAAAAACGGCTCGGTCCTCGTCGTCCTGCCCGATCCGAAGTTCCGCATCTCCTGCACGCAAGCGGGGCCGAATGGGCAGTTCACGCAATTTTTTTCCACGGAGATCACCCCGGCGATTTATGAGAAGGAAATCGCGCCGGCCCGCACCTTTGTTTTCTACGAAGATGTGCAGCCTCTGATGGACAAGAATCTCATCAAGGGCGGCAGCCTTGAAAACGCGATTGTCGTTCGCGGCGACGCGGTTCTGAGCAAGGAACCGTTGCGTTTTCCGGATGAATTCGTTCGGCACAAAATCCTCGACATCGTCGGCGACCTCGCCCTCTTCGGGCAGCGTATTCGCGGCCATGTCATTGCCGTGAAACCTGGCCACGGGGCGAATGCGGAACTGGTCCGCGCGCTCGCCCGCGAATTTGCGCGCTCGGCGCCCGTCCTCGAGTCGCACGCCTTTCCTCCGGGCGAAGGCGGCCTCGATATCAACCAGGTCATGGAGCTTCTCCCGCATCGTTATCCGTTTCTCATGGTGGACCGCATCGCGCGCTTTGAAGGCGAAACGCGCTGCATCGGCGTGAAGTCGGTCACGATTAACGAGCCCTTTTTCGCGGGCCATTTCCCGGGGCATCCGGTGATGCCTGGCGTGCTCCAGCTGGAAGCGATGGCCCAGGTCGCCAGCATTCTGATGATGAAGATCACTAAGAGCAGCGGACGCCGGCTCGGTTATTTCGTCAGCGCTGACGAAGTGAAATTCCGCAAGCCGGTTTATCCCGGCGACACGCTTTTCATTTCCGCCGAGGTAACGAAGTCGCGCGGGAAACAACTGGCGCGCCTGAAGTGCAGTTGCTCGGTGAACGACGCCGTGGCCTCCGAGTGCGAGCTGATGCTGACGTTCATCGATCAATGAGCGATTCGCAGATTCATTCGACCGCGATCGTTGACGCGAAAGCGGAAATCGGCCCGAATACCATCATCGGTCCGTATTGCGTCGTGGAGGCCGGCGTCGTCCTCGGACCGGACTGCTGGCTTCAGCATCACGTCACGCTCTCCGGTCCGACAGTCGTCGGCGCGGGCAACAAGTTTTATGCGTATTGCTCCATCGGGCAGCAGACCCAGGATTTGAAATATCTCGGCGAGCCGACCTATCTCGAAATCGGCAACGAGAATACCTTTCGCGAGTTCGTCACGGTGAATCGCAGCACGGCGAGCACCGGCAAAACGCGCATCGGCAATTGCGGAAATTTTCTCGCCTACAGCCATATCGGCCACGATTGCACTGTTGGCGACGCCGTCGTTTTTTCGAATAACGGCACTCTCGCCGGGCACGTCCAGGTGGGCGATCACGCGATCATGGGTGGACTGACGGCGGTGCATCAGTTTTGCCGGCTGGGGCGTTATGCGATCACGGGCGGCTGCTCCAAGATCGTGCAGGACATACCGCCGTTTATGATCGCGGACGGGAATCCGGCAAAGGTGCGCGGGATCAACCTGGTGGGCCTGGAGCGCAGCGGTTTTTCGCCGGAGAGCATCAAGGTAATCAAGGAGGCGTTCCGCCTGATTTACCGCTCAAAATACAACACGCGCCAGGCGATCGAAGCGATCCAGCAGGAATTGCCGGCCAGCGAGGAAATCAACCAAATCGTTGAGTTTATTCAGCAGAGCGAGCGCGGGATCATTCGGTAGCACAGGCATCCTGCCTGTGGGGACACCGGGCGTCTCGCCCGGTGCGTCAGTCCACGCTTTTTCAGAAAAAGGCAGCGGGCGAGACGCCCACTGGCCCCACAGGCAAGATGCCTGTGCTACTGCCGTCGCGCGGGCGTCGGCGCCGGCTTCGTCGCGCGCAGCTCCATTTCCAGTTTCTTCAATAACGACGAAGCCGGCGCGTCCGGCACGATGCGAAGAACGTTCCGAATAAGATCGAGAGCGCGCTTTGTCTTATTGTCTTTCGCCATGGCGGTCGCTTCGTGAAGCACCGTGCGCAGGATGTCGTCGCGCTTCGTGTAAGTGGTGCGGGCCAGGTCGAAGCAGCCGATCGCGCCGGGATAATTCTGCGCCGCCACTTCCATCAGGCCGAGATCTTCCAGCATAGGCGCGTTGCGGGTGCGGGCGGCAAACTGTTTCGCGGCGGCTCGATATTCCGGCGGCGGCATCGAGCTGTTTTTCGCGGCGAAATCGTGATACGCCCGCCAATCGGATGCACCCTTTTCGCCTTCCCCTTTGTCGGCCAACTGCAACCAGGCCGCGTAAGGCCGGTAAAGCGGGTCGCCCACCATGACCGACATCCAGGAGAGCGATTGCACCGACATGTAGGCGCTCTCCGCAAAGGTGAAGCCGTGCAGCAACCGGTCGCTCAAAATATTCAGATGCGAGGTGAGCTGAAGATACGGCTCGTAAACGTTACCGATCGTGGCCGCGGCGCCTTTCGTGAGCAGCGGCCCAGCCCAGTTCGCGTGCTCGTCGCGCAGGGTGCTGGCGCTGAAGGAATGGATGTGGACGGCAACCGCGCCGCGGGCGAACTCAAAATCGAATTGCGAAAACGGCCCCGCAATTTTGTCGGCATACCAGCCGAAATAGAGCGCGCAATCGGTCATCGGGTAGGTGTCTGGAAAAATCGTCGGGGAGTCGTCGTAGATGACCGGCACGCCGGCTTTGCGCAATTGCGGCGGAATCTCGGCCAGCCATTTGTCTCCCGCGCCAAGACCGGCACCCGTATTGTGCGCCCCATCGACGTAGGCGCGCCCCCACAAACCGCTCTTCTCCGTCTCGATCGCATCCACGATCATGCGGCGAACGGTCGTCGCGTCCGGAGCATCAAGCCGGCAAACCAGGAGCACCGCTGAATTATCGACCTCGGCCATCGCACGGTAGCTTTGGTAATACGGATTCGGCAGCGCGCCGGAGATCCGGTCGGTAAAAGCGCCAAGCGACGCAATTTCTGAGTCGACCGAAGCGTCATTGCGATTGGCGATCGGCGCTCCGCCGGGCTTGTCGCCGGGATAATTGTCAACGGCGCGGATTTTCAGCGGTACGCCTTTCATCACCGCGACAAAGCGAATGGAGTTGGATGCTACGGTGATCTTGCCGTCGCGCGGCTCGTTCAAGGTCCACCACTTCCTCTCCTTGAACGCGGCGCGCAACGGATTGCGGATCATCATGTCGTACTCGTCGCGGCTGATCTCTTCCGTTCTCGAAACACTGAGGCCGACAAGATGATCTCGCGCGATCCCGCGCTTTTGCGCGTAGAACTTCGCCAGCTCGACCGATTCGGGAACGTCCTGGTTGAAAACGACGATCGTCGCCGGCGCGAGCGGCTTCTCCGCAAAGGCCGGCGGTGTGGTCAGCGCGAAACCGAAAAACAAAAGAGCCTGGGCAAGCTGACGGAGCTTCATCCTAAAGGTGCAATTTCAAACCGTCGTAGGCGATCCCGACACCGGGCGGCAGTTCGGCTTCACTTGCCTGCGCGAGCTCATGAGCGATATGCGTAAACAATGTCCGCGCCGGCTGCACTTTCCCGGCGACTTCCAGCGCCTGCGCCACGCTGAGATGGGTCGGATGCGGTTTATGCCGGAGCGCATCGATGATCAGAACTTTCACGCCCGCGATCTGGCGCACAATTTCGTCTGGCACCGCGCTGCAATCGCTCAAGTAGGCGACCAGCTTCTCGCCGTTCCGGGAAAACAAATAGCCGTTCACGGTCGATCGTCCGTGCGGGACCGGCAGCGGCGTGATCACCGTTCCGCCCAGCTCAAACGGCCCCTCCACGACGTGGGGCACCGGCACGAGGTAGCCGGGAAAGCGGTTCAGGCCGTTGAAGGCGAATTCATAAACGCGCTCGAGATCGCGCATCGTTTCGGCCGAGGCGTAAACCGGGATCGAGCCCAGGTCGTGGGAATAGCGCCGCAGATCGTCGAACCCCATGATGTGGTCCGTGTGCGAGTGGGTGAAGACGACCGCGTCGAGCCGGCGGATATTTTCCCGCAACGCCTGGGTGCGAAAATCGGTGCCGGTATCGACGACCCAGGCGCATTCCGGTGTTTCGACGTAGATCGAGGAACGCAAACGCTGATCGCGCGGATCGGGCGAATGGCAGACCTCGCAATCGCAGCCGATCATCGGCACGCCCTGCGAAGTGCCGGTGCCGAGGAAGGTTAGGGTAAGTTGAGAGTTGAGAGTTGAGAGTTGAGGGTTCAAAACTGAGTGCTCGCGCGACCTCTCCTCTCTCAACTAACAACTCTCAACTCTCAACTGTTCTCCGAATGCCCGCCACCCTCACTTTGCTGCGCATCAAGAATCTCGCGCTGGTCGAGGACCTCGAATGGCAGCTGGCGGCCGGGTTCACTGCCATCACGGGGGAAACCGGCGCGGGCAAATCGATTATCATTGGCGCGTTGCAATTACTGTTGGGCGAGCGGACGGACAAATCGCTGATCCGCACCGGCGCGGAGGTTTGCACGGTGGAAGCGGTCTTCGAAGGGAGCGACCTGAACAAACTGGATGCGCTGTTGAGCGATTCGGGAGTGGAAGCGGGCGACGGCGAGCTGATCGTGAAGCGGAGCTTTTCGCCCTCGGGAACGAACCGCCAGTTCATCAACGGCTCCCCCACCACGCTCGGCGTCCTGAAGAATCTGGGTGACGAGCTGGTCGATCTCCATGGACCGCACGACCATCAATCGTTGCTTTCGCCAGACCGGCAGCTTGCGTTGCTCGACGCTTATGCGCACGCGAGCGAGACCCTGCGGGAGTTCGAGCAGAGCTACCGGAAGTTGCAAGGGTTGCGAGCGGAACATGCGGCGCTCAACACCGCGGAAACGGCGCGCGAGCAGGAAATCGATTTGCTCCGGCATCAGCTCAACGAGATCACGAACGCGAACCTCTCGGTAACGGAGGAAGAAGAGATCTCCTCGCGTTACAAGCTCGCGGCGAACAGCAAGCGCCTGCTCGAGCTGGCGGGCTCAATCACGCGGCGTCTTTCCGAAGCGGACGACGCTATCCTTTCCCAATTGGCGGAAACGCAGCGGCTTCTCCGGGAGTTGGAGAAAATCGATCCATCAAAATCGACGCTGGCGGACGCGCATGCGAGTTCTGTCGTCGAGCTTTCTGAAATCTCGCGTGCGCTCGGCCAATACGCCGAACAACTGGATCTCGATCCAGCGCAGCTTGCCGCGCTTGAGGAGCGGGTAACGCTTTTCGAAACGTTGAAGCGTAAATACGGCGGCTCGGTTGCCGAAGTGATTGCTTTCGGCGAGCGCGCCGCAGAACGGATGCGAAAGATCGAAGGGCGCGATGAAGAGCTCGAACGCCTGGCGAAAGAGATCGAAAGCGCGCGGCAGGAAGTGGAGCGAATCGGCCATGCCCTGCACAAACTGCGCAGCAAAGCGGCGCCGAAGCTTTCGGAAAACATCCGGGCCAACCTGCGCGATCTCGGGTTTCGCCAGTCGGAATTCGAGGCGAAACTGACCGCTCTCGACGAAGCCCGTGCGACCGGGTTCGATGCGGTCGAGCTTCTTTTCTCGCCGAACCCAGGCGAGCCGTTGAAGCCGCTCCGCAGCATCGCCTCCAGCGGTGAAATCTCGCGTTTGATGCTCGCGATCAAATCGTCGCTTGCCGCGCAAGACGCGATTCCGCTGCTGGTCTTCGATGAGATCGACGCGAATGTCGGCGGCGAAATCGCGAACGCGGTCGGCGCCAAGATGAGGAAGCTGGCGGCCGATCACCAGGTGCTCTGCATTACCCATTTGCCGCAGGTGGCCGCGGCGGCGACCACGCAGTTCGTGGTGACGAAAGAAGTAACAGGCGGACGCACGCACTCGCGGCTGGCCGAAGTGAGCGGCAAAGCGCGCCAGGAAGAAATCGCGCGGATGCTCGGCGGCAAAACTGATTCCGCGCTGAAGCACGCGGCGACGTTGTTGAAAGGGCTGTAGCCACGGCCCTGTGGGCCGTTGGATGAAACCTTCGACATCAATATCGGACGGCCCACAGGGCCGTGGCTACAACAAAACAACAGGCGCTCGCCGCGGCGAGCGCCTCTGCATATAATAACCGCTGTGCTGAATTACATCTGGCTCGCGCTGGTTTTGCTCGCCGTTATTCTGGGCGGCAGCACGGGCCGCATGGAAGCAGTCTCCGAAGGCGCCTTTAGCGCGGCCCAGGCGGCAGCGACCCTTGCCCTCGGCCTGATCGGAATCATGGCGCTTTGGCTGGGCGTGATGCGGCTGGCGGAGCGTGCCGGTCTTGTGCAACTGCTGGCGCGCGCGCTGCAACCAGTGATGCGCCGCCTTTTTCCCGACGTGCCGCGGGACCATCCGGCGAACGGCGCGATGGTCATGAACATGGCGGCGAACATGCTCGGCCTTGGGAACGCCGCGACGCCTCTTGGTTTGCGCGCGATGGAGCATCTCGAACGGCTCAACCCGCATGCCGGCACGGCCACCAACGCGATGTGCACCTTTCTCGCCATTAACACCAGCTCGATCCAGCTTATCCCGGCGACGACAGTGGCGATTCTTTCCTCCGCCGGTTCCGTACGGCCCTCGGCGGTTATCGGCACGGCCTTCATGGCGACGCTCTGCTCAACGGCGGTCGGCATTACCGCGGTCAAGCTTCTGGAAAAAATGCCGGGATTCCGGGAGAGTTCTCCGAGAAAAGCCGCGCATAAGGAAAAAGAGGCCGAGTCCAGGAAGGAAGAAGAACCGGAGATTTTTGTCGAACCACCGCGCGCGCTGGGCTTGGGCGGCCGCGTAATGCTCGGCGGATTCATCCTTTTTTTCGTGGCGCTCCTCGGCCTGCTCACCTTTTCGCCGAAGCTGCTCGATGCGACGTCGCCGGGGCCCGGGGAAGCGCGGATCACGATCAAAAAATCGGAACGGGTCGCCGGGGTAGTTCAGTCGGACACGGGCACTGCCATCTCTATCCAGCTGGCCGGCGGCGAAGTGCGGACGGTCCCGAAGGCGGACGACGTGAAGATCGAGCGTTACGACAGCGCCCTGGTCCGCCTGGTGAATGCGATCTCCATCCTGGCCGTGCCGTTTTTGCTTTCGCTCTTTCCGCTCTATGCGGCATTGCGGGGGCTGAAGGTGTATGAGGAATTCGTCGAGGGGGCAAAGGAGGGTTTTCAGGTGGCGGTGCGGATCATTCCGTATCTCGTCACGATGTTGGTAGCGATCGGGATGTTTCGCGGCTCAGGGGGCATCGATCTGCTCACCGCGGCTTTGCGACCGGTCCTAAACCTGGTCGGATTCCCGCCTGAACTGATGCCACTCGCGCTGATGCGGCCGTTAAGTGGCAGCGGCAGCAATGCGCTCTTCGTCGATCTGATCAAGACCTTTGGGCCGGACCATCTCCTCACCTACACCGCGGGAACCATTATCGGCAGCACGGAGACAACCTTCTACGTGGCCGCGATTTATTTCGGGGCGGTCGGGGTGAAACGGATGCGCCACGCGATTCCGGCCGGGCTTCTGGCCGACCTGGCCGGCATTATCGCCGCGATTATCATTTGCCGGGCGGTTTTGGCGTAGCCGCGAGGCTTTCGCTCGCGTAATTTTTACCTCGCCAGCCACCTAACGGATTTCCTATCGTCCGCGTCTTACATGATTCAACGCGATTATCTCATCATTGGAAGTGGCATCGGCGGCGGGAGCGCGTGCGAAAGCATCCGGAAATACGACAAGCGGGGCAGCGTCACCCTCGTGGGCGCGGAGACCTACCATCCCTATCGGCGCTGGATGCTCTCGAAGAGTTTTTTGCGTGACAAAGTGCCGCCGTTAAAGAAACTGCCCGTCCTCGACGCGCGCTGGTACGAATCACACAAGATCGAGACGCGACTGGCTGCGATGGTTACGCAGATCAATATCGATCGGCGCCTGGCGGTGCTTGGAAACGGCGAGACGATCGAGTTTAACAAAGCCTGTCTGGCCATGGGCAGCCGCCCCGTTCGCCCGCCGGTGGCCGGCGTGGGACTGGGAAATGTGATTTATCTGCGGACGGTCCGCGATGCGCTCGCGCTGCGGGAAATGGCGTCGCTGGAAAAGACCATCGTGGTGGTGGGAGGCGGATTGCTGGCGTGCGAAGCGGCCGCAAGTCTTCGCCAGATGAAATTCAAGGTAAGCATGATGCATCGCAACGCTTACCTGCTGAACCGCTATCTCGATCCCGAAACGGGCGCGTGGGTGACCGGGTATTTCGAAAAACATGGGGTAACGCTGTTGCTCGGCGAAAGCCTGAATGGATTCGAAGGCAAGACAGTCCTGCGCAATATCCAGACGAAGAGCGGTAATCGCATCGCCGCCGGCGTGGCGGTGGTCGCTTGCGGCGCGGAGCCGAATCTGGAGCTGGTCCGCAATACTCCCCTATCCGGGCCGCACGGCTCGCCGGTGAGCGAGTATCTCGAGACGGAAGAAAAAGGGATCTACGCGATCGGCGACCTGGCCTTCTACCCCGATCGCATCATGGGAGGCGTGCGCCGCCAGACCCATTGGGAAAATGCGCGCGAGCAGGGCCTCGTGGCGGGCGCGAACATGACGGGCAAGAAGCGGATTCGCTACGAACAGGTCCCCTATTTCTGGACCGAGATGTTCGATCTCAAGATGGATTTCGTGGGCGATTTCAGTTTGCAGCCGAGCCGCGTGAATTTGAAAGGCACCTACGCGAAGAAGAAGTTCGTGGTGCGCTATTATCAAGGCGACAAGCTCCGCGCGTTGCTCCTCTGCCAGGCCACGCCGAAGGAAGTCGAGGGAGCGAAGGTCGAGCTGCGGACGGCGCTCGGGAAATAGCAACCCCAGTCCACTCGCCGGCCCTCACTTGGCGCTACGCGTCCGCCGCGGCTACCACTTTGGAATCTCGAACGCCGGATTGCGAACTGCGACCAGTTTCCAGTCCCACGGCCAGGTCGCTCCTTGTCGCCATTCCAATTCGAACGGCGCGTCGAGTGAGTTGACTCGCGCTTCGATCAGGTCCGCATACTCGCCTGTTCCATCGATTGTGATCTTCGCGCTCCACTCGCCGCGCCCGTTATCCATGCGCACGATCGGACCAGTCGCTTCGATCCGCGCCTTCGGCAGAGCGCGGAAAACCTCGCGCAGCCGCTCCAGCACTACAGTGCGATCGTGGCCCCATTGGTCCTGGTAATCGCTCGCGATGAATTCACCCGCGCGCTTCCAATTCTCTTTCTCGATCTGAGCGAGAAGGTGCGTGCTGTGGAGCTCGACCTGGCGTTCCGGTTGCCAAAGCCTGATGAGGTAAATGCCCACGATCAGCGCAATGAGCAGCCCAGCGTAAACTCCGTTCCGGAAACTTATCGGCATTGGGAACGATAGTGTGCCGGGACACGCGCCGCCACCGGTAGGCGGAACGCCCTGTGTTAGAATAGCTAATGGTTTATCGCCCGGCAGTCGCCGCCATCTTGCAGGATCACGCGGGACGCATCCTGATCTGCGAACGCTCCGACACACCTGGCGCGTGGCAGTTTCCGCAAGGCGGCCTTGAATCCGGGGAGACGCCCGCCGCGGCTCTGGCGCGGGAGGTCCTCGAGGAAATATCGCTCCCGCGAAGCTCGTACAGCATCTCCGCTGTGCGCGGCCCGTATCGATATCGCTTCCCGGCCTGCCTGTCGAAGAAGGGATTCCGCGGCCAGGCCCACCATTATTTTCTCCTGCGTTTGCGCGGGCCGAAGAGGCTGATCAACACCGCGGCGGCCAATGGTGAGTTTCGCCAGGCGCGCTGGATTCGTCCGGAAGAGTTCGACCTCACCTGGTTGCCGTCGATGAAACGCCGCGCTTATCGGCGCGTGCTCCATGATTTTTTTGGACTGAAGGTGCGTGGCAAACGGTTGATTCAGTGTTGACTAAGAGCCTCGTAAGAGGCATGAACCGTGCTGGATTAATTCGTCTCCTTCATGCTCACCATTGGTTCTTTTGCGATCGCTGTTTTTGCCGTTCTTGGATGTGTTTTCTGGGCCTGCTTGAACGATCGCGATCAAACCTGAGATCGGTTCCCCTATGTTAGATCACGAGGACTTGAAGTGGATCGCCACCACTTCCACAGAGCTTAACTCGATGCTGCAACAGATCTCGCGTTACGCGGATTTGGCGCGGCAGCACAAGGGCGAATACAATTACATCGAGATGCTCGGCGAACGCGTGGAGCTCGCCACGAAGACGGCGCAATCTCTCTTCGACAGGGTAACTTCCCGGATCCTCGAAGGAAGCGCCCCGAAACCAAAGAAGCCCGATCCCTCCCGGCCTCCGGAATTCAAAGTCGTCCGCGATTCCGCGGAACCGGCCGCCGCGCCCAAAGCCCGCGCGACAGCGGAGAAACCAGCCGCGCGCACCAAGGCGGCCGCTGCCGAAAGCAAGAAAGCACCGCTCAGGTCCGCCCCGATTCCGGCGGACATCAGCGTCCTCAACCCGAAAGGCAATCGTGAACTTATCCTTCTGGTGGACGATGAAGTCGAGATCTCCGAGCTCGCTTCCACCATGCTCACAGATGAAGGCTACCGCGTCATCCTCGCCCGCGACGGCTTTGAAGCCCTCAAGATTTACCAGCAAATCGGCAAGCAGATCGGCCTCGTCATTCTCGATTTCTTCCTCCCCGTGATGGATGGCGACGCGGTTTTCGATGAGCTGCGCGGGATAAACCCGGATGTAGCCGTGGTTTTGAGCAGTGGCTTCGCCGAGCAAAGCAAGCTCGGAAACATGCTGGCGCAGGGCCTCAAGGGGTTCATCCCGAAGCCTTACACGCGCGAGAAATTGCTCGAGCAAGTGCGTTCGACCCTGGACGCGGCCCGGTCGGGACAGTAACGAAACGCGGAGGAAACGCCCTCCATCACAGGTGCTTTCGCACGGTGAATCCACCGCCCGGTGGCATCGATTTAGCTTTAAATGGCCGCGCTCATGGCCCGTATCGATTCATTCTTCAAACTGATGGGCGAGCAGAAGGCATCCGACCTTCATCTCGCCACCAACAACCCGCCAATGCTCCGGATCAACGGTGAGCTCGTCCGCGTCGATTATCCGCCGCTCCAAAACGACGAACTGAAAGCGATGGTCTACGAAATCGCTCCCGAAGGTAAGATCAAGATCTTCGAGGAAACTTCCGATATCGACTTCGGTTACGAAGTGCCCGGCATGGCGCGATATCGCGCGAATTTCTTCCAGCAAAAATACGGCATCTCCGCGGTCTTCCGTCTCATCCCGTCCACCGTCCTGACCGTCGAAGACCTGGCGCTTCCGCCGGTCTTGAAGAAATTTCCGATGCTGAAAAAGGGGCTCGTTCTGGTGACCGGTCCGACCGGCTCCGGTAAATCCACCACGCTGGCCGCGATGATGGATTATGCGAACCTGCAGCGGCACGACCACATCATCACGGTCGAGGACCCTATTGAATTTGTGCATCGCAGCCAAAACTGCCTGGTGCAGCATCGCGAAGTGGGCGTGCACACTCGCTCGTTCGCCGCCGCCCTGCGCGGCGCGTTGCGCGAGGATCCGGACATCCTGCTCGTCGGTGAAATGCGCGACTTGGAAACGATCGAGCTGGCCCTCACCGCTGCCGCCACCGGCCACCTGGTTTTCGGGACGCTGCATACTTCCAGCGCGTCGAAAGCGGTCGACCGAATCATCGACGTTTTCCCGACCAATCAACAAAACCAGATCCGTGCAACCCTGGCCGAATCGCTCAAGGGCGTGATTGCGCAAAATCTTTTCAAGCGGATCGACAAACCCGGACGCGTCGCCGCCCTCGAGATTCTCGTCGTCGACATGGCAATCGCGAACCTCGTTCGCGAAGGCAAGACGCACCAGATCCCGGGCATGATTCAAGTTGGCAAAAAGAAGGGCAACCAGCCGCTCGACGACGCGATCATGGAGCATCTCCGCCACGCCCGGATTTCGCCCGAGGAAGCCTACGACAAGGCGATCGACAAAAAGAAATTCCGTCCCTTCCTCAAGGAGCCGCCCATGGATGGCGCGGAAGAATAGAGCCAAGCGATGAGAATTCCCGATCTCGACAAAATCCTGTCCGCGATGCTGCAGACCTACGACGGCATTTCCGACCTCAATTTTTCTGTAGGCCATCCGATGCAGGTCGAAGATTACGGCGAACTGAAGCCGGTCTTCGTCGACCCGCCGATCGAAGCGCTGACGCCCTATCAAACCGAGCAAATCGCGCTCACCCTGATGCAGGGAAACCGGCGGCTAATTTACGATTACCTCACCGGCGGCTCGTGCGATTGCAGCTACTCCTTGAGCGACCAGGCGCGCTTCCGCGTGAACATTTTCCGGCAGCAGGGACACTTCTCCATCGTCCTGCGGAAGCTCGAGGGCGAGATTCCCACGATCCAAACCCTTGGGTTGCCCAACATTTTTTCAGAGATCGCCAAGGAAAAAACCGGCCTGGTCCTGGTCACGGGCGCAACGGGAAGCGGGAAGACGACGACGCTGGCGGCGTTGCTTAACGAGATCAACGAGATGCAGCCGGTGCATATCGTCACCCTGGAAGATCCGATCGAGTTCGTCCATCCGACCAAGCGAGCGACGTTCAACCAACGCGAGCTTGGCCACGATTTTAACAATTATCCAAACGGTTTGCGGGCTGCGCTCCGGCAGGCCCCTAAAGTGATTCTGGTCGGCGAAATGCGCGACCGGGCGACGGTGGAAGTGGCGCTCATGGCCGCCGAAACCGGACATCTCGTTTTGAGCACCCTGCACACTGTGGACGCCGGCCAGGCCATCAATCGTATCCTCGGTCTCTTCTCCCTCGGCGAAGAGCAACAGCTGCGAATTCGCCTCGCCGACACCATGCGTTACATCGTCAGCCAGCGCCTCGCGCCGAAAGTGGGCGGCGGCCGGCAATTGCTCACCGAGATCGTCGGCAACAACCTTCGCACGCGCGAAACGATCGCCATCGGCGAAGGCGAGCACCGGAATTTCTACGAGATCATCGAGGCGAGTTCGCCGTTCGGCTGGATGACGTTCGACCAATCGATCTTGAACGCCTACGAGAGCGATCACATCACGGAAGAAACCGCGAGATTGTTCGCGAGCCGCAAAGGCCGGGTCGGGCGCGGCATCGACCTGATCCAAAAAGCGCGCGGCGTGGACAACGATCTCGACTCGGGTCTGCGCCTCGACCTTCCCGTCAACGCCTTCCGTTAAGCCATGGAAACCCAAGACTCATCTTTTTTCGATCTCGGCGACAACACAGCGCTGGTTTGCGTCGATCATCAGCAATACCAGAAGATGGTGGTGCCGCAGTTGATCGACATGACCTACAAGGTGCACCTCGGATTGTTCGAGGAAGACGTGCTCCTAAAGCTGAAAACCTACAGCTACAACGTGGTGGTCGTTTACGAGAACTTCAAAGGCTCCACGCCCCAGAACAATCCGATCCTGCGCGCGATGGTAAAACGCCCTGGCGCCGAGCGCCGCCAGCATTTCCTCGTCCTTCTCAGCCATCGCTTCCCAACCAACGACGCGATGAGCGCGTTTGTGCAGAGCGTCGATCAGATCGTGAACATTGCGGACCTGGCGAATTTCAAGCCCGTCTTGCGCCGCGGCGTCGCCCAGTATCGCGAGCTTTACGGCTCGTTTCACGAAACGCTCAAGGCCGTCCAGGCGATATAGCCTCCCTCTCCGGTTTTTGGAGACGGCCTGCCCTCAGGCCGTTGGCGGTCGTGGCGAAAAATTTGCGCGCGCGACAACTTTCTCGCGCGATCATTCTTCGGAACGCGTAGTTGCGGCCCCAATTCCCCGCACGATACTAGCGACCGACCGTATGAATTTGAGCAACTGGATTCGATTTAGCTGGGACCTGACCCAGCTTCCCCCATTTCCCAACGAGCTGCCGGAGCATTACGAAATCGGCCCGGCCACGGCGGAGGACGAGATCGAGCTGCGCAAGATTATCTCGAGCTCG
>DASQLH010000154.1:0-12971 GCA_035630155.1 Chthoniobacterales bacterium
GGAAGTTTAAGCCGATGCCGTGAAGTCTCACGCGCTGGCTTCCTTCTGGAAATGTTATGACGAGCTGCCCAGGCACGTCCAAAAACTCGCCGACAAGAACTTCACCCTCTTCAAAGCCAACCCCCACCATCCCTCATTAGGTTCAAGAAAAAAGGCGGCGCCCACACCGTCGAGATCGGTCGCAGCTACCGCCCGCTCGCCCGGGAACGGAATGGGGAGTTTTACTGGTTCTGGATCGGCACGCACGAGACGTACAGCAAATTCCGATTTTAGCTCCTGCCCTATGATTGACGCACCTCGTTCAGCTGGATTTCGTGACGGCTTTATTTTTGTGGTCCTGCAAAGTGGCGCCGAGCTTCGTTTTCCGGCCTCTGAGAATCCGCGTCTCGCCGGCGCTACTCCAGCCCAGTTGGGCAACATTGAGCTTTCGCCCTTCGGACTTCATTGGCCCGACCTCGACGAAGATCTGTCCATACGCGGAATCGCTCAGGGCGATTACGGGCAAAGGCGAAAAAGTTAGACGAGCGCTTCAGTCCTCACCGCAACGATCAGCTTGGCATTCCCGCCTGAGCTGCTCCACGAGCCTCGGCTCCACACCTTACATCGGCTGGAGCTGATACGTCACGCCGTTGATTACGGCGGGGACGCCCGGAAAAAACGTGTAGATAAACCGTTTCTTGCCCGTGCCGCCGTCCTTCGGGCTGGACGGAATCCCGAAGAACTCCGCGCACGCCATGGAGGCTTCGCCGAGCTTCGCTCTCGGGCCGAAGTCCAGCACGCCGGCAGCTTCCAGGATCTTGCCCGTTTCCGTATCCTCGACCGTGGCCTTGCAGCCGAGGACAACGCCAACCGCCAGAGCGCGCCAGTGCGATGGCAGGACGATGTAGGGCACGCTCGCCGCATCCACGTAAGCCAGCGGGTCGAAACGCGCCCGTTGCGGCCAGCGATAACTTGTCGCGCTGACGAATGCGCCCGGAGCCGGGTCCCCCGCCTTCTGCTTTATCGGCTTTCCATTGGACTGGTTGTTGTCCGTCACGACGCCAAACCAATTGCTCGGTCCGCCAGCATTGGCGAGAAAGTCGAGCGGCGCGGGCGTGAAGCCTTTGGGGGCATAGACCGGCACGCCTCCGGTTTGGCCGTTGGCCCCGTCGGCATCGATCGCCATTCCGGCCGGGGGAGTTGTGTAGCTGCCGTCAGCGTTTCGCTTGGGGAGAGGGACGTTTGCCATAAGTAAGTGGGGTTGAGGTTGAGCCCAGTGAATTCCAACGCCCCTCAGATGTCGAGAATCAAGTTGAGGACGGGCGCCATCTTCTGGTCTGCCTGCCCGGCTCCGAAGCGCGCCCGTTGGCTGTTCGCCATTCGCGATCCTCAATCCTCCATTCTCGCTGGCAACCGGAGCGGTCGCCCTGCAAACGAGGAGGAAATCCGAAGCGCGAAGCTCGAAACAATGTCCGAATGTTCGAGGAAGAAAATTCGAAACGAGCGTCCGTCTTCGTCATTCTGTCATTCGAAGATTTGAATTTCTTTCGGATTTCGCGCTTCGAACTTCTCAGCGTTCGGCATTCCTCACCAGGGCAGTGTCTCGCCCATGTGCAGGAAACCGCCGTTCGGGCCGTCCGGCCCGATGGTCGCGAGGGCGACACTCGTTTTCGCGCCCTCCTCGATCTCCATCATCGCGCCTTCCCCTCCCATTTCTGTCTTCACCCAGCCGGGATGCGCGGCGTTCACTTTGATCGGGGTGTCCTTCAACTCCCAGGCGAGGTGCACGGTGTAAGCGTTCACCGCCGTTTTGGACGCATCGTAAGCGGGCGTTTTCGCATCGTAGATCGGCGAGCCCGGCGTCGCGTGGAGAGTGTTCGAGGCGAGAATGCTGGAAAGATTCACGATTCGCCCAGCCTCGCTCTTGCGCAGAACCGGGAGCAACGCCTGCGTCGTCGCGACCAATCCGAATAAATTCGTCTCGAACGTCTTGCGCCAAGCCTTGAGCGACTGCTCGCTCGGCTTCTTCTCCCGATCATCCAACATCACCCCCGCGTTGTTCACCAGGATGTCGAGGCGTCCGTAATCGCGCTCGATCCGGTCGGCGGCCTTTTGGATGCTGCCCTCATCGTTCACGTCGATGACGATCCCGTGAACGTCGAGATCCTCCTTGCGCAACTCGGCAGCCGCCTGGCTGGCCTTGGCCTCATCGCGCGCGCCGGCCAGGACCGTGACGCCTTGTACCGCGAGTTGACGAGCTGTTTCCAAACCGATGCCTTTGTTGGCGCCGGTGATCAGGGCAATTTTCTTGGTGCTCATATCGTTTGGGAAGGTTAGGCGGATCGGGCGCTCCGTCGCACGATGGTTTGTGTTTTATGGCTGAAATCGAACCGGCAATTTACGGCAACGTGATCAACCAGCAATTTACATTCGCGCATCGTCATTCTTGCCAGCGAAGACGTCGGACTTAGCCGACCACGAGGCGCTCCCCCTCACCGTTTAGCATCCGTAACCCTCCCATTCTCGTTTCCAGCTGTGCCCCCTCGCCCGCGTCCCCGAATGCCTGAAAACAGACACTCCCCGTGAACCCGGAGGGGTGAATCTTGGATACCTGACCCCCTGAAAGGAAGAAGTAGTGTTTTTTCTCAAACTCGTTCAGGGTTCGATTTGCCCAACCAACGAGAACTCCCGTGGCGGAATAACGTCCCTTTCGAACGAAACGCTTTAATGCAAGCAACTGTGAACAGCAGCGTTCGCGTCTCGCGCGCACCAACGAAGTGGCTCGAAGCGTGCGCTCAATCTGAATGCACACTTCACCAGCTGTCGCCCTACATAGGCAAGATCAAGAGCAGTATCGCAGGCGAACTGCTGGAGCGATATTCACGGCGCGGTGAGTTGATAGTCGATCCGTTCGCTGGAGCGGGTACAATCCCCCTCGAAGCGGCAATACGCGGACGTCGCGTGTTCTGCTCGGACATCAGTCCTTATTCACGCATTCTGTCATGCGCTAAACTACATCCTCCGAAGTCACTTCGATCAGCGATCAGTGCAAGCGAACGCGCAATAATTGAGGCGGAGATGTTGCCGAAACCTGATTTGCGGACGGTTCCAAAATGGGTGCGCAGATTCTTCCATCCTCGCTCGCTCTTGGAAGCCCTCCGCTTTGCGGAGGTAGCCCGCCGCCCCGGTAATGAGTTCCTCATGGCGTGTTTCCTCGGTATTCTCCACCACCAACGACCCGGCTTTCTGTCTTACCCGAGCAGCCATCTGGTTCCCTATCTGCGCGGGGCAAAGTACCCTCGTACTACCTTTCCCGAGATGTACGAATACCGAGAACTTCGACCACGCCTCCTCGCTAAGGTCGAGCGAACTTTTAAGCGATTCGTGATGCCTGAAACACGTGGCAACAAATTCATGCAATGTGACGTGGGGGGGATCGATCTCCCCAGATTATTTGATTCGGTGATTACGAGCCCGCCCTATATGAATGCGTTAGACTACGGACGGGACAACCGTCTTCGCCTCTGGTTTATTGAGCCGACTGTCGATCAACCCACGGATACCTTAACAACGCGCCGACGTGACGCCTTCGTAACCGCGACTATTAGTTTGGCAAAGAAAGTAGAGGCTGGGCTTAGACCGCGTGGCTACTGCGTTCTCGTGGTCGGCGATACTGTCCGTCGCAGCTTCGATGCACATCCATCACAAGTCGTGCGAGAAATTATGACAGAGCACGCCTGTTCTTTGCGATTACGAACAATCATCTCTGACAAGATCCCTGACGTGCGGCGCAGCCGTCGGACGTGTCAGGGAGTTAAGACAGAACATTTCCTGATCTTTCAACGGAACTAGCGTGCGGCAGAACCTTCCCGATCCTGCATATTTCCCCGGTCGAACAATCCCGACTCGCCCGGATGTCACGCTGACGGAATTGATTGATAGCGGCAATGATGGCCACGTCTTTCGGGGGCGCTCCGAGACACTTCGAAAAGACGTCGCGTGCAAGCTGATCCCTCGCGGCAATCTGCAACATGGTCCAAACGGCGAGGAGCTGTGGCGCAACGAGGTTCACAAAGCGGACGCCCTGCGAAGCGCCACGGTCGTGAAGTTCGAGGATATCCGCGAGTGGCTGAATGTGCCGTTAAAGGATGGCACGACGAGCATTACGTGCATCGTTCTAATCTCAGAGTTTGTTGAAGGCCGCACGCTCCGAAAATTCATCAACGAATTTCCTGAGGAAATATCAATACCTTTTATCGCTGAGTGGTTGGCCACCATGTTGAACTTGTTCAATGAGATGAGCGTCCGCGGCGTTGTTCACGGCGATCTTCATCCCGGCAACATTCTCGTCGAGGACCGTTCGTCCTACGACTTACTTGGACCTCGCTTTGTTTTTCGTGTGACAGACTTCGGCGTCGCAGAGGCGACCAGCGAACCGCGTTTCAAAGACGACTATCTTCAGCTTGCCGACACGCTCGCTCAGCTCCTGAGGGCCGTGAACTACCAAGCCTGCTCGCCACGCGACAAGTTCGTCTTCAATTTCCTCAGGCACAATTTCGTCGAGCGCCACCTTGTTGAATCGGACCTGACGCTCGATCCGATTGCGCGGCGCCCGCGAGAGTTGCTCACGCGTATCCAAGATCTCGATCTCGAATTCGAACGCACCGCGCAAGAAACTGCGCAACTCGTCACGCCCTTCGATTTTCAGAGTTGCGAGCAAATCGGTGAGGCACCAGTTCTCCTGCGTGCTTTATACTCTGATAGATTTCTCGGACTGGCTGAGATCGAGAGTCAAAACAACGTCGTTCTCACCGGTCCGCGCGGTTGCGGAAAGACCACGGTGTTCCGAAGCCTTAGCCTAGATCAGAAGATGCGCGTCGGGGAAGCCGAGCCCGATGCAGTTCGTCACGTGGGCATCTATTACAGATGTGACGATCTGTATTTTGCTTTCCCGCGTTATGTAGCGCCTTCTCGGGGTGAGCTGGTTGATGTCCCGCTGCACTTCGTCATTTCGACGTTGCTCGCCCGCCTGCTGGACTCTCTCGAGCGCTGGTCTCGAAAGTATTTCGCGGAGGAATTCAGTCGTGCTGAGCTGAGGACGGCGCAGGCTTTATGGTCGGCGCTTGGAATCAATGTTCCGCAGGTCCCCGGCTATGCGACATTCAAGGCAATAGTGGGTCGACTCAATCGAGAACGATCAAAAGCAATTGAGCGTCAGCGGTTCGGTATCGACCCTGAGCGGAAGATTGGACGGTCCTTCGGGCCCGATCTATTACACCGCGCATGCGAAGCGTTGCGTGGGTCGTTCCCTTTTCTGCGAGATAGGCCGATTTACTTTTTTATCGACGACTACTCCTCGCCAAAAGTGACGAAGGCTCTGCAGGCGAGTCTGAACCGCATGTTCATGCAGCGGACTTCGATATGTTTCTTCAAGCTTTCGACCGAAAGTCCCGTTTCCTTTGCTCGGTACGACATCGATGACAAGAACTACGTGGAGAATCGCGAGTTCGTGCTTCTGAATCTTGGTCTCATCTATCTCCATTCGGAAGTCGAACCGAAGCTGACTTTCGTCGAAGACGTATTCCGGAGACGTTTTGGAGCGACCCAATTTCCCGTGAAGGAACTCGAGCAACTTGTCGGGAGCAATTCGAAGCAGAATAACAACGACCTCGCACGGCAAATCCGGGAAGGCGAAAAACCTCCTTTATGGGGAAAAGAAATTCTCGGGAAACTTTGCAGCGGAGATATCCATTATGTGATCGGCCTGGTGGGTGACATGGTCCGCCTTTCTGGTGGCACGCAAGAATTACATGGAACTCTAATTGCCGAGACGATTCAGAATCAATCGATTCGCAGCGCGGCGGGCAGCTTCCTGAAGAACTTACGCGGCATTCCTCAATGTGGGGAACAACTCGTCTCAATCGTTGAGGCCTTCGGAAACACTGCCCAATCACATCTTAAGTTTCTCGATTCAAAGAACGAGAAAGGCTCGCCTCCGAAACAGGCCACGCGCATCGAGCCATATGAAATGTTTGAACTTTCGGACGACGCTCGAGCGCTTTACGACGAATTGCTTCGGTATTCAGTCTTTATTGAAGATTTCCGGGGGAAAAGCCGCCGGGGCAACGTTGTTCCTCGTCTGTTCTTAAGGCGCTTTCTCATTCCCCACTTTAATTTGACGTTTAGCACTCGCGACTCAATCGAAATCGAGCCACACCAATTCGAAATATTTTTGCTGAATCCGAAATCGTTCGAGCAGACGCTGCGGTTGAAGAGCGTCGAAGATGCCCGTAAATATGACAAGGAGTTGGCTGCCAGGGACAGCCAGATGCTCCTGAAACTTGCGAAGGACGGTGAACCTAAAAATTGAGACTCCGGACGAGGTTCTTGTGCGATTGCGCAAACCAAGCCTGGAACCCGTAAACGAATTCCGCCTCCAACAGGATGACTGGCTAATCCTGTGTGGTGGTTTCGAGGACCGCGCCCTCGCGGTACTTCGCGATGCCATATCACACCAATCAAGGCTGAACGTTCTACTGGTGCGGTATCAACCGGCTGTTCATGAGAACAAGAACGACGCCGTCGCCGATATTTGCCGTGGCGCCAACGTCGTTGGGATAGATTACGACCGGCAGAATCCGCAAGGATTCGGAATTCGATTGATGGAAATACTATCTACCTGCCGAGGACGCGTGTTTGTCGACGTGTCTGCCATGTCTCGGTTACTAATCGTCCAAATTTTGGTAGCTCTTGGCACGCGGCAGCAGGGCTTCTTTGATTGTACGGTCGCCTATACAGAAGCGTGTGAATATCCACCGTCGGAATCTCACGCGAACGCCGAACTCGCCCGCTCCGCGGCCGACCCAACATTGTCGATTCTATTCCTCTCGTCAGGAGTGTTCGAAATAACAATCCTACCGGAACTCGGCTCTATCGCACCTGCCGCTGCCCAGACGCGGTTGATCGCGTTCCCTTCACTTGATGCCCACCACCTCACAGCATTACAGAACGAAATTCAGCCGTCAAGGCTCTCGCTAATCGAAGGAATACCGCCCAACTTTGCGAATCGATGGAGGCGTGAATTGATCGCCGAAATCAACGGCATCCATCGAATCCGTGACGCCGAATTATGCGCAACTAGCACGCTGGACTATCGAGAGACGCTGGAAAACTTGTTGAGGCTCTATCAAAAATACTCACTTAACGAGCGATTGGTCGTTTCGCCGACCGGAAGCAAGATGCAAAGCGTTGCTGTCGGGATCTTTCGCTCCTTCATTTCCGACGTTCAGGTCGTTTACCCGACGCCACAAGGCTTCTGCTCTCCCGATAAGTACACGCATGGAATTGGGCAGTCGTACGCTCTTCACCTCGACTTGCTCTCACCGCCCGCACGCGGAGCTGTAGAGGGCGATCAGCAGCTTTCCGCGACCGCATCGTAAGCGGCGGGATGCCTCCCGTCTCTGCCCTTTTAACTTCGAACCATGCCCGGCCTGTTTGATCCGCTCGCGATTCGAGGGCTGACGTTCGCCAATCGGGTGTTCGTGTCGCCGATGTGCCAATATTCGAGTGAGAACGGATACGCGAACGATTGGCATCTCGTTCATCTGGGCAGTCGCGCGGTGGGTGGCGCGGGGCTGGTCCTCACGGAGGCAACGGCCGTCCTTCCCGAGGGACGGATCAGTCCGCAGGACCTTGGCATCTGGGACGACGGGCACATCGAGATGCTAGCGAAGATCGTTGGGTTCATTCACGAGCAAGGGAGCGTCGCGGGGATGCAGCTCGCCCATGCGGGACGCAAGGCGAGCACGAGCCGGCCTTGGGAAGGTCACGATGCAGTTCCGGAAAGCGAAGGAGGCTGGAAGAAGGTCGTCGCGCCGAGCGCGCTGCCGTTCTCGGAGACTTATCCGATGCCACAGGCGTTGACGCTTGAGGGCATCCAGGAAGTGGGCGCTGCATTTGCGGCGGCGGCGCGCCGGGCTTGCCAGGCTGGGTTCCGCGTCGTGGAGATCCATGCGGCGCACGGTTACCTGATTCACGAATTTCTGTCGCCGCTGAGCAACAACCGGGAAGACGAGTATGGCGGTTCGTTCGAGAATCGGACGCGACTTTGCCGTGAAGTGGTGGCGGCGGTGCGATCGACGTGGCCGAAGGAATTGCCGCTCTTTGTGCGCATCTCGACGACGGACTGGGTGGAGGGCGGGTGGAATATTGAGGAGTCGGTCAAGCTCGCCGGCGAGTTGAAGCAGATGGGGGTGGATCTCATCGATTGTTCTTCCGGCGGGAACGTGCCCCACGCGAAAATTCCGGTCGGGCCCGGTTATCAGACAGCTTTCGCCGAGCGGATTCGCCGCGAAGCCGGAATCTTGACGGGAGCGGTGGGAATGATCACTTCGCCGGTCCAGGCGGAGCACATCATTCGGACGGAGCAGGCGGATGCGGTCATCATAGCTCGCGAGTTTTTGCGGAATCCATATTGGCCATTGCACGCCGCCCGGGAACTGGAGCAACCGATCGCGTGGCCTGTCCAATATCTCAGAGCGGGGCCGAAAGGCGCGCAGCCCCGGGAACCGGTGGATTTGAAGAGCTTTGGATCGTGTTTCGAAGAGCAACACGGTGTTCCGGAAGAAGAATCGTAAGCAAACGCCGAACGCCGGAGGCCTAATTCAAGAGGCCAGGCACAGATGAGAGGGGGCTGAAAAGGGCCCGAATTGTCTTGTCTAACGGATCTTAAAAGCGTGCACTAGGGCTTCGCCGGCAGCGCCGGAATTCCCCCTCCCCTCCTTCCACGACCCCAACCACCCCGAATCCCCGCCGCAACCAAACCCCTCGCGTAATGAAAGCCATCATCTACACCCTCGTGCTCTTCACGCTCTTAGCGCTCACTCCCGATCGCAGCCTCGCTGCGGATTGGTGGACAATGTCGGACAAGGATTTCGCCACGGAATTTGCCAAACAAGCGACCAGCGACACGATCAAAGACCAATCGAATGTCGCCTGGATGCTCTTCGCGCGGGTGAACCAACCAGTGCAAAACCAGGGCCAGACCGTAGCGCAATGGGAGATGTGGCCCAGCAACGACGACACATTCAGTCCGGCCGTGGCCCTGTTCAAAGCGGAGGCGAAGGTGCGCACGCGTCCGCATCTGCAAGCTCCCAAAACCGTGAAAATCCAAGGGAAAACGAAGGCAGTTCATCTGTTCAGCCTGCCGCCCAGCGGGGGTGGTGAAGAAGTGACGCGGAACCTGGATTCCTACACCTACATCACCCAAAACGGTTTGCAGTCCCAAGCGGGGGTGAAGAAATTCCTCGCTTCACCCAATCCAAAAGCCGACCTCCCGATCGGGGCGGTCGAGATCAAAGCGTCCTGGGTTCCCGGCAAGACCGATGGAGCGTATCAGTTCACGGGTTCGACCGGCACTTATAGTCTTCTGGGCATCCATATCATGGCGAAGGTCAAACCGGCGACGGCGGATCCATTTTCCTCCGAGGACCCGAGCTGGTTCTGGACGACGTTTGAATTCAAGGGCAACCCCGGCCTGGCGAATGCCCAGGGCCTGCTGACCTACAAGGACGCGCTCCCGCCGGCGGACGCGATGGCCTTGCTCACCCAGGCCGGCCTGGGACAATCCCCATTCGCTAACTACAAATGCAACGGTACGCAGATTCGATTTTCGGACGCCAAGAATAAGAAAATCGTGCTCGGTAATACGCAGATGGAACCTTTTAATTTCCTGCCGACCAATGCCGGACCCGCCCAGTGGAAGACATGGAACATTTCCTGTCACACTTGTCACGCGACAGCCTCCGCTAATCCCAAGAACCCCGCCTTGTTTTTCCCTTTTAGCGATGTCCAGATCAAGGGAGGCGGCGGGCCGATCCCAGCCGGTCAAATGACCGGTTATCAGCCGTTAGACTTCATTTGGTCGATTCCGTTCTACGCGCGCTAGAAGGCTCCTGCTGGTAACATTGTAGGGCGGGCGCATGGCCGGCCGGGTCTTCGGCTGGGCAACCGTCCTTTGCGTTGCTCATAGGCTGCGTGGCAGATTAAGCACGCAATGGGGAAGACCGAGAAGGAAGCGAGACGCCAGCTCGCAGCAAGACCGGATGCGCTGACGAAACGTCTGCATCCACGGCTAAAAACTTGGTTTGAGTCGACGTATCCAGGTTTCACCCATGCGCAGTTGCTGGCTGTGCCGGCGATCCTGGATCGTGAATCGATCCTGCTCACTTCGCCGACCGGGAGCGGGAAAACGCTGGCAGGGTTCCTGGGGATTTTCGACACGCTGCTCAGGAAGCTGGACGCAGGCACCCTGACCTCGAGCGTGCAATGCATCTATGTCTCGCCGTTGCGGGCGCTCGCTTATGACATCGAGAAAAACGTGCGAGCGCCGATCGTGGGGATGGGGCTTGAAAAAATCGTGCGCCTCCATTTGCGCACGGGCGACACGCCGAGCGCGGAGCGCGTGAAGTTCCGCCAGCGCGCGGCGCATATTCTCATCACGACGCCGGAAAGCCTGGCGGTGATGCTGGCGCAGGAAAGCTACGCGGCACATCTCGGCGAATGCGAGTTCGTCATCGTCGATGAATTGCATTCGTTCGCCGGCAACAAGCGGGGCGCGGATCTGACGCTTTCGCTCGAACGGCTGGAACGACTCTGCAGGCAAAATCTCTGTAGCAGTCGCCCTGCGGGCGACTCGGGGACAACGCGTAAAGAGCCAAGGGGCGTTGAGAATGTAGCGACATCGATCTCGCGCGGCCCACAGGGCCGCGGCTACAGGAAGGGCGGCGACACTATTTGCCGCATTGGACTTTCCGCTACGGCGGCGCCGCTCGACTTGCTGGCGCGGTTTCTTGTGGGCGAAGGACGCGAGTGTCGCATCGCTGAAGCGCAGACGGAAAAGAAATCGCTCGTGGAAGTTTTTTCCCCGATTCGGCGGAAACCGTATCCGCCCGCGGGATACACCGGCGTGCGGCTTTACGCGGAATTGGCTGAGCTGATCCGCATGCGGCAATCGGTGCTCGTGTTTACCAACGTGCGGTCGGCCGCGGAGCAAGTGGGATTGCGATTGAAGGAATTGCTACCGGATCTCGCGGATCAGATCGAGATTCATCACGCGTCACTCGATCGGAGCGTGCGGCTCGAGGTGGAAGATCGCTTGAAGAATGGCGAGCTGCGCGCGGTCGTTTGCTCGACGAGCCTGGAAATGGGGATTGATATCGGCGCGGTCGATCTGGTGGTGATGGTCGCCACGCCAAAAGGCGTCTCGCGCGCGATCCAGCGCATCGGGCGTTCCGGGCATTCGCTCGATCGCAGCAGCCATGGCGTGCTCGTCGCGACGAACATCAACGACCTCGTGGAAGCGACTGTGACCGCGAAGCTCGTCCGCGAGCGCGCGTTGGATCCGATCAAGCTGCAGGAAAAGCCGTACGACGTGGTGGCGCAGCATATTGTCGGATTGGCGGCCGTGTCGCCGGTCACGGTGGAGGAAACGTTTGCGCTGATCCGGAGCGCTTATCCTTTTCGCGATCTAAGCCGCGAGGAATTCGATCGCATTCTCCAATACTTGGAAGGCGGCGGCGCTTCCCTGGAAAAACAGTATGCGGGCGAGTTCGGAAAAATTCGCGTTGAAGAGGGCCTCATCTCCCTGGCGCATCCGCGGATCGCCCGCGAGTTCCTGGTCAACATCGGCACGATTCATTCGGAGGGCTTTATTGATGTGCTCCTGCGGCGTCGCCGGCTCGGTTCGGTCGAGGAAAATTTCATCAAACAACTCCAGATCGGCGACCTGTTTGTTCTCGGCGGGCGCACCGTTCGACTCATCGATACCGGGGTGCAGGAGGCGTACGTGGAACGCGCGGACGGGCATCTCCCGACGATCCCACGCTGGAACGCCGCGAAGATGCCGCTCACTTCCGGAGTGGCGCGTGCGGTGCGGCAGTTGCGCACAGAATTGGAACGGGAAGTGCGCGGTGGGGACGACGATGCCGCGATCGCGGATTGGCTGGTCGAGCGCTACGAGATCTCGATCGCGAACGCGCAGGCGATCGTGGAATTGTTCCGGGCGCAGCTCAGCATCTCGGACATTCCGATTGGCCGGAAGATGCTGATCGAGCTCTACCGCGAGGGCAATCACGCGCATTATTTTTTCCATTCGCTGATCGGGCGAAGCGCGAATGACGCGTTGTCGCGGATCGTCGCGTTGCGGGTTAAGAATCGGATCGGCGGCAACGCACTCGCCACGATCGATGATTACGGGTTCCTGCTGACCTTGCGGCGATTTCAGGAACTTCCGCTGGAGGAGTTGCGGCAATGTTTCGAAAGCGCGAACGCGGAGGGCGACCTGGCGACGGCCTTGCGCGGATCGGAGCTGGTGAAGTGGCAGTTTCGCGGCGTCGCGCAGACCGGCCTGATGGTGCCGCGCAATCTTCCCGGGAAAAAGCGGAAGCAAAGGCAATTGAGCTGGAGCGCCGAGGTGCTCTTCCGCGTACTCGAGCAACACGAACCGGGTCATCCCCTGCTAGTGGAAGCGTATCGTCAGGCGACGCATACGTTTCTCGACGCGAAGAGTGCGTATCGGTTCCTCGATGAGGTCCAGGATTTCGAGTGGAGACTGCTGGAGCTGCCGGTTGTTTCGCCGTTTTCGTTCGCGATCTACGCCAGCGTCATAAAGGAGAACATGATGCTGGAGGATCCCACCGCGGCGATTGAGCGAATCTATCGCGAGATGTACGCGAAGGTGGAGAGCGTCACCTCAGCAACCTCGTAAATCGTGTCCGCCTGTGGACGGTCTCTTCCTGCGGCCAGCTCGTGATCGACGGCCTTGGATTCGATTGCCATCAAGGGCAAGATTGAGGAGTAGAAACGCGAAAGGAGTGGACCTTGCGATCCACTCCTCCCACACATGAGCGAGGCTTCTCCTTAGCTTTTGCTCTGCGAAAACTACGTTTTGCTCTGCGAAACCACTTCGTTGAGTTTGAAGATCGGCAGGAACA
>DASQLH010000155.1:0-7520 GCA_035630155.1 Chthoniobacterales bacterium
TCGTGCGTTTGAATCAGGAACGACGCGTGCCCGATCCAGGTGATGCCGATCTCGCCTTCGCGGATCTTGGGAAAGAACGGGCGGACGCGGTCCCCGGAACGCTTGGTGAAGAGCGACGGGATGAGGACTTCCGTGAGGAAATTGCGCTTGTGCCAATCGGGGCTCGGCTTCAGGCGGACGCGGGTGGAGCGCTTGTTTTCAGCGCCGTTCTCCGTGGCCTGGCGAACGACGTTCCTCCGGCTTTTTTTCGAAAAAGGGATCGGCACTGGAGAGCAAGCATATAAGCTTGAGAGGGTGAATCAAAACCTTTCGCGGCGTTGAACGCCGCCGCTTAGCCAACATCCCCCCGGAACAGTGAAGCCCTCCAGTGCATGGCCCCGCCAGCCGTTCATCGGCCTGGCAATCGCGGCAAGTGTCGGAATCCTGGTCGCGGATTGGCAGCCAGGTTCAACACCGAGCGGTCTCATTGCCTTCGCAATTTGCGCGGGAGTCGCCTTCCTCTTGCGCAATTCGACCGCCGTTTATGTACTCGTGGCCGGCGCGTTTTTTCTACTCCACAGCATGCGGATAACCGACGCGCCAGGCGTCCGGCTCGCTCGTCAACTCGACAGCGAGCCTCGACCAGTGACCGCCGTTGGATCGGTCGTGAGCGAACCTAAAATATCGGCGCGAGGATTGTCCTCCTTTCTGTTGCGCCTCGACTCGATCGACCAGGACGGGCGTGTGCTCGCGACGAACGCGACGATCACTGCGCGTTGGCGCGGCCAGGCGAAATTCGGAAATCAGCTGCGACTTTTCGGAGTAGCCGAGCGGATCGCGCCGCCGCGGAATCCGGGCGAGTTCGACATGCGTTCGTATCTGGCGCGGCAGGATGTTTATCACGGACTGCTGGTCCGCTACGCGGAAAATGGCCGCGTCCTCAGCCAGGCTGGCGGCAACCCGATCTGGCGCGCGGCCCAGCAATCACGCAAATGGATGCAAAGCGCGTTGTCGCGCGGCTTGGAAGATTCCCCGGAAATTCACGGCCTCATCAGCGGGATGGTGCTCGGCGCGCGAGACGAAACGCCTGATGAGATCGAGGAGCAATTTCAGCAAACGGGAACGCTCCATCTCTTCGCGGTCTCGGGATTGAACGTCGCCATTGTCGCGCAGCTGCTTTGGATCATCGCGGTCGCGGCGCGGATTCCCAGACGCTGGGCGATTGCGCTGATCATCCCGGCGCTCTTCTTTTACGCCGCCATCACCGGACTCAATACTTCAAGCGTCCGCGCCGCGCTGATGGGCGCGATCCTGCTCGGCGGGTTTTTCGTCGAGCGCAAAGTTCTGCTGATAAACAGCGTGGCCGCCGCGGCGTTTCTCGTTCTTTGCTGGGACACAAACCAGATTTTCTCGACCGGATTCCAACTCTCCTTTGCCGTCGTTCTGGCCATCATCCTATTAGCCGACCGGCTTTACCGCCTCCTCGTTCGGTGGTGGGAACCGGACCCTTTCCTGCCGCGAAGTTTGCTCGGCCATGTTCCAAGATTATCGGAGCGCGCGTGGCATGCGGTCGCGCGCGGCCTTTCCGTTTCCCTCGCCGCCTGGATCGGCTCCGCGTTCCTAATTCTCCCCTATTTTCATTTGATCACGCCAGTTTCGTTGCTGGCCAATCTGGTCGTCGTCCCACTCGCATTTCTCGTCCTGGCGGTGGGCCTGGTCTCACTGCTCCTGGCGCCATTCGCTTCGGCGCTCACCGTCATTTTCAACAACGCGAACTGGAGCCTCGCCTGGCTGATCCTCGGCGCCGTTCAACTTTTCGCCCGCGCGCCGGCCAGTCATATGTATCTCGAGCGACCGCGCTGGCCGGATGGCGCTCACGCCGAAATCACGGTGCTCGATCTCAACGAAGGCGCCGCCGTGCATATCCGAAGCGCCGGAAGGGACTGGCTTTTCGATCCGGGCGCCGAACGGGATTTCAAGCGCGTGTTGCGCAGCTATCTTCGGTCGCGCGGCGTCAACCGCCTCGATGGACTCGCGCTGAGTCACGGCGACGCGACCCATATCGGAGGCGGGGCCGCGGTCATGCATGCTTTTCGTCCGCGGCTGTTGGTCGATTCCCCTGCCCCAGACCGCTCAATTGTCCATCGCCGGCTCATTAAGGAAGGGGCGGAACGTTCGATTCCTCGCAAGCTGGTGGTTGCCGGCGACGAATTCCCCATCTCCAAAAGCATGACCGCTCGCGTTTTCTTTCCTCCGCAGGATTTCCGCGGCCGGATTGCTGACGATCAGGCATTGGTCGTGCAACTCATCCTGCCGGGGAACACGCGCGTTCTTCTGATGTCCGACAGCGGTGAATCGACCGAGCGGGCGTTGCTCGCTCGGGACGCCGACCTGCGGAGCGATCTTCTCATTAAAGGCCAGCATCACTCCGGCACGTCCGGTTCAGCAGAGTTTCTGGATGCGGTCCAGCCACAGGCGATCATCGCGACCGCGCGCGAGCCGGCCGAGAATCAGCGCATCAAGGAGGACTGGGCGGAGATGGTGAAGCAGCGCAGAATCACACTTCTACGCCAGGACAAAACCGGCGCGGTCAGCGTGAGGTTCTTCGACGATCATTGGGAAGCAGTCCCGTTTTTGGATGGTGAAACTTTTCGAAGCACCAGCCGGTGAATCTCCTGACCATCCTGCCGGAATCGCTTTTCGAAGGTGCTCACTGATACCGGCGTCTCCTGATCCGGGACCCTGGTAAAACCGAGCGCACGGTCGGCCAGACGTTCGATTTCCCGAAAGTAATCGGTTTCGTCGGTGGCAATTCGCAGCAACCCATTCGGAGCTAACGCGCGATGGAGAGCCACCAGAAAATCTTCCGTGACGACTCGCCGTAGGGAATGACGCCGCTTCGGCCACGGATCGGGAAACATAAGATGAAAAACCGCCACGGAAGCTGCCGGCAGCAGGTGCCGAACGCTGTACCAAATTTCCAGCTCCAGAATCCGGGCGTTGGCGAGACCACCGGCCTCGATTTTTCGACTCGTGCTTCGGACGCGTCCTGGCATCCGTTCAATTCCGAGAAAATTTCTGGCCGGATTCGCTGCCGCAGCCGCCGCGAGAAACAATCCATCGCCACACCCAAGATCGACCTCTAGCGGTGCCCGGTTGCCGTAGATGGCTTCGAAATCCAGCGGCGCGAAATAATTCTCAGGGATGAGTTCCGCCTTGGCTGCTATGGTGGATGGAGCGGTGGCCATGAGAATTCAATAAACTGCCTCCACCGGATGAGAAAATATTTCCTTTCGTTAATTCTCGCGCTGGGCGTTCTGATCGGCCATCAAGTCAGTCGCGCCGCCGAGCCGACCCCGGCGGCAACGAGGACCGCAATTTTCGCCGGAGGCTGTTTTTGGTGCATGCAACCGCCTTACGATAAGGCCAGGGGCGTGGTGAAAACCGTTGTCGGTTATTCGGGTGGAAGCGCCGAGGACGCGAACTACGAAAAGGTTTCCGCGCATCGCACGAAACACCGCGAGGTGATCGAGGTCACCTACGATCCGGCCCAAATTTCCTACGATCAATTGCTCGACATTTTTTGGCGGCACATCAATCCGACCCAGGCGGACGGCCAATTCCATGACATTGGGCTGAGCTACCAGGCCGCGATCTTCTACGGCAACGAGGAGGAAAAGAAGGCTGCGGAAGCTTCGAAAGAGAAGCTGGCCAAATCAGGCAAATTCTCCAAGCCGATCGTAACCGAGATTTTGGCCGCGCAACCTTTCTATCCGGCGGAGGAATACCACCAAAAATATTACCTCAAGAATGCGGCGGATTACGAAAGGTACCATGTCGGCTCGGGACGGGCCAGCTTTCTCGAAAAAGCTTGGGGCGCGGAGGCAAAGAAATAGGAATCAGGCCGGCCGCCTCCGCAGTTTTCTTACCCACAGTTTCAGGGCCGCGAGGTCCATGAAGTTCACGATGCGATCGGCGGGAATCCGCGCTTTTAGCGCCGCAGCCAAGCCCAGCTCGATGAAATCCAGTTGGTGAGCGTGGTGCGAATCGGTGCCCAGCGAAATCCGCACTCCCGCTTTGCGCGCGACCTTGAGGAGCGAGAGGTTGAGGTCCTGGCGGTCCGGATAGCTGTCGATTTCGACCGCTTTATCGAGCCTGGCTGCTTCTGCGAAAACGCGGGTCCAATCCGCCTTCAGTCCAATTCGGTAATTGTAAACGCGCCCGCGCGGATGACCAAGAATCTGGACGTCCGGATTTCGCAGCGCGGCAAGATATCGCTCGGTCTGATCCTCCTTCGTGCGCAAGGCGGAGTGGAAACCACCGAGAACAAAGTCGAGCCGGGCGAGTGATTTCCGGTCCATGTCGCCTTCGCCGCGCGGATTGAGATTCATCTCGATCGAGCGCAGAACGGTGACGCCGTGTTGGCGCATGGCCGCGTTTGCCTCCGCGATCTCAAGCGCTTGCCTGGCCAGCGCCTTTTCGTCGATCCCCCCGGCGATCTTCAGTCCTTTGGAATGATCCGTGATCGCAATGTACTCATACCCCCGCTCCT
Source organism: Chthoniobacterales bacterium (assembly GCA_035630155.1). GTDB lineage: Bacteria > Verrucomicrobiota > Verrucomicrobiia > Chthoniobacterales > UBA10450 > AV80. Next base: position 4,532 of record DASQLH010000155.1, read on the forward strand.
TCGCGGCCTGTGCCATTTCCAGAATGCTGGCCGAGCCATCGCTCCATTGGGTATGCATCTGGAGGTCGCCTCGAAGTCTCTCGCTCCATTCCGGATTCTTGACGAGGATCGCGCGGGCGTCTGCGCGCGTGAGAAAATCGCGCCGGAGCGGCGGAGGCTTCATTTCATCGAACGGTGGCTTCTCAATCCAGGCACGCAGCTGCTCGGCAATGAACGGTCCGACGCCATGCAGTTCGGTCAGCGGCCGTCCTGAAGCAGCCAAATCCGCCGCATGTTCTGGCCAGAGAAAGGCGCTGCGGGCCGCTCGCCGGAAAGCGCGAATGAGAATTCCTTCACTGCTTTCCGCCTTTCGCGAAAGCAATTCCGCGAGATCGGCATTGGATGGTCTCGCTGATGCAATCACAGATTTGGCGGAATGCCCACGGCGTTCTCAGGCTGTTGACCCGTAGACGAATCGGATTGCATCGTCCGAAGGGTTTTACGTGTTCGCGGCGCGCTCGACAGTGAGCGCGGCTGCTGGCATGGCCGCTGCTTAAAGAGAAGCGCGAGCCAGGAAGTCACTCACTAAAATATAAAGTCACGTAACGTTCCTTTGGCTTTCGCAGCGCGATCCTAAACGATCGCGCTTTTTTTTCCGACAGGAAGCGCGAGCGGTCAGGGTTTTGTCAGCGGCGGAATCTGGACGAACAAGGCGATCGGCGAAGAAGGCGCCGCCGGCTCGAGCGAAGAGAAGCTGTAGAGCGGGGCTTCATTGGAATTCACAAACTCTGCCTGGCTCACCGCCAACGGTTCGTTCAGGATCTTGGACAGCTCCTGCGCAAGAACGATGGCGATCGAACGCGGGTCCCGGGTGTAAACTGGAATGGGAAAGGCGCCCGAATTGCGATCGTACCCATAGATGTTGCCTTCGGTTTCCCAAACGCAGTAAGCGTGACCGGCCGGATGGTTTTCGAACCGAACCAGAAGGATCTTGGCCCAGAAGTTCCGGTCCAGGGTGTTTTGGGTCTTGACCACGGCCAAGTAATTGACGGCCGAGATAACGCAGCCGTTAAGGACGACGAGGTCGTTTTCGCCCGGAGTGAGGACCACGCGTTGCTGGCATCCCGTGGCAAAAAACAACAGGAGGAGCGTGGATCCAAGGCAACTGAGTCGGGATAAACTTTTTTTCATATTCGAGGCGACCGCGGGGACTATGAACTACGAACAATTATGGCTATTGGTGTTTTTTATAGCACCAATCCTGCTTTATAGGGAAGCTTTATCTTCGCTCGGGCCGGGAATAACAAGGGTTTCCGAGGGAAAACGGCCTCTGAGGTTAGCGAATTCGCAAATACCGGCGCCGGCTGCCGTCCGCGGCTTCTATCAAAAATGAGTCTTTTTCGACGCTGAGCAGGCGGTCGCGGTCAGTCGCCCCAGCCGGGATCCGACCCAGTTCGTCGCCGAGATACGTGTACAGCAAACGATCCCCTTCGACGGCCCAAGTGCCGGTGAATTTGGACACGAGCTTCGCCCGCAACTTTACCTCGCCGGTGAAACGGCCATCCTTCCTGAAATGGTAACGGCAGCTCTGGACGTTGTCGGCATATCTCCATTCGCCAGCCAGAGAATCTCTTCCTCCGGATGGCAGGCTGGCGCAGGACGCCAGCAGACAGGAAATAAGAACAAGCGCAATTTTCATCCGGCAGCGGGAAGCAGAACATGATCAACTGCGCACGCTGCAAGCGCAATCGGCGATGGAAGGGCAAGATCCCCTCGAAATGCAAAGAGAGCGGCCTCTCAGGGAGGACCGCTCTCGATGTGTCAGATGAAATCCAGGAAACTAGTTCTGAGCGACGAGGGCCGAGGCCGCGCGGAATTTCTTGTGCCCCGCGTAGGCGTAGAGGGGCTGGTAATTCCTTTTGCCGACTTTATTTGAGGTGCAGGCGGTCCAATGAAAAGTCGGATCGAGAACGTAAGTGGCGCCCTGGTTTTCCCAAGCGAGCCAGGCATGCGTCTGGCGGCTGGCGGCCGTCCGCTTGCCGATGACCAACCGGACGTTCGTGGCGCCGTTCGCGTTCATCTTTTCGTAAAGAGCGACGGCTTTCGCTTTGCAATCCGCTGGTTCGCCCGACTGGGCTTCAGCGGGAGTCTTCCAAACCATGGTGAAGCCGTAGGGAATCGAGCGAAGATCGGTCATCCATTGGTTCACGGTGTCCAGGGAGACCTGATTACTGGCGGCACGGGTCGGGGCCGTCAAAACTGGGCGAATGCGGGTCATCTGCCGATCGTAGGGGGTAGCGTCGACCGTGAAGAGCAGCGCATCGGCGAAGGCCGAAGAAGCGGCAACTGAGAGGAAGAGGCTGGCGAGGAGAAGGGTCTTTTTCATGGCGGCGGTTCTATAGTTGTTAGTCTGACTATAATTACTATAGCAACGCGCGTGCCAGCCTCTGGCCACGCAATTACGCGTTCTGAATAGCCGATTTGGCCGCCAAAAAGGCAACGCGAGGATGATCGGCACCCGAATACAAGCCTTGCGGAGGCCGGGGCTCGGCGTGAGCTGAAGCCTGAGGACGCCAAGAGACCCGCTCAAAGGGTTAGTCCCCCTTGGGGAGCTGCCTGTCATGACGACAAGCGCTACAGTCGGAAAGAGTGGAGGCGAGGGGAGTTGAACCCCTGTCCTCGAAGCTATCTACGCAAGCTTCTACATGCTTATCCGGTGGTAAGTTTTAAGGGGCCGAACGTTGCGCCGGCACACTGCCGGCCCCCGAGCGTCCACGAAATCCTTCACCGCCCGGCGCGGTCACTCCGCCGGACGATTAGCCTGCTGTCCATGTTTCCAGCCGTAGCAGGCGTTCGACTGGAAACATCACGGTCAATTAAGCCGCGAGAGCGAGATCTTGGTGATCTGCGTTTATTTTTTTTGGTCCGGATTTTAACGAGGCCAACGAACCATCCTCGACATGCCGCCTGCGCTTCAAACTACGAGTCGAAGCCAGTGCGCCCCCAAGTG
>DASQLH010000156.1:0-7650 GCA_035630155.1 Chthoniobacterales bacterium
GCGCAGTTGCTCTTGTCGCAGACGATTTGGAAAAAGCTGCCGTGAAACTCTTGCAACAACGCCACCGACAACGGCCTGAGGGCAGGCCGTCTCCAAAGAAATGAATTTCGGGGCGCCATCCTGGTTCTGGGCTTTGCTCGCAATCCCGCTTCTTGCAGTGCTATTCGCGCGGGGGGAGCGGCGCGCGGCGTTGCGCTTGCGCGAATTCGTGTCGGAACGTTTGCTGCCCAATCTCGCGCGGACGGTGGATTGGCGCCGGCGCAAGCTGCGATTCACGCTGGTGTTACTGGGACTTGCGCTGGCCGTCACGGCGCTGGCCAAACCGCGTTGGGGTTATGTCTACGAAGACGTGAAACGGAAGGGCCTCGACTTGATTTTCGCGGTCGATACTTCGCGCAGCATGCTTTCAAACGACGTGCCGCCGAGCCGCCTCCAGCGGGTGAAGCTGGCCACGCAAGATCTTCTTCACGAATTGCAGGGAGATCGCGTCGGGCTTGTCGCGTTTGCCGGCCGCGCTTTTCTCCAGGCTCCGCTCACGATCGATTACAGCGCGGCCGTGGAGTCGATCAACGACCTCGACACGAGCACCATTCCGGAAGGCGGCTCGAATATTTCGGCAGCGATCGATTTGGCGGTGCTGACATTCGGCAAGAGCGCGATCGGAAACCGGGCGTTGATCATTTTCACCGATGGCGAGGAATTGCACGGCGATGCGATGAAGACCGCGAAGGCGGCCGCGGACGCGGGCGTGCGGATTTTCACGGTGGGCGTGGGGACGCCGGAAGGCTCGCTAATTCCGATAAGCGGTGAAGGCGGCGGGACGGGCTTCGTCAAAGACAGCAACGGGCAGGTGGTGAAATCGAAGCTGGACGAGAAACGCTTGAAGGAAATCGCGGAAGCCACGGGAGGATTTTATATCCACCTCGAAGATGGGCCCCGGACGATGAAGCGCTTGTTTGAGGAAGGCCTGGCCAAGATGCAGGCGGGAGACATTGACGACCGGTTGTCGCGACGGCCGATCGAACGGTATCAGTGGCCCCTGGGGGCGGCGCTCCTCGCTTTGACGGCGTCCTTTCTAATTCGGGAGCGCAAACGTGTGCGGGTGAGTTCGCAGCCCGCCATGGCGCCCAAGCCAGCGCTCGCGACCGCCGCGCTGCTCGTGTCGTTGGCGGCTTCTTCGTTGGGCGCGGGGCCGGGTCTCGATGCTTACCGCAATGAGAACTACAGCGAAGCGTACCAGCAATTCGAGAAAACCTTAAAGGAGCACCCGAATACGCACGCAGCCGACAAGATTCAGTTCGATGCAGGCGCGGCTGTGTACAAGATGGGAGATTTCAACAAGGCCCTGGAATGGTTCAGCCAGTCGTTGCTTTCCAAGGACAAAACGCTGCAGCAAAAAAGTCATTATAATATCGGCCGAACCCTGGAGGAGCGAGGGGACCGGGCCGAGACAAACGAGAAGGCGCTTGGGGATTTGCACAATGCGCAATCCCACTATGAAGAGGCGATCAAGCTGAACCCAAATGACGAACGAGCGAAGGCTAACCTGGAAGAGGTGAAGAAGAAGATCGAGCGGCTGAAGCAGAATCCAAAGAAACAACCGACACCGCCGCCTGAATCTCAGAAGGACAAGAAACAACAGGACCAGAAGCAGCAGCAAAAAGATCAACAGAAGGACCAGCAAGAGAAAGACCAGCAGAAAAGCGATCAGGATCAACAGCAGCAGCAACAGGATCAATCCGGAGGCAACGACCAGCAGAAACAGGAGAAGAAGGACGAAAAGCAGGATCCCAAACCCGGACAGACACCTTCCCCTTCACCGGGCGAAAACGAGCAACAGGACCAGCCGGGCGCCTCTCCTTCGCCTTCCGCCGATAAGGGGAGCAGTGGCGACAAGAAAGACGACCAACAGCCGCCCTCGAAAGGCGAGGAGAACGCGTCGCCTTCACCTTCGCCCTCCGATGAGGGCAAGCAATCCCCTTCCCCGTCGCCCGGCGAGGGAGAAGGTCAGCAACCAGACGGCTCACCTTCGCCCAGCCCCGGCGCGTCTCCGCAGAAAAAATTGTCGGGTGAAGTAAAGGGAGCAGAGGGAGACAAACCCGGCGAGCCGCCGCAAAATGGAGAGCTCGTTCAGGCCGAACCGGAAAAGGAAGGTCAGATGAGCGAGAAGCAGGCGCAGATGCTCTTGCAATCGATGAAGGACGAAGAGAAGCGAGTGCAACTTGATGAACGCAAGGCTGCGCGGCCTGTCTATAAGGATTGGTAGGAACCGCTCCGACACCATGTTTCAGACGCGCTCATTTTCACTTCGGCGAACTATCGCCTGGCCGCTCCTCGTCGGAATGGCCTGCTGCTTTTTCGGCGCGAACGATTCGGTGGCAGCGACCCCGACCGTGACGGCTGTCCTGGATAATTCGAGCACGGTGGTCGGGCAACCGGTGCAATTGCAAATAAAAGTGACCGGATCAGCCAGCGCGCGACCGCCTGGCGAAATATCCGCCGAAGGCCTTGAGATCCGCTACACGGGCCAATCGCAGTTGCTGGAGGGGCGCAATTTTCAATTCACCTACAGTTTCATGTACAATTACACGGTCATGCCTCTCAAGGCGGGCACGTTCAAGATCCCGTCACAGACGATCGAGGCGGCCGGCAGTGCCTTGCGAACGCCGGAGCTCATATTGCATGTGGCGGATTCCTCCAGCGCACGAACGCCTCGATCGAATCGCTCCGCGGCGGCGATCGATCCAAGCAAGATCGCCTTCATCGAGCTGATCCTGAGCAAGACGAATGCGTACGTGGGCGAGATGATCCCCGCGGTGGTGCGGGTCGGTTTCAATGTGCGCACGCCGGTCGAGACGCTCGGCAACGGCGTGGAAATCACCGGCCAGGGATTCACCGCGCAAAAAATGCGCGAGCCGCGGCAGACGATCGAGACGATCAACGGAAAGACGTATCAGACGTTCACCTTCAAGACTGCGCTTTCGCCGGCGCGGAGCGGGAAGATCGAGATCGGGCCGGTGCAGGCAAATCCAGTTGTGCGTATCCCGCGCACGGCGTCGCGCAACTCGAACACTCCGCGCGACCTGTTCGATATGAACGACCCGTTCATGGATCAATTTTTTCGCGATCCGATGTTCGCGCCGAGCACACCGCAGGAGCTGAAGCTCAAGAGCGAGTCGGCGACTCTGGAGGTAAAGTCGTTGCCGCCCGGCGCGCCCCCGGACTTCGGAGGCGCGGTGGGCAATTTCACGATGATGACGGACGTAAAGCCGAAAAGCGCCCAGGTCGGCGACCCGTTGACGGTGACCGCGACCATCACCGGGCGTGGAAATTTCGACCGGGTGACGGCGCCCGCCTTCGAAGATGATCGGGGCTGGCACAAGTATCCGCCGTCGTCTGACTTCAAGCCGGACGACGACGTGGGAATCAGCGGCACGAAAAGTTTCGAAACGGTTCTGAGCGCGAATGAGCGCAAGGACAAAATCCCGGTCCAGCTCTTCACCTTTTTCGATCCGGCGAAAGAGCAGTATGTGACGCTGCGCGGCGAGCCAATCCCGGTGCGAATCGAAGGCGGTGCGGCCCCGACAGTGGCGCCCGCTCCGGCGACGACGCAAGCTCCCGCCGCCGCGCCTGGATCGGCTGCGCCAACTGCGGCGCCGCAGGAAATCCTGCATCAGCTCACGGAGCTTCCGGCCGAGCCGAAGTCCTTTACGCCAGTCTTCGCACGCCGGACGTTTTGGCTGGCGCAGTTGATACCGCTTCTCGCGCTGCTCGGCTTTGTCGGCTGGAAAATTCGACAGGCGCATCTGGATAATCGCGACGCCCGGCGACGCGAGGCATTACAGCATGAGGCGGCAGCGCTGCAGCGGAGTTTGCGCCGGGAGGATGTCTCGCCGCAGGAATATTTTTCGAACGCTTCCCGCACGGTGCAGTTGAAGACGGCCTTGGCAAAAGACGTCGATCCGAATTCAGTGGATGCCGAGACGGCGGCGTCTGCTTTCGGGACAGACGAGATCACGCGCAACCGGCTTCGCCGATTGTTCGAGAAGAGTGATGAAGCTCGCTACAGCGGTGGTCATAACGGGATTCGGCTGCTTCCCGCGGAGACCCGGAACGAAGTCCTTGATCTAATCGAGAACCTGCGGGCATGAAGACACAAATTCGTTTATGGATGGGGACGATGGTCGTGGCGTTGCTGTTCGTCAGCGCCGCAACGCTGCAAGCCGCGGACGACGCGACGTTCGCTAAGGCCAATCAGGCTTACAGCGAGGGTCGATTTCAGGAAGCCGTCGATGGATACCAAGGTTTCGTGGAGGCCGGGCGCTGGAACGCCAATTTGTTTTACAACCTGGGGAACGCCTGGTTCCGGGTGGGAGATTTTGGGAAAGCGATCCTGAATTACGAGCGCGCACGGGCGCTGGATCCGCACCATCCGGAAGCGTCGGCAAATCTCCGACTCGCGCGCGACGAAGCACGCGCGCTCGAGCTCAGGAAAAATGGAATGGAACTATACGTGGCGATGGCCACTCCAACCCAATACGCCGTGGCGGCGGCGATTGCGTTCTGGTTCGTTCTGTTTGGCGTAACGCGCTTGTTCTTTTCGCCACGGCGTTCCGCGGGGCGGCTGGCGATGATTGCGTTTGCGACGGCAGGCTGCGTCCTGTTCATCTTCGCGCTTTACACGCTCGAGAATGGAGCGCAGGGACGCGCCCTCGCGATCGTGACAGGAAAAGATATCGAAGCGCGCGTGGCCACGGCGGACAGTGCGAGCAGCGTGCTGACGCTGCCGCCGGGCAGCGAGATCAAGGTCTTGAGTGAGCGAGGCGAATGGGTTTACGCCGCCTTGCCCAATGAGCAGCGCGGCTGGATCCCAGCCAGGGCCGTCGAGCGCGTCCGGCTGTAGCCGTTCCGAGCGCCGGTTGTGCAGCCGGCGAATGTCCCGCATCTTGAGCTCAGATGAAGGCGGAGATGGATCTCGGGACGGACAAAAAAGCGTTCCAAATAAATCTCGACGCGAAAAAATACGGCACCTTTGCCGAGATCGGCGCGGGCCAGGAGGTGGCGCGCCGTTTTTTTCACGTCGGCGGCGCGGCGGGCACGGTCGCCAAGACCATGTCGGCCTACGATATGACTTTCAGCGACGCGATTTACGGCCCGGCCGATCGCTACGTGAGCCGCAACCGTCTCCAGACGATGCTCAATCACGAACACAATCTTCTGATCGAGCGGTTGGATGAAAAGCTGGGCAACCTGCGCACGTTCTTCGTTTTTGCGGACACGGTGGCGGCGCGCAGTTTCAAGCAGCACAACGAATCGCACGGCTGGCTGGGCGTGCGTTTCCAGGAGCAGCCGCGCGGTGAACCAAGCCAGATCATCATCCACGTCCGGATGCTCGATGAATCGAATGTCGACCAGCAGGAAGCGCTCGGCATCCTTGGGGTGAACCTTCTTTACGGGGCGTTCTATCATCGCCAGCCGGAGAAGTTAATCGCCTCGCTCCAGGAGAACCTGGCGGCGGACCGCATGCAGGTGGATCTGATCAAATTCTCCGGCCCCGCCTACGCCGGTGTCGATGATCGCTTGATGAGCCTGCAACTCGTTAGCCAGGGGCTGACTGATGCCGTCATTTTCACGGCCGACGGCGAGATGGTGCAGCCCGCGGACATTCTCTACAAAAAGGCAATCCTGGTCGAGCGCGGCAGCTTTCGGCCAGTGACGTTTGCGACCAACGACATGCTCAACGGCGCGCGCACGGCATTTCTGAAACAGTCCGGGCACTCCGAGGCGGACCTTGTGGTCCTGATGGAAATGACGCTGGAGAATCTGCTTTCCGAAGGCCAGCTGAACCATGCCGATTTCCTCGCGCGCGTGGACATTCTGGGAGTGCTCGGCCGCACGGTGATCATCTCAAAATTCGGCGAGTATTTCCGGCTCGCGTCTTATCTGTCGCGCTACACGAACCGGATGATCGGGCTCGTCATGGGCGTGCCGAGTCTCCTGGAAATTTTTGATGAGAAATATTACCTGAACCTCGAGGGCGGCATCCTTGAAGCGCTCGGCCGGATGTTCAAGAGCGGCCTGAAACTTTACGTCTATCCGATGATCGACGAGGAGACCGGTGAATTGGTGATGGCGCAGAAGCTCCAGGTCGCGCCGAATTTGCGGTCGCTCTTCCAATATCTGATCGAGAACGAGTTCATCCAGGAAATCACCGATTACAACCCGGATTACCTCCGCATTCATCCGCCGGAAGCGCTGGCGAAATTGCAGTCCGGCGATCCGGCGTGGGAAGGGATGGTCCCGCCGGAAGTCGCCAGGATTATCAAGGACCGCGGGTTCTTCGGTTATCGCGCGGCGGTGGCCAGCTGACGGGCGCTTTTTGTCGCTTTCGCCTCGTGCGAATACGGGTTTGGCGCGGGCAGAAAACCGGGGCTGTCGGCACGCTTCCCGCTATATGGAGGACACCACCATGGCGCGGCGCGGCAACTCTGTTATTGGCATCGACCTCGGAAAGCACGTTTTCAAAGGAGTTCTACTCCAGCGAAAGGGCGATGACCGATTTGTCCTGACCAGTTACGCCTCGCGCGAAGTCCCCGAGGAGCTCAAAACCCCCGAGGACCTTGCGCAGCAACTCAAGCTTTTGTTCAAAGACCTCGGGGGGCGGGCCAAAGGTTGCGCCATGGCCATTTCGGACCCCGAATCGCTGCTCCGCATCATCGAGCAGCCGCACACGCCTATCGATCTGCTCCGCAACGCCCTCCGCCTCAACGGCCTCGCCGTTCTGAACCAGGAATGCAAGGACTTCGTCCTGGACTGCGCCCCGGTGACTGAAGGCACAAACGGAAACGGGACCCATGGGTCGGGTGACGCGCATGACACGGCCACCCAAAATGGCGTGGCCAAAACGAAATATCTCGTGGGCGGAATGTTGCGCCCGACAGTGAAGCAAATTTCCGAGGCCTGCACCAAAACACGCGTCGCCGCGGACATTCTGCAGCTGGCGCCGGTCTGCTCGTTTAACGCTTTCGAGTTCGCCTACCCCGAGATTTTTGCGAGAGACGCTTTTCTCCTCCTCGACATGGGACACCTGCAAAGCACCGTCCTCATCGGCAGCAAAAAGGAACTCGTGCTGGTGCGCAGCATCGATTACGGCGGCAAAGCCCTCACCCAGGCTCTGACGGCTGACGGCGCCCTCGACGCGGACGCCGCACGGCTCATGATGCAGGAAGGCGACGCCGGAATGGCCGAGATTTGCCGAAGCTCCCTCACCCGCCTCGCGACCGAGGTCCGAAATTCGATTGGATTTTACGAAGGCCAGCACGAGCAGAACATTCACCGCATCTTTGTCTCAGGCGGCCTCGCTCGCACGGAAACGATCCTGCAAACGCTCAGCGACGAGCTCGGCTTGCCCTGCGAAATCTGGGATCCGCTCGAAACCTGCGAAGTTGCGCTGCCTCCGGCCAAGCGGCAGGCGTTGCCCAACGAATTTGTCTCGCTAAACGTCGCATGCGGCGCGGCCTTTGAATATCTGCGGAACTAAGACGCGCGCATGGCTCTCCACCTCAACCTCCTCCACGAGGAGATCTCAGAACAACGGCAGCGCCAGCGCGATCCCCTCAAGATCGGCATGATGGTGCTGGGCGCGCTCGG
>DASQLH010000157.1:0-17022 GCA_035630155.1 Chthoniobacterales bacterium
ACTTCCTTCGCGAAATCGCGGAACTCCTGCTCGGTTTGGAGCGCCTCTGGGAAGATGGCGTCCGCGCCGGCTGCGAGGTAGCTTTGCGCCCGTTCCACCGCCTTCGCGAAACTCTCGACCGCGCGCGCGTCCGTGCGTGCGATCAGAAGGAAATCCTTGTCCCGTTTTGCGCCGGCAGCCGCCGCGATTTTCTCATTCATCTCCTCGGCTTCGACCAGCGATTTCCCCGCGAGATGCCCGCAGCGCTTCGGAAATTCCTGGTCTTCGATATGGCAACCGGCCAGTCCTGCGCGTTGAAATTGCCGGATCGTTCGCGCGGCATTCTCCGCTCCGCCAAACCCCGTGTCGGCATCAACGATGCACGGAATCTTCACCGCGTGGGCGACATAGCCGGCCAACTGTGCCACTTCCGTCAGAGTCAGGAGGCCGATGTCCGGCAGGCCCGCGGTCGCGTTGCACAAACCGGCGCCGCTGATGTAAAGAGCGTCAAACCCCGCGCGTTCGGCGAGCCGCCCCATGCCGGCATTGAAGACGCCTGGCATCGCGACGCAGCCCTTGCCCATCAACTCGCGTAAACGTGCGCCGGGCGAAGTCATGAAGCTGAGATCTCCAGCACCTTCATCAGCTCCGAAACATCGCTCGCTTCATCGAACTTCCAGCAAATTTTCAGCACGCGGTCGGCCGCTTCCTTGCCGATCTTTGGCGCGGCCAGGTTCAGGAATTTCCCTTCCACCTCGGAATCTTTCAGGCGGTTCTTGGCGTTGCCTAATGGATAATCGACGCGCTTGGTCAGGGTGCGGCCGTCGGCCAGGTTGACGTGCACGATGTTCGCCACCGCCTCGGCATAGAGCGCGGTCAGCTCGTCATTTCGTTCCACCTTTACGCCTTGGAGAAACGAGACGATCCCCGTTTCGGTGAACCGCTCCGGCGCGAACTGCTTGTCGGTCACCTCTCCGTCGATCAACGCCACCGCCGTGATGTAAGGCAAACTGTGATCGGCCGTCTCGCGCTGTTGCGGATGCCATTTCTCCGGTTCGCTCCCGATGATGTCCACCGAGGCGTCGTGGCTCTCGATCACCATCGTCTTCACCTGCGCGAGGTCCTCGATCTGGTTCCGCAGGAAAAGCGCCGCTTCGATCGCGCTCTGGCTGTGATATTCCGCCGGCCAATACTTGATGCTCGTCTTCAGGATCATCGAGGCCGGGCCTTCGCCCGGCATCGCTTCCTTCGACTTGTCGAAAACTTCCTTCACGTTGCCTAACGAAACGCCCAGCTCTTTCTCAAATCCCATCGCGCCTTCAAAAATGGGCGCCGGACCAGTCATCCCTTCGCGGGCCAGCAACGCCGCATACACTCCGAGCCTGGCCGCGTTCGCGAAAGCGACCCCTTTCCAGTGCGAAAGCTCCCCCACCCGCGCCTGCCGGAAGGCCGCGCAATGCACGCCGGCGATATTGATGGCATGGCGCGTCCGCTCGGGATCGAGCTTCATCAACTTCGCGCAGGCCAACGCGGTCGAGAACGCGCCATAGGTCGGATGGTCCCAGCCTTGCGCCCGAATGCTGGCGGCGTCGCACAGACGGCATTGAACTTCGTAGGCGATCGCCGTCGCCAGGATCATTTCCTTGCCGGCCGCGCCGACCGCCTCGCCGACGGCGAGCACCGCGGAAAAGTTATCGCTCGGATGCGCGGGCTCCTTCGAAAGATAGGTGTCGTTGTAATCGAAATAGCGAATGCAGCAGCCGTTTGCGAAAGCGGCCCAGTCCGGCGGCGCCTTGTGCGACGTGCCGATAACGGTCGCGCCATGTTTCGCTGAGAAATCCGAGACGACGTTGCGCGCGATCGTGCACGGCTCTTCGTTCCACGCCCCAAGCGCGCAACCCAGCGAGTCCACCAGCCGTCGCTTCACCTCGTGGACCACGTTTTTCGAGAGGTCCTCGAAATTCAGGGAGCAGGCGAAATGGGCGAGTTGATGCGCGAGAGTGGGTTGGGTCATAAAAAAGTGAAGCTGCAATCTGGCGGTGAAATCAGGATCGGCAAGGGGAGCGCAGGCTGCCAGCCTGCAGTTTCCGGCAGCCTGCCGGAAACATCTTCGGGTGCGACTTGGCCTTGGTGCACGGCCTCGATGTAGTCGGCTGGCAGCCGACTACTGCAGGCTGCCAGCCTGCGCTCCCCAGCAGAAGGGCCGCCGCTTTCGAGTCCACTCGGTTTTCATCCGTGCTCAGTCGCCTGATCCGTGATTAAGTCACTCTCCACATGAGCAAAGTTTACTCAGACGCGAAGACGGCTCTCGACGGCCTGCTCCACGACAACATGACCATCGCCGCGGGCGGGTTCGGGCTATGCGGCATCCCGGAGAACCTGATCGCGGCCCTGCATGACAGCGGCGTGAAAGGCATCACCATCGTCGGCAACAACGCGGGTGTGGATGGATTCGGCATGGGCGTGTTGCTCACGACGCGGCAGGTGAAGAAGGTCATGGCTTCTTACGTCGGCGAGAACAAGGAGTTCGAACGCCAGGTGCTGGCGGGAGAGCTCGAGCTCGAGCTGATCCCGCAGGGCACGCTGGCCGAGCGGTTGCGCGCGGGCGGCGCGGGCATCCCGGGGTTTTACACTCGCACCGGCTTCGGAACCAAACTGACCGAGGACAAGGAAACGAAGAAATTTGGCGACCAGGAATATGTCCTCGAGCCCGGCATCCGGGCCGAGGTCTCGCTCGTGAAGGCGTGGAAGGGCGACAAATCCGGGAACCTCATCTATCGAAAGACCTCGCGGAACTTCAATCCGATGATCGCCACCTGCGGCGACATCTGCATCGCCGAAGTCGAGGAGCTGGTTGAAGTCGGCGAGCTGGATCCTGATCAGGTCCACACGCCCGGTATCTACGTCGATCGCATCATTCAAGGGCAAAATTACGAGAAGCGGATCGAGTTCCGCACCGTGCAAGGCGCTGCGGTGGCGAAGGCCGGCTCCACTGTGCGCGATCTGCTCGCGAAGCGCGCCGCCCAGGAACTGCGCGAAGGCTACTACGTTAATCTCGGCATCGGCATCCCAACGCTGGTCGCAAACTATATCCCCGAAGGGATGAACGTGACGCTCCAATCGGAGAACGGCTTGTTAGGCATCGGACCGTTCCCAAACCCGGGCGAGGAAGACCCGGACCTGATTAACGCCGGCAAGCAGACCATCACGACGATGCCCGGCTCCGCCTTTTTCTCGAGCGCGGATTCCTTCGCCCAAATTCGCGGCGGCCATATCGATCTCGCGATTCTCGGCGCGTTCGAGGTCACCGACCGCGGCGACATCGCGAATTGGATGATCCCCGGCAAGATGGTCAAAGGCCCGGGCGGCGCGATGGACTTGGTCGCCGGCGTCAAACGCGTTGTCGCCGTAATGGAGCACACCTCTAAGGACGGCAGTCCGAAGATTTTGAAACAATGCACGCTCCCGATCACGGGCTTGGGCGTGGTCAACCTCATCATCACCGACCTGTGCGTGTTCGAGGTGAAGGAGGGCGGCGGTCTCGTGCTGATTGAGCTGCACCCCGGGGTGTCCGAAGACGATGTTCGGGCGAAAACGGGGGCGCCATTCGAAGTGGCGCTGAAAAGCTGACCGCCTAATTCGTCCCGCTAACCAAATCTCAATGTCTCGAATCGTCCGAACGAACGCTGAGAGACGCTCACGACATATGACTCTGCTCCGAACGGCTGCACTATTCTGCCAAACGGTCTAATGAGGAAAGTATTGCAAGCTCCGCGAGACTGGCTGCGAAAGGTTCGCCGGGCGGGGCGAAAGTTTCTTTTTCGTCCATCGATCAGCCGAGACGGGATTCTGAAACTACGATTAACCATTTTTCTCCTGGCCATTGCCAAAGCGGCCCCCCGTAGTCGGGTAAAGACCTTTCAGCTGTTATATCCTTCTCTTTCAGCGCCGTGTCCCGCGTCGTCCCCTGAAATTTGCGAGATCAATTCATTGGCCGACTTTCCATCATCTTACAGCCATCTTGCCGCCATCCTGGCGCACCCTGGCAAAGCTCCTCCGCCGAGCGAGGTGGAATTCCTTCGAAGAATTGAGAATCGGCAAATAGATCAGGGTAGGATTGGAGTGAGCGATTGTCTTTTTCTTACCGCTTTCGTCAGTATTCTTGCTCCATCCGGCGTGGTTGAAATCGGGACGCTCGGGGGTTTTTCTGCGGCGATCATCGCCGCCACTCTCCGTCGGCAGCATGGAGAGGAAGGAGCGGCCAGGGTCGATACAATCGATAATAGCGCAAAGTGTGTGATTGATGAGACGCGCTCGACCGGTTTTGAGATCAGCGAATCATTTCCTGAACTGGCCTCGATGATCCGCCTCCACGTCCCGCACGATTCTAGTATCGTCAGCGAGCTGGCCGAACGTGATGAACTCGAATTTGTGTTCATCGACGCCGATCACCGGCATCCAATGCCGTTACTCGATCTCCTCCGGCTTGCGCCCTACATCAAGCCCGGAGGATGGATTCTGTTACATGATACCCGGTTGGGCACGATGGGCCGCGAGGCGAGCAAGAACAGTCAGACCTCCCGCTGGGTGACGGCCTATGGACCGGAATGGCTTTTTGATTATTGGCCGTTTCGAAAAATTAGCGGCGGCAATATCGGTGCAATCCAACTTCCTGACGAGAAGAGCGCGCTGATTCCATTTGCCGTGCGTTTGATGTCGCTACCTTTTGAAATCGAAGATAGGCACGAGCGCGCCGTACGCCGTGCGGTGCATCGAACCTTCGAGAGACTAATTTGAGGACCGATGAATTCCGCCTTCCGCTTGCGACATAAGGGCGCGAAATGTGCGACGACGAGCAAGGAAGAGTAATTACGCGCTCGTCATCCCGAGCGAAGTCGAGGGATCCCGTGTGCCCCTTTCTTCCCTTTCACCCCACTAGTAAGTCCCGCCGAAACTGGACGCACGTTTAAGGTGGCGCTGAAGAGCTGAAATTGAGCCAGCCTGCCCTCAGGCGGTTGACATCAAACGTCGCGGCGCAACACGGCACGAGGGCGTGCCGTCTCCAGAGGTCAACGTGGCAGATGTGCCGGGTTGTCCCGGCCAAGACGCCAGTGGTTCGCGAATGATGAGATGACCCCCAGGGCCTACGAAAGCTCGTCGCCCTATGAAAACACGAAACTCACAGGAATCCGGTGCGTTTAATCCGCGCATTTTCGCTGCCTTCATTCTCGGCTCGGCCGCCGTCTGGATGGCGATGCTCAGTTTTGCGGCGACGCCGCCCTCTGGCACCCTGACCGATTCCTCCGGCCCGCTGGAATACACCGCCGGGCCCTTTTTCTTTCCCAACGCCTTCGGCAACAGCATCCCCGGCGAGTGCGAACCTGATCCCTCTTTCCCGCTCGTGCCGTGCGACGTTTACAGGCTGACGGTAACCTTGCCGGCGGACTACGCGACGACGCATCCGAATCAGAGCGTTTTCGTGCGCGTGGAATGGGACACTGCCGCGGCGGACTTCGATCTGTATCTGTGGGATTCAACGAGTTGGCCGGGATCCAGTTTTCCCCAAGGCACCCCGATCGCGCAATCGAAGCAGACCGCGACGAACTTTGAGCAGGTGGAAATTCCGGCCGCAGGCGGAACGCGCGAGTTGGTCGTTCAGGTCAGCACCACGTTGCCGGCAGGGCAAAGCTTTACCGGGAAAATCTTTCTCGGACCAGCCTCGGCCGCGACCGTTCCGGTAGTTCCGCCCGGCAACGCGAGCGGCATCGCGCCGCGCTTCCGGGAATACATTCCGACGGATGCTTCGGGCGCGCCTTCCGCCGCGCTGGGCCTCTTCGCCGGCGAACCCACGGTCTACGCGAGTCCGCAAACCGGCAGCCTTTTCTACCAGGCGTTGTTGGAAGTGCTGCGCGTCAAATTCGACGACTCCACTTCTCCGGCGAAAGCGCTTTGGGAGCCGAAGGACAATCCGACCAACATCAGCAACAAGGTCACTCTCGACCCCATCCTGCTCGGCGATCCCACGACAAACCGCGTCTGGGCGATGCAGCTCACCGGCGGCCAATCCACCACTGATTACAGCGACGATGACGGAGAAACCTGGGCGCCAACCATCAGTGGCGGCTTCGCCAGCGGCGCTGATCACCAAGGCATGGGCGTGGGTCCGTATCCGACCACCGGCCTTGGCTCGCTCATCCTGCACCCGACCTACCCGAACGCGATGTACTACTGCTCACAAGATGTGGCCACGGCCTTTTGTTCGCGCAGCGACGACGGCGGCCTGACCTTTGGTCCGATCATCCCAATCTACGATTCCGTGACCAGCCGCTGCGTCGGTTTGCACGGCCATCCGCAAATCGCGCCGGACGGCACCGTCTATGTCCCGAATAAGGGGTGCGGCCTCGATACCCCGGTGATCGGCAACGGCTTTGTAAACGTCGTCGTGTCCGAGGACGCGGGCATTACCTGGAACATCCGCAAGGTGCCCGACAGCACTGGCTCGCTCCTCACCAAGGATCCCGGCGCCGCAGTGGACAAGGCGAACAAGGTTTATCTCGCTTACCAGAATCTGAACAACAACCACCTCTTCGTGGCGACCTCAGCCAACCGCGGCGTGACCTGGGCCCCGAGCGTAGACGTTGGCGCGTTGGCTGGAGTCAACTACGCGGTGTTCCCGGCGGTAGTCGCGGGGGATGCCGGCCGCGCGGCGGTGGCCTTTTTCGGTTCGCCTTACAACGGCCCCGAAACCAACTACCAGGAAATGGATTTCCCCGGCGTCTGGTATTTGTACATCGCCACCACCTACGACGGCGGCAACACCTGGTTTGTGGCGAACACGACGCCGGACAATCCGATTCAGGGCGCTTTCGCTGGAATCGGTCCCGCCGGCGACCCACGCAACCATTACGACTTCATTGACGCGACGATCGACAAGGAGGGCCGCGTCATTGCTGCGAATTCGATCGGCTGCGCGGCGAGCTGCCCCGAAGGCGGACCCAATACCTTCGCCAAGCTTGGGGGCATCGTGCGCCAGTCTGGCGGGCGGCGCATGTACGCGCAGTTCGATCCGGTGGAGCCAGCAGCGCCGGCCGCGCCCTTGGTCGAGGGCTACCGCACATCGCAGATCATTTCGTTTACCTGGCCGGTCCCCGATGGAGCGGGCGGAACCATTACGGGCTACAACGTCTACCGCAGCGTCGACGGCGGGGCAGAAACGAAGATCCGGTCCGCGATCGCGGAACGTCTCGTGGTGGAATTAGCTGACCCCGCGAAAAGCTACAGCTACCGGGTGACCGCGCTGAGCGCTCTGGGCGAAAGCACCTCCAGCAACACGTTCGCGCCCACGGTCGGCCAGAACGCCCCGCAACCAGAACGCTCCTGCACCATACCCGGCCAGCTCTATTTCGACCGCACCTCCGAGGGCGGGACGTTTCCGAACAATGATATCGCAAGCTTCGGCATCGCCGAACCGGCGAACATGCCCGGCAAATTGGTGTTCGTGATCAATAACGTAAACCCGTCGGCCACGGCGGCGGCCAATTCAGTCTACACCGTCTACTTCGATCCACCGGGCGGCGAGAAGAGCTACAAGCTGACCTTGAGCGACATGCAGGTGACCTTTTACAAGAACGGGCAGTTCGTCACCAACTGCGGGGCGCCGCCCATTAGCCAATGCCGCGAATGGCTGCCGGAAGGCCCGCTCGATCCGGCCAGCGGCATCCAACCCGACGGCAGCGTCTGGCTCGTGATCGATAAGGCAACGTTCGGCCTCAAGAACGGCGACGTGCTCCAGGGCGTGTCGATCCGCGAAGACACCGCGGGCAATCCGTCGGGCGTGTTCGCGTCCGATTACGCAGGAGGCCGGCAGGATTATGTGGTGGTGGGCAATGACGTTTGCTCGCGCGCTCCTTCTCTGCCTGCGCGCCTGGTGAACATCTCCACCCGCGTGCCCGCGCGTAAAGGTGATGGCGCCGGCATCGCCGGTTTCATCATTGGCGGAACGAGTCCGAGGAACGTGATCGTGCGCGCCCTCGGCCCCTCGTTGCAGTCTGGCGGCCAACCCGTTTTCGGTCGCCTCGAAAATCCCACCCTCGAATTGCGCGATGGGCAGGGAGGGTTGATCGCGCAGAACGATAACTGGCGCGATTCGCAACAGGCGGCCATCGAGGCCACCGGCATTCCGCCTTCCGACGACCGTGAATCAGCGATCGTTTGGCAGCTTGCGCCAGGCCATTACACGGCGGTGGTCCGTGGCGCGAAAGACACGGAAGGGGTCGCGCTCGCCGAAGTCTACGACCTCGATAATGCCTTCGACTCGGAGTTGGCAAATATTTCCACCCGCGGATCCGTCGAGACGAGTGACAATATCCTCATCGGCGGTTTCATTCTGCGCGGGAACGCCGCGACCGTCCTGTTGCGCGCCATCGGGCCGGCGTTGACGCAGCATGGCGTGCCCAACGCGTTACAGAACCCAACGATGGAACTGCGCGACGTCAACGGCGGACTCCTCATGGCAAACGACAACTGGAAAGAAAGCCAGGAGAACGAGATCAATGGGACTGGCATCCCCCCGACGGACGAGCGCGAGTCGGCCATCCTGAAGGTGCTCGCCGGCGGGAACTACACCGCGATCGTCCGGGGCAAAGACGGCTCCGTCGGCGTCGGCCTGGTCGAGGCTTACAGGCTTAACGTGCCTTAGTTTCGCCGCTGCATTCCGATCCCTCTGGTGCGAACTCGAAACCGGCATCATATTCTCGACATGAAAAACGCGCGCTCATCTTTCTTCACCCTGGCCGTCGCGGTCTTCGTCGTGATCGCCGCTTCCTCGCCGCTCCAGGCCGCCGACTCCGGTTGGGCCGGCCAATACGCCGACAAGAAATTTCTCAGTGGCCGGGCCGTCTTTCAATTGAGCATCGAACAATCGGGCGGGGCGATACAGGTCAGCTTCGATGCGGCCTGGGCCGATGGGCACGGCGCCGCGCCCGAAGCCGAAGGAGCCGCGAAAGTTTCCGGCAATACGCTGACGTTTAAATTCGAGGACAGTTTTGGAAACACCGGAACGGGCACCATCACCCGCGCGGGCGACGACATCGTTGTTTCAATAAACCCCGCGCAGGTCAAGGAGCCGCGCTGCCTGGCCTTCTATGGCAAGAACATGCGGCTAAAGCGGGTCGGGAAATAGGAAACAATCGAGTGAGCATGTTTTCCTCGCGCTTCTGGTTTCTCCGTCGGGTCACCGCTATGGCGCTGCTTCTCGTTGCCCCATGCATCGTGGTTCGTGCCGCGGACCCGCCCGGTTGGGCCGGCACATATTTCACGAAGAAGCATCTTAACGGAAAGGCCTCCTTCCAACTCGGCATTCAGCAGTCTGGAAATTCACTGTTGATTGCCTTTAACGCCGCTTATCACGATGGGCATGACGTCGCCCCGGAGGCCCAAGGCACAGCGAAAGTTGCAGGCAAGGATACTTTGGAGTTTCAGTTTCGGGACAACTTTAGGAACACTGGGAGCGGCAAGATCAGGCGAGCCGGTGATGGCATCATCGTAGATTTCGTCTTCGCACAACCCGTCGATAAACGGTGCCTCGTCTTTTACGAGCGCAACATGCACTTGAAGCGGGCAGGCAAGTAGGCAACCGAGAAGCAGCCGCCTACACCATCGGCCTAAACCGGCCCACCACTTCCTGCAGGCAGTCGCTGATCTGGCCTAACGAGCAGACTTCGGCGGCTTCGAGGAGCGCGGGGAAACAATTCTCCTCCGTCTCCACGACCGTGGCGAGCTTCGCCAGGGCCTGTTCGCCTTTTCGCGCGTTTTTCGCCTTGAACTTCTTGAGGCGATCCACCTGCAATTGCTGTTTAGCGCGCGGGGTCCGAGCCAGCTCGAATTCCGGCAGCTCTTCCGAGTCATTCCGGTAGCGATTCAACGCAACGATCGGCCGCGTCCCGTTATAAATCTGTTGCTCGTAGCGGTGGGCGGCGTTCTGGATTTGGCTGCGCTGATAACGATTTTCCACCGCGGCCACAACTCCACCAAGCCGCTCGATTTCACGAAATTCTTCCAGGATCGCAGCCTCCACCGCGCGCTCCACTGCCTTCATTCCCGGCGAACCGCTGAGCATGTTCATGGTGTGTTTAAAGATGCCGGACTCTTCGAGGAGGATCGCCTGCCCGTGCGCCGCCAGACGGATCCACTCTTCACTCGGAGTCGTGAACGGCTCGTCCGCGCTGTTCGAATGGCACGAGTTCGTCGCGTTCATGTAGGAGAGCATCAGCTCCGCGGCGGTGCGCGTAAGGTTGTTCTTGAATTCGGCGGCCACGAGCGAGCGGCCGCTGGTCTGGGTGTGGACCTTGAACATCTGCGCCTTCTTGCCCGCACCGAACGCATCGCGCATTCCGATCGCCCAGATGCGCCGGGAAACCCGGGTGAGCGCGATGTATTCGACATCGAGCCCGCAGTCCAAGAAGAACGATAGCCGCGGGCCGAACTCGTCTACCGAAATTCCGCGGTTCGCCATCATCTCGGCGTAGGCGAAGCCGTTGGAAAGCGTGTAGGCGGCCTGCTGGACCGGCGTCGAGCCCGCTTCGCCAATGTGGTAGCCGCTGATCGACACCGGATACCAGCGCGGCATCTCGCGCGTGGTGTATTCCATCATGTCCGCCAGGAAACGGAGCGAGGCTTCGACGGGAAAGATCGTTTCGTTCTGGGCCTGGACTTCCTTGAAAATATCCGCCTGGATCGTGCCCCGCAGTTTCGGCACGACACCGTCGCCAAAGCGGCGTTTCGCCGCGGCGATATACATCGCCATGATGATCGGCGCCGGACCGCTAATCGTCATCGAGGCGGAGAAATCTGGCGAACCAAGATCGAACCCGTCGTAGAGCCGCACCATATCCTCGACCGTGTCGACGGCCACGCCGCCTTCCCCGATTTTCCCAAGAATGCCATCCGCGTCGGAATCGATCCCGTAAAGCGTGGGACCGTCGAACGCGGTGCTGAGCCGCTTCGATCGCTGATGGGCGCTGAGGAAATGAAACCGCTTGTTCGTGTCTTCAGCCAGCATCAAACCGGAGAACAGCCGCGTCGGCTCCTCCGCCTGTTGCGGTTTTGCCTGCGTCGAGCCATTGCCGCTGCCATTGAGCTTCGCCTTCTTGCCGTGACCGTTTTTCTCGTAAGTCCCGGTCTCAATCGGCGCCGTGTGCATCGGCTCGAGATACATTTCGCGATACGCGGCGTTGAGAAACGGAAACTCGCCCGGCAACCCTTCACCTAACAGGTAGCGCGTGATCTCACCCGGCTCGTCGATCTCCGGGAGCGCCAGCCGCGGCAGCTTCAATCCGGTGGGCGCCGTGCCGATCGGAATGTTGCGCTTTATCTCGTTCCACCGATCGAGCATCTGCTGCCCGAATTTCTTGTCCGTGCGCGCCCGCTGCACTTCGTCGAGCACGTGTTTGTTGTAATTCTCCACCGCCTCAACCACGCGTCCGAGCTTGCTCATATGTTTTCCTCCGTCTTCAAAATGGTAGGGACGCCGCGCTGCGGAGTCCGATTGTAACGCGGCGGACGGCGCAGCGCACCGTCCCTACCCTTCGGTTAATAAATCGCATAACTTATTCACGCCTGCGTCGCGGTGCCGTTTCGCCACCGTCGAGATCAACTTCTGCCCGCGCCCGTTTTGTTCAAGCCGCCGCTCGATTTCGCTCATCGCTGTCTTGGCGCGATCGAGGTCGCTCTTGTTCACCACCACAATGTCGGCGAGATCGAGCATCACGATTTTTTGGAGCTGCAAACGCGCGCCGTAATCGGGGTTCATCACCAGCACCGTTTGGTCCACGAGTTTGCTTTGGAACGGCATCGCTTCCTGGCCCGTCCCGACCGTCTCGATGATGACGTAATCGAATCCGCTCTGCGCCAGGAGTTGCAGACAATCTTCCGTCGCGGGCGACAACCCGCCGGCTTGTCCGCGCGTGGCCATGCTGCGCATGAACACCCGGTCGTCCTGCGAGTTGATCATCGTCGCGCGGTCGCCGAGAAGCGCGCCTTCCCCCACTACGCTCGGATCGTGCGACAAAATCGCGATGCGCGACTTCGCGTCGCGCTCGAGCAGGCGGAGAACCAGCTCGTCAATCAACGTCGTTTTCCCTGCCCCGCCCGGGCCGGTGAAACCGATGACGCGGGTTTCGCCGATCGATTTCTTGGTGCGCGCCTTCGTTTTCTTCGGCCGCTTCCGATTCGCGTAGCTATCCTCGATCTCAGTCAGTTTGCGGGCGAGCTGCATCTCCGGCGTCTTCCGCGCAGTCCGTTTGCGCGGCTTGCCGTAATGGTCGTGGACGAACTTCACCATGTCGGTGAGCGACGTTCCGGCGAAAAAAATCTTATCGACTCCGCGACGCTGCATGACCCGCTGGTCCTCGTGCGTAATCGTGCCGCCGCCGCCGCCGAAAACCTTGATGTCGTCCGCGCCGCGCTTTTTCAATTGCTTCACCACCTCGGCGAAGAACTCGACGTGGCCGCCGTTATAGCTCGAGATTCCCACGGCGCTCACATCCTCCTGGACCGCGGCGCGGACGATGTCCTTGGCATAGCGGTGGTAACCGAGATAGACGACTTCGATCCCGTGACGGATGAACTCGAGGTTGATCGTGTTGATCGCGCTGTCGTGCCCATCGCAAATCGGAACGGCGGTGAGGACGCGAATCGGTGCTGGCATGAGGCGCAAAACTTAGCGGCAATCCCTTGTCAGGCAAAGCGTTTCAAGCCTAACCTCGCCGGATGCGTCCCGCCGCCCGAGCGATTGTCCTGACTGGTTTGATCGTCGGCACGCTGGATATCATCTCTGCCATCATCATCGTTCTTTCGAGAGGATCGACCGTCACCCGGCTGTTGCAGTTTATCGCCAGCGGCTTGCTCGGGCCGCAGGCGTTTCACGGCGGGACGGCAACGGCCATTCTCGGTTTGGCCCTGCATTTCTTGATCGCGTTCACGCTCGTCGCGGTCTTTTACGCCGCGCGCCGCAGCGTCGGCTTTGTGCGGCAGCACGCGATATCTTCAGGCATCGCTTATGGATTAGCCGTGTACGCTGTGATGAACCTCGTGGTTTTGCCTTTATCCGCGGCGAGGCCGAGACATTCGCTCACCGGTGACCTGATCCAGATCGGCATTCACATGTTTGTCATCGGCCTGCCCACTTCGCTCCTTCTGCGGCGGCTGTCTGGCGCGAGAGCGTCGTGAATGGTATGGGCAGCCATGGCTGATCCACTCGATTTCACCGGCAAAGTCGTCCTCGTCACCGGCAGTTCGCGGGGGCTGGGCGCCGAAATGATAAAAGCGTTTGGCCGGCGCGGCGCGCAGTGCGTGGTGAATTACATCGCCGACGCGGAAGGACAGAATAAGACCGATGCAACGAATGTGGCGAGTGATTTGAAGGAACCGCTCGTGCTGGAATGCGACGTGACCAAACCCGATCAGGTCGAGGCGATGATGAAAACGATCGGGGAAAAATTCGGCGGGCTCGACATTCTCATCAACAATTCCGGAATCATCCGCGATCGCACGATCAAGAAACTGACCCTGGAAGAATTCGAGAGCGTCGTGCGCGTCAATCTCACGGGCACTTTCAACGTCACCCAAAAAGCCGCGGCCGTTCTGCGCAAGGATGGCCGGATTGTGAACCTGTCATCCGTCAGCGGGCAAATGGGACTTTTCGGACAGGCGAATTATTCGTCGAGCAAAGCGGCCATCATCGCGCTGACCAAAGTCTCCGCGCGCGAGTTCGCCCGGCAGAACATTACCGTCAACGCCATCGCGCCCGGTTTCATCGACGTCGGGATGAGCAAAGGCATGCCCGACGAAGTGACCGCCAACTTCATCAAACAAATCCCGCTCGGCCGTCTTGGCGACGCCGAGAACATTGTCGATGCCGCCTTGTTCCTTTGCTCGCCCATGGCCAGCTACATCACCGGCCATGTCTTGAACGTGAACGGCGGTTTCTACATGGGGTGATTCAGTTAACTCTCTTCCCTTCTCCGGCAATCAGCCTTGAATGGGGTGTTGTTCTTGTTGATACTGTATTCGTGGACAACCTGACCAGCTACCGCAGGGACGCGATGAAACTTGCGACCGTAACGAAGCTGGGCGGAGATGAGGGCTACGTGGCGCGCATTCCCGGCTTCCGCGGACTTCTCGCGACCGGTAGAACGCGGAAGGAGTCGATTGCAGAGTTGGAAGACGCTCTTGTTGATTGGATCGACTTAGCGCTGCGGCGTGGCACTGGCCTTCCGGCCTTAAAACCGCGAGACACACCCGTGTTTACCGCCGCCTAATCCATTCGTCCCTGGAAATACCCGCCTCCTTCAGGACAATCTTCAACAGATTCACCCCGATATCGCTCTGATGTGGGTTTGGGATAGTGAGCTGAAGAGCCGCTTTAACCATATGCTGATGTTTCCTGCCGGAGATTGGTCCCTCCCATCCGAGCTCTCGGAGGCGCTTGATTAGGTCGGTGCGACGGATCGGAATAAGACGCATAGCGATTCGGCTCACTTCTCCGATTGAGGGATGTTGCAGAAAAAGCAATTGTTTGTTTCAGGAATTGACGAAACAGACGAAAATTCTGTTTCGAGGTGGTAAAAGTGGACTTGTGTCGCGCGTTCGTCGCAGTAGCCTGCAACTCCTGTCATGCATTTTTCAGGACGTGAAATTCGGATTAGCTGCGTTTGTCTTGGGGCTTCGCTGATATTTTCAATATCGAGTTCCGCCCAGGTCACAACAATTCCGAAGCAGGGCATTCGCGAGAACGATCCTCGCCTGCACGCATTGACTAATGCGCGGATCGTCGCGACGCCGGGCAAGACGATCGAAAAAGGAACGGTGCTCATTCGCGATGGCCTCATCGTGGAGGCGGGGCCCGATGTGAAAATTCCAGCGGAAGCGCGGGTCTGGGACCTGACTGGGAAGACTGTTTATCCGGGCTTCATCGATGCCTATAGCCGGCTGGGTTTGCCGGAAACGCTCCAACCGGAGCCGCTCCGCACGGATGTCGATCCGGACGATCCGAATGCCAAACCGAAGGAGGTTCCGCAGGAAAAGGCGAAGGGCACACGTTCCTGGAATCCGCGCGTGATTCCGGAACGCAAGGCGTCCGACTACATTAATCTCGACAAGAAGGGGACCCGCAAATATCGCGATCTCGGCTTCACCAGCGCGTTGATCGTCCCCGGGCGGGGCATCTTTCGCGGCTCGAGCGCACTGATCAATCTCCAGGAGGCGGACGTCGATACGATGGTGGTGGCGCCCCTCGTGGCGCAGCATATCGCTTTCGATTTCGATCGCGACGGAGATCGCGGTTACCCAAACTCGCTCATGGGCGCCATTGCGTTGATCCGCCAAAGTTACCTCGATGCGTCGTGGTATCTGGCGGCGCAGGATGCGTATCGGAAAGCTCCGGCGACGACGGAGCGACCGGAGACAAATGCGAGCCTGGCCGCGCTGGCCGAGCAGGCGCAACGCAACCCGGCGGTGTTCGAAGCGGAAGACGAGCTCGATCTGCTTCGCGCCTTGCGCATCGCCGACGAATTCAAGCTGAAGCCGATCCTGTTCGGCAACGGTTACGAATACCGGGTGCGAAAGACGTTGGCCGAAAAAAAGCCGGCGATCATATTGCCTCTCGATTTCCCGAAGGCTCCCGAGATCGAACGTCCCGACCAGGCGCTGGAATATGACCTGGATGAATTGCAACACTGGGACCGCGCTCCGAGCAATCCGGCGCGACTCGCGGAAATGGGGATTCAGTTCGCGTTCACCACCCAAAAGCTGGAGAAGCCGGAGAAAGATTTCTGGGCGCGCGTGCGGCTCGCGGTGCGCCGTGGTTTGAGCAAGGACGCGGCCCTGGCGGCGTTGACCAGCGCGCCGGCGGAAATGTTTGGCGTCGCGGACCGGCTCGGAGCTATTGCGCCGGGGCGGATTGCGAATCTCGTCGTCGCCAGCGGCGATCTCTTCGCGGATGAAGCGCGCGTCCTGACGACCTGGGTGGATGGACGGTATTACGACACCGACCAGGCGCGCGAGCGCGACCTGCGCGGCACCTGGGAAATCACGGCGGAAGGGAAGACGCTAGCCTTGGTGGTCGAAGGAAAACTGGAAAAGCCCGAGGCAAAACTGGGCGGCGAAAAGGCGACGGTCTCCGTTAAGGAGGACACGGTGCTGATCATCGCACCCGCAAAATTGCTGGAGAAAGGCGAAGGCTCGATCCGGCTGACCGGACAAATCACGGGCGAAACCACCGCGGGCAGCGGCGAAGCGCCGGGAGCGGCGAACGTTCGCTGGAACGCCAGGCGCACGGCCGCTTTCACGCCGGTAAAAAAGCCGGACGAGAAACCGTCGCCGCTGGATACGGCGCTCGATTTTCCTGAGACTTATCCGGCAGGCACGTTTGGCCGAACAGCCCTGCCGCAACAGCCCGCGAGTGTCTTCATTCAAGGGGCGACGGTCTGGACCTCCGGCCCGCAAGGCACGCTGTTAAATGCCGACCTGGTGGTAACTGGCGGGAAAATCACCGCGGTCGGTCCGGGTTTGAAGGCGCCCAGCGGCGCACCGGTTATTGACGGCAAGGGCCTGCACGTCACGCCCGGGATCGTCGATTGCCATTCGCACACCGCGATCAGCCGCGGCGTAAACGAGTCGAGCCACGCGGTGACTTGCGAGGTGCGCGTCGGCGATGTGGTCGATGCCACCGACATCGACATTTACCGGCAACTCGCCGGCGGGGTGACCGCGGCGAATCTCTTGCATGGCTCCGCGAATCCGATGGGCGGCCAGAACCAGGTCATCAAGTTCCGCTGGGGCGCGCTGCCGGAGGAACTCAAAGTCGCGGACGCGATGCCCGGGGTGAAGTTCGCGCTCGGCGAGAACGTCAAACAGGCGAACTGGGGCGATAAATTCAAGACGCGCTATCCGCAGACACGGATGGGCGTTGAACAACTCATGCGGGATCGTTTCCGGGCCGCGCTCGAATACGATGCCGCGCTGAAAAAGAAACCGGGCCTGCCG
>DASQLH010000158.1:0-9272 GCA_035630155.1 Chthoniobacterales bacterium
TTGATAGGCCAGGAGCGAGAGCACGACGAGATTGATGATGACCGTCGTGGTCACGAATCGGCAGTGAAGCGCGGCGCGCGTCAGGCACTTCGGGCCGCCGTGATATTCCGTGACGGTGCGCAGGATGATGCTCCACCAGAAATTGCCGTAGATCTGGATGTCCCATTCGTTCCAGCCGGTGTCGGTGGAGTAGCGCCAGCCTTCCTCGTCGAGCAGCCCGAAGATGGAGCCGAGCAGGTAATGCCGGTCCTTGCCCTCCTCACTCCAATAACTGCGCTGCCCCCAGCCTCCGCCGAATTCCGCGCCGGCCGGCATTTGCTCGTGCGTGCTGATGACGGCGCGCGGCGTCCGTTTGAAATGGAGCCAGGTGAAATAACGCGACCATCCCCGCACGAGCGGCTGGGCGAAGGCGAGGAACGTAACGAGCAGCCGGGCCGGGATTGTGTCGAACCGGGGCTCGATACGGGCGCGCAGCATGTAGGAGATCGCCACGCAAAGCGTTCCGCCCAGCATCAGGTAGGGCACGATTCGCAGGTCGGGGAGGAAGATGCCGAGGCCGAAGAGGAAAACCGTGAGCGCGAACCATTCGATGCTGCTGAGATAAGAGGCGATCTCCGACTGCGGCGTGGGATAAATCGATTGGAAAAAGCCTTCGCCGAAAACGCCGTGATAAATGATCGGGCGGTTGATGAACCAGCTGAAGCGCGGCGTTCCGTAAATTTGCCCGCGCCATTTCGCCGTCCCGGTCGGGCCGAAGAAAACGAGATGCTTAAAACGCAGCATCGATTCGGCTTCGCCGTACCCTTCCTGTTGTTTATGGAAGGCGCGCAGAGTGAAGCGGCGGTGGTGCCAGACCACCGCGGTAGGACTGAAGGCGATGGTGTGGCCGGCTTGTTGCACGCGCCAGCAAAAATCGACGTCGTCGCCGGCCTTATGATACTCGGGATCGAAGCCGCCGACGTTTTCAAACGTCCAGCGATACCAGGCCATGTTACAGCCGGGGATGTGCTCGGCGACGGTATCTGTGAGAAGAACGTGGCTCGGCCCGCCGGGCGCGGCAGCCACGCAGGCCTGGACCCAATTCTGCGCCGGAGGCGAAACATTCGGTCCCCCCACCCCGGCGTAATCACCGCTCAACAGCGTGCTCAACAGGTAATAAAGCCAATCGGGATCGGCCATGCAGTCGGAGTCGGTGTAGGCAAAAATCTCGCCTTGGGCGAGGGCGGCGCCGTGATTCCGGGCGTGGCTCAGGCCGTGATTGGTTTGATGAACGTAGCGGACGTTCGGAAAACGGGCCGCGATCTCGCGGGTGGAGTCGGTGGAGCCGTCGTCCACCAGGATGACCTCGTAATGCGGATAATCGATCTTGCCTAACGACTCCAGGCATTCCGCCAGCGTCTTGGCGCCGTTGTAGGAACAGACGATGATCGAGACAAACGGATAAGAGGGCAACGGGCGGTGCGGCAGCGCGGCGTTATCCTGGCCAAGCTTCTCGCGGAGCAACTGGAAGGATTTCTTCGGCTCGCGCTCGCGGGTCACAATTCCAAAGGCCCAGTCGGTGATCTCCTGTTCGCCGGTGAACCATTCATCCGTCCAGGTGAAAAAGATCGTCCCCGCGAGCCCGCATTTCACGACGCTCTCGATATGCCAGCCGAGCATCTCGGCCTGCTCCTCCTGGGTGTGGCGGATCGTGTCCATTCCGAACTCGCCCAGAATGAGCGGGCGATCTTCCGAGAGGTTTTGGAGACGGAGCAGGTAGCGCTCGAAGGCGTCCTGGTTGTGCAGGTAAACGTTGAAGCAGGAGAAATCGCTGTTCTGCGGAAGGAGGAATTCCGTGGGCGGATAGCTGGCGTAGGAAAACAGGACGCTCGGATCGGTCTCGCGGCCGATGCGAATCAGACGCTCGACGAACTCGGTGACTCGCCTGACGCCGAGCCAGCGGACCATCGTGCTGGAGATTTCATTGCCGACGAGGTAACCGAAGATCGCCGGATGGCCGCGGTTCGCGGAGACCGATTTGCGGACCATTTGAGCGATCTGGGCGCGCGAAGATTTCTGGCGGAGAAATTCCACATGCTTTGCCCACGGGAGGGTGATGAGGACGCGCATACCGGCAGTCGCGCAGGCGTCGAGGAACCAGCGAGGCGGCACGTGATAAATGCGGACAAGATTGATCCCTATCTCACGCATCTGCGCCAGATCGCGCTGCACCTGATCGGGAGGGCCGAGATAGTGGCCTTCGCTGTCGGGACGGAATGGGCCGTAGGTGACGCCCTTGACGAAGAACTTGCGGTCGCATTCGAAGAAAAATTTCGCGACGGCGCGAATCGGACCCGAGGAAGTCGAGCTCACAGCGGAGCTTGGATAGTCTACGGAGCGGAGCGACGCAAAGCTTTATCTGTGGGTATCAAGGAGCGGCGATTTGCAATCGCCGAATTAATTGGTCGGCGGTTTCAACCGCCGCTCCTTGAGGCTTCTTCTGTAGCCGCCGCCCTGCCTGCCACGCCGGAGCAATACGAAGGCGGGTGGGCGGCGCGGGAGTGGTATCGACATCGCTCTCACGCTTCGCATAGCGAAGCTGCTACAGGTCTAGCGCGTCGCCTACGACGGCAGCGGTGCGCTCGATGTCTTCAATACTGTGGGCCGTGGAGAGGAATCCGGTTTCGAATTGCGAGGGCGCGAAGTAAATGCCGCGGTCAAGGCAGGCCCGGAAACACCTGGCGAATTTTTCCGGGTCGCTCCGTTTCGCGCTGGCCAGATCGGTTACGGGACCGGTGGCGAAGAAGAGACAGAACATCGAGCCGATTCGGTGAAACACCCACGGCAGTTTCAGTTCGAGAAGCGTGGTGCGCATCAATTCCTCAAGGTGCGCCCCGCTTGCCTCCAATGTTTTCCAACCATCGATCCGTTCCAACTCGCGGAGTTGCGCGAGCCCCGCAGCCATGGCGAGCGGGTTTCCCGAAAGCGTGCCGGCCTGATAGACCGGCCCTTGCGGCGAAAGCTGATCCATGATCTCGGCGCGTCCTCCAAAAGCGCCGACCGGCAATCCGCCGCCAATGACTTTGCCGAGCGCGGTCAGATCGGGGCGAATCCCAAAAAGTTCCTGGGCGCCGCCACGCGCCACGCGGAAGCCAGTCATGACTTCATCGAAGATCAGGAGCGCGCCGTGCTTCGTGCATTCGTCGCGCAAATCCTCGAGGAAACGCTCGCCTGGAAAGTAGAGACCGGCATTGGCCGGAATGGGTTCGAGGATGACGGCGGCGATGGATTTTGGGTTCTCGCTAAAGGCGGCGCGAACGGCTTCGATATTGTTGAAAGGGAGAGAAATCGTGAGCGACGCGAACTCGCGCGGCACTCCGGCGCTGTCAGGCCGGCCGTGGGTGAGAGCGCCGCTGCCCGCCTGGACGAGCAACGCGTCCACGTGGCCATGATAGCAGCCTTCGAACTTGATGATCTTGTCGCGGCCCGTGAATCCTCGGGCGAGCCGAAGGCAGGACATGGTCGCTTCGGTGCCGCTGTTGACCATTCGAACCTTTTCGATGGAAGGGACCCAGCGGCAGATCAGCTCAGCCATTTCCACTTCGAGCGGATTCGGGATGCCGAAGCTAAGGCCGCGTGAGGCAGCAGCGCGAACCGCATCGACCACCACCGAAGGAGCGTGGCCCAGAATCGCCGGACCCCAGGAGCCGACGTAATCGATGTATTCGTTGCCATCGACGTCCCAAATCCGCGCGCCTTCCGCGTGGTCGACGAAGAAGGGTTCGCGGCCCAGGCCGCGGAAGGCGCGGACGGGAGAATTCACGCCGCCGGGGATGCGTTGCAGAGCGTCGTGGAATAATTGCGATGAGCGTGAAGCCATGCTGGAAGAGGCAAACGTCCAACGTCCAACGTCCAACGTCCAACGTCGAATTTGGAGCCGGCACGCCCCTGTGCCAGTGGCATCGATACTTTCTCACGGTCCCGCGGTGGCGGGAGCGGGCCGTCTCCATTGGGAAACCCCCGCTACGTTGACACAGGGATGCCGCGCTCCTACTCTCCTCACGCCTCTAAAATGGCGGGGTAGCCAAGTGGTAAGGTCGGGGTCTGCAAAACCTCTATTCGCGGGTTCGATTCCCGCCCCCGCCTGTTTTCCGCGCCCGAAAATCGTCTCGACCTCGCGGAGGCGTTGAGATTGTCTCGTTAGGTGCACCAGTATCCCCACTGGAAACCCCGGCCCCGGACGTGCCTCTCGGCAGTCGCCTGTTTTTGCGCGATCGTTTTGGGCGTCCAAGGGGACGCGCTTGCGCGCGATTATTTCGTGAATCCCACTGGCGCCGATGGCGCATTCCCCACGGTGCAAAGCGCGGTCGATGCGGTAGAGGGGCAGACGGAAATCGATCGGGCGAACATTTTTATCGCGCCGGCCAAATACGTGGGGCGCGTGGTGGTGGACAAACCTTTCTTGACCTTCATTGGCCAGGGCGAGGCAGCGGCGGACGTGATCATCTCGTCCAACGGCACGCCGACTCAAACGCCGGTGCATTCGTTCAACGAGACCGTTACCATCCGTTTGGGCGCGACCGCGTTCATGGCGCGGAACCTGACTTTCGAAAATTCCACGCCGAGCAGCAGCAGCGCGCAGGCGCTCGCGCTTCGCAGCGATGCGGATCGCGCGGTTTTCGATAACGTGCGTTGTCTCGGCTACCAGGACACTCTGCTGGTCTGGAGCGAATCGCGGCAATATTTTCGCGGCAGCCGCATCCGAGGCGACGTCGATTTTATTTTCGGAAACGCGACGGCGGTGTTCGACCGGTGCACCATCGAAAGCGCCAGCCGCGGCGACGAGCGCGGATACATCACGGCCGCGGACACCACGCGCACGACCGCGAATGGGCTGATCTTCCTCGATTGCGAGCTGGTGAGCAGCGGGGCGGCGAGCAACTCAGTGTTTCTCGGCCGGCCCTGGCTCCATCTGCCTTCGGAACAAATGCCGAGCGTCATTTTTATTCGGACGCGGATGGGGACACATATCGCGCGGGCCGGCTGGGATCCGTGGGAGTTTCTCCTTCCTCTTTCGGTGAATCGCGATCCGTACACGCGAATTTCCGAATGGGGCAGCATGAATCTCTCCGGGCAATTGCTGGCGGACTCAAATAACGACGGCACGCCCGACGGCCGCGTGGCGTGGGCCGATTCGATGACCGCGGAGCAGGCCGCTAATTACAACCTCGAGAAGATTTTCGGGCCAGTGGAATTCTGGAACGAGACAACGCAACCCGACACGCCCGGCATTCCCTATACGAGCCAGGGTGAGCCGTGGAATCCAAATACGCAGCTGCTTTCATTGCCGGCGAAACCAGGCGCGCAACCGCAGCTGCTCAACATCTCGACGCGCCTCCGCGTGGGCGGCAGCCAGCTGGTGGGCATTGGCGGTTTTATCGTCACTGGCACCGCGCCCAAGAAAGTGATCCTGCGCGCGATCGGTCCTTCGCTGGGCGCTTCGGGATTGACGAATGTGGTGGCGGATCCCGTTCTTGAACTTCACGGCGGCGCTCAAGACCAATTGATTGCCACGAATGACAACTGGAAGGATGACGCTGCCGCCGCCGAGCTGGAATCGATGGGGATGATGCCGGCGGACGACCGGGAAGCGGCCACTGTGCTGACCCTCGCTCCCGGCCATTACACGGCGGTGATCGCCGGAAAGGATGGTTCGCCGGGGACGGCTTTGGTTGAAATGTACGACGTCGATCCGGTGGCGGACTCGCAGTTTGGGAACGTGAGTACGCTGGGCTTCGTCGGCACGGGAGACGACGCACTGGTCGGCGGATTCGTAGTCGGGGGACCAGGCTCCGCCAAAGTCGTGGTGCGCGCAATCGGTCCGTCGCTCACATCTTCCGGCGTCGCGAGTGCCATCGAGGATCCGACCCTGGCGGTGCACGACAGCAACGGCAACGTGACCGGCAACGACGATTGGCAAACCGCCGCGAATGCCGAATCGGTTCCCGTTGCCCTTCAGCCTCGCGATGCGCGTGAGCCGGCCATCCAGATGAGCCTCGTTCCCGGGAGCTACACCGCGATTGTTCGCGGCAAGGGAAACGCCACCGGCGTGGCCCTGGTGGAAGCGTACAACTTGCCTTAGCGCCCGGCAAAACGCTAAACGCTGAAACGCTTTTCCGTTTCAGGTTTTCCGGACCATTCCCATCCAAAACGGCCCGGTCTAACGAACAATTATGCAGCGCCGCTGAATAATGGAGCGGCGCATTCCGTCACTCTTACTAACAACTTATGAAAAAAACTATTCTCATAGGAGCAACTCTGGCCATCGTGGGTCTCGCCAGTGCTCCTCTCTTCGCTCAGACCCAAAGCACCACCACCACATCGACGACCGGCTACATCCAAAGTAGCAACGTCATCGGTTCCAAGATCAAGGATTCGCGCGGGCAGG
The DNA here is from genome assembly GCA_035630155.1 of Chthoniobacterales bacterium. Lineage (GTDB taxonomy): Bacteria > Verrucomicrobiota > Verrucomicrobiia > Chthoniobacterales > UBA10450 > AV80. The sequence goes on from DASQLH010000158.1 coordinate 6,428, forward strand.
ACGTCGGCGAAATCAAAGACTTTGTGCTCGACCGGCAGACCGGCTGCCTCGCTTACGTCGTTCTTTCGACCCGCGGCGGCGGCACCACCACCACGACGACCAAAACCGTCGCAGCACCCTGGAGCGTATTCTCGCCCAGCTCCGAATCGCGCGTTTATACGACGCGGCTGGAGCGGGAGAAAATTTACAGCGCCCCGGTTTGGGAATCGACCCGCATCGAGGAATACAGCCGCCCTGAGTACATCAGCGGCGTTTACGGCTATTATGGCGTGACCGTGCCGAACTTCAGCGTCGGCATTACCTCCGGCACGACCGGTACCACCACTGGCGCCACGACTACCTCCAGCACCAGCGCCTCAACTCTCCCGAGCGCTACTCCGGCCGCTACTGCCGCCGCAACCTCGACGCCGGCCGCTTCCGCAACTGCCGCGGCGACTATGACGCCTTCGGCCAGCGCAACGCCAAAGGCTTCGCCAATGGGAACTCCGCAAATCCAAACGACTCCGGCGACGAAGCCTGCCGCCAGCGCGACTGCGGCCCCGTCGACCGCGAAGAGCCCGGCTGAATCCGCCACGAAGACCAGCCCGACTGAAAAGGCGGCCGCGTCTCCAAAGACGAGCACAACCAGCACGAGCGAAAAGAAGAGCACGGATGCCGCTTCCAAGAAATCGGACAAGGCGAGCAAGACTGACGCCGCCTCCGACACGAGCGCCACTGAGTCCTCGAGCTCGAAAGCAGACAAATCCGACAAGTCGAAGAAGCCCGAAGCTTCACCGACGCCTTAACTCATTCCGCGCGACCTGAGTCGCGCCGCGATTCAACAGCAGGAGTGCCGCCCGGCGCTCCTGCTGTTTTCGTTTTTACGATCGGACAAGGCCGGCTTCCTCGACGATCTCCACCGCGGCCGTATCCGCGGCGAGGTATTTCATTCCCAGGAGCCAGATAATTCCCGATACGAGCATGGCAGCCGAGATAATTAGGAAGGCCACATTCATGTCGTAATGGCCCGCCACGGCGCCAAGTAAGGGCGGCGAAATCGCGTCGCCCAGCGCATGAATGATGAGGATATTAACGGCAAACGCAGTCGCACGAACGGTCGGGTTGACCACATTGGCCAGGGCGGCATTGGACGGTCCGGTATTGAGGAACACGAAGAACACAGCGCCGAAAAGGCAACCCCAAGCCAGGGGAAATGGTGTGTAAAGCATCGCGATACAGAACGGGAATGCCAGGATCATGCCGATGCCCGAAACCAGAAAGTAGGAGCCACTAAAACGTTTTTGCAGCCGGTCGGCCAGGAATCCTCCCAGGAGGGTCGAGAGCAATCCGGCCACGACCGTAATGCCGCCGAAAATCGAGGTCGCCAGCGCGGGCGATTGATTCCGGAAAATCAGATAAGCCGACATCCAAAAAGCCATGCCGCCTAACGCGAAGGTCATCGCTGTCTGCGCCAGGCAATTGATGACGAAGGAGCGCGTCCGCAGCAAGACCAGATAGTCTTCCATGCCCGCCCGCCGGCGTTCGGGCCGCCCGAGGGTTTCCGTCCGGGTGCGCGGATCTTTCTGAAAGAAACAAAACAGCCCAAGAAGAATGCCGGGTATCGCGACAAGATAAAACGCCCAGCGCCAGCCGAGCTGATGGTTAATCACTCCCCCCAGCACGTAACCAAGGGCGCTGCCCACCGGAATTGCGCCACAGAAAATCGCCATGATCCGGCCACGCATCTGGTGAGCGAAGTAATCGGCCAGAATAGTGGGAGCAGCCGGGCCGTAACCGCCCTCCCCGATCCCAACGAAAATGCGGGTGACGAAGAGCGCGGCAAAGGTGAGGGCAAATCCCGAGGCCGCGGTGGCAAGACTCCAGAGGATGACGCATACGCCCACGATCAGCCAGCGGGAGAAGCGGTCGGCCAGAAAACCCAGGACCGGCGCCGAACACATGTAGGTGACGAGAAAGGCCGGCGCGAGCAAGCCGGTCATGGCCATCGCGTTCGGATCGCCGGGAAGAAAAAAGGCGGCGCGGATCTCGGGTTCGACCGCGGCCAGGACAAAGCGATCGATGTAGTTAAAAAGATTGATTCCAACGAGCAGAGAGAGCGCGGTCCGCGCCCCGGGATTGGCTCGTTTATCGTGCGCGCTCATCGAATTGACGATTGCACGGAACAACCGGCAGCTTGTAAATCATAAACAATGGCGAAACCAACTGGTCTCGAACGGGTGCTGCGTTTTTCCGGCGAAGCGATCGGCCGGCTTTTCTACCGGGTCTCCGCCATCGGGCGCGAACACGTCCCGGCGGGCGGCGTTCTTCTCCTGCCGAACCACATTACCTGGGTCGATGCGATCGTGCTCCAGCTCGCCTTCAAGCGGCCGATTCGGTTCATCCTCGACGAAGCAGTTTATCGAAACCGCTTTTTGCATCCGTTCCTCCGCGCGGTCGGCTGCATCCCGATCAGCCAGCGCAAGGCGAAGGATGCCATGCGCGAGGCCGCGGCCTGCATTCGCGCTGGAGAGATCGTCTGCCTTTTTCCGGAGGGCGAACTTTCACGGCGCGGATCGCTCCTTCGGATCCGGCGCGGCTACGAAATCATCGCGCGGCACGCTGAGGCGCCCGTCGTCCCCGTGTGGCTCGACCGGCTGTGGGGTTCGATCTTCTCCTTCCAGGGCGGGCGGTATTTCACAAAATTGCCGCGCGCAATTCCGTATCCCGTCACGGTCGCCTTTGGCCGGCCGCTGCCGCCGGATGAAGCTGACATTGCGACCGTCCGCGAGGAACTATTGAAGCTGGGGGAATTGTGCTACAGCCAGCGCCCGGCCTTGCGCGGCCATCTGGCGCGCACCTGCCTGCG
>DASQLH010000159.1:0-4837 GCA_035630155.1 Chthoniobacterales bacterium
GCGAAAAGATCCTGCAGATCTGTTTCGGTCGTGTTGAAGGAAAGATTTCCTACGTATAATTTAGTTCCCATCTGAGTTAACTGAGGAAAACGCCGCCAGGCCACTGTTCCCGCTCATCGGATTTCAAATCGCCACTGAAAATCTCAACTGACAATCTACCAACGCACCGAGCTTCCGTTTTCTTATCGGCGTGATTAGTAGAGGCTTTTCCCGGCGAAAGCAACTAGAATCGGGGGCGCCTACCACCTCTAAAAAATGCCTGATTTTTCCTCTTCAAAACCACGGCCAAACGCCGCCCGCGTGGCGGTGGTGGCGGCCGGCATTGTCAGCCCACTCGGGTTCGGAATGGAGGAGACACTGGGGGCACTGCGCGAGGGCCGCGATTGTGTCACGCCCGTCAGCGCCTTCCCGGTGGATCGCTGCCGGTGCCAAACCGCCGGCCAGGTTTCGGACGAGCGACTGGCGGGGGCCGACGAATCCCACCGTCATCCCGAACGGCTGCATCGGGTCGCGCGAATGATGACCCTCGCGCTGAAGGAAGCGCTCGCCCAGGCGGTGGATTTCCGCCCGGAACTCACCGTGATGGGGACAACCAGCGGCGGAATGACTTTCGGCGAGCAATATTACCGAGGGTTAAAGGCCAGCAGCGCGCCGGACCGCCACGCGGCTTCCCTGATAGCCAATTACACGCCGCAGAAGCCCGTGATGGACGCCCAGGAAGCCTTCGGCATCGGCGCGCCCTGCCAGGTGATCGCCAACGCCTGCGCCTCAGGGACGAACGCTATCGGCCATGCCTTCGATTGCATCCGATCCGGCCGCTACCAGCGCGTTCTGGCGGGCGGCTACGACGCCATCTCAGAGCTGGTCTTTGTCGGCTTTGATTCCCTCCAGGCTTCGACTCCCGACCGATGCCGGCCATTCGACAGTCAACGCACCGGAATGGTCCTGGGCGAAGGGGCGGCCATTCTGGCGCTGGAGAATTTGGAAGCGGCTCAGGAGCGAGGCGCCACGATCCTGGCGGAGATCGTCGGATACGGCATCTCGACCGACAACCATCACCTCACCCAGCCGAATCCCTCCGGAAGCGGGCCACGCCAGGCCATGGAAGGCGCCTTGCAAAGCGCCGGGATTTCCGCGGAGGAGATCGACTACATCAACGCTCACGGGACTGCGACGCCGTTCAACGACGCCGCGGAAGGCAAGGCCATCGCTGAACTCTTCCACCGCGTTCCAATCAGTTCCACCAAAGGAATGATGGGACACTCGCTTGGCGCGGCCGGCGCCATTGAGGCCGTCATCAGTCTTCTCGCGCTACAACACCAGTTGCTGCCCCCCAACATCAATTTCCGCCAGGGCGACGCGGAGCTCGAACTGAACATCGTCGCGAACAAGCCGCAGACCAGTCGCGTTCGCGCCGTCCTCTCGAACTCCTTCGGCTTCGGCGGCACCAACGCTTCCGTGATCATGCGGTCAATTCTGGCATGAGTCTCCGAATCGCCGGGATGGGTTGGGTGACGCCGCTCGGCAGCGGCATCGAGGAAGTCTGGAACCGCTTGGTGAAGGGCGAAACAGCCGTCGTCGAATCCATTTCCAGTCCGCTGGGAAAAGACTATCCCGTCTTCCGGGTGCCGGCCTCCGCCACCGCGCAGGCGCCCGCGCACCCACGCCTCCGCCGCTCGAGCGCGATTTCGAGGTTCGCCGCCGTTGCGGGGCTCGCCGCCCTGGCCGACGCGAACTTGAAGCTCGATGAAAAAAGCGCGAGCCGGACGGCGTTGATCTTCGCCGTCTCGAATGGCGGCGTCGTTTACACAAAACGGTTCTACCACGACATCGTCGAATCAGGCGCGCAGGCAGCCAGCCCCATCCTTTTTCCCGAGACCGTTTTCAACGCCCCGGCCAGTCACTTGGCCGCCATTCTCGGCATCGCAGGCACGAGCTACACGCTCGTCGGCGATGGCGCCGTTGGAACGCTGGCGCTCAAGATGGCGGACGATTTGATGGCGGGGGACGCGCTCGATTACTGCCTTGTCGTCGGCGCCGAGGAAGCCGACTGGCTGCTCTGCGACGCCTACCACAAATGGCGCCTCCTCCGTTCCGCGCCACCCATCGAGCCGTTTCAAGATCCGCCTCGCGGCATGATCCTCAGCGAAGGCGCCGGCGCCCTCCTCCTCGGCCGCGCCGGCTCAATCGAAATCGAGAAAATCTTCAGCGGCCCAAACTTCTCTCACCGCCGCGACGCTCCCGCCGCGCTCGACAAAGTCTACGCCGAGCTTTGCCATACCCCGCCCGACTTGGTCGCGGCCAGCGCCAACGGCACCTTCATCGACCGCGCCGAACACGCCACGATCGCCAAACATTCCCCCACCGCCTCCATTTATTCCGCGAAACAAGCCTTGGGCGAAAGTGTCGGCGCCAGCACCCTTTGGCAAACCATTGTCGCCGGCCAAGCTCTGCTCACGCAACGCGTGCCTGGCTTCCCAGGATCAACTCCGATCCACACCGCCCTTATCTCCGCGTGCGGATTGAATCAGCAAACCGCCGGGCTCCGTTTGTCGCTCCCGAAACTCTAAGACGCCGAACCAATCTACGGTGGATTGTGGATCGCCTTGAGATGTGAACTTGGTTTTGCATTGCCGCGCGAACCACGCCGTTGATACTCGCAGAATGAAAAGACCGATGCGCTGCGGCTTTTTGGCTGCCGCAATTGCGCTGGCGATCGCCGGCACTGCTTGGACGTCCAGTTATGGACAAGATCCTAATTTCAAACCGCCCGGCTCGGAGGAACAGGCGGCCGTCGATCGCGCGAATGCCGAACTCGATAAAGTGTATAAGCAACTCATGAGCAAACTCGGCCCAGAGCAGCAAAAGAGTCTGAAAGAAGCGCAACGTGCCTGGATCAAGTGGCGGGACGCCGAGGCAGATATCATTGCACGTGTGGGCGGTGCCGTCGGTGGCAGCGCTATGCGGGTCGATTACTCGAACGCGCAGGCCAGGCTAATCAAGGAACGGATAGAGGTGTTGAGAGGATATCTGAAAGAATCCGAGAGCAACCGGTAACGGATCCGGAGATCCGAAGAGCACGAAAGGCGTCAGTCTGTGCATCTCCGCGGTTCTTTGGGTAGGGCAACCCGGTCGGTTGCCACCTTTTTGACCTCGGCAAGCGATGCGCTTGCCCTACAATTCGCGGAAGCGATGTCGCAGCTAAACTTCGTCTCGGTTCTCTTTTCGATCCTCGTATGGCTCACGTTGGCCGAGCGCGCATTCCCCGCGGGTTTGAGCTTTGCGGGCGTTCCTCTTACTCCGGGGGCCACGGTGCGGGCGAATGTGCCTTTGAGCGAGGTGGAGAGGTCTTACGTCTCGGAAGGCGGTAACGCGGTGCCGTCCCACACGGTGGCCATGTTAGCGGTGCCAGCGGGTTTCGATCCGAGGAAAACCTGGCCAGTCCTGGTGGTCTTTTCGTCGAGCGATCACCAACATCAAAATCGCGATGACCTCCGGATGATTTACCGCCGAATCGCGCTCCCGGAAGGCTGGGTCGTTCTCGCCGGAGATGGGCCGGAGCCGGCGCCTCGCCTCGACAGCTCAGGCTGGCGCGCCGGTCATACGCTGGCGGCTTTGCGGGCGTTGAACCGGAGCTTCCCCGGCTCGACGAAATGGCCGATCGCGTGCGCCGGTCAATCAGGCGGCGCGAAACGGGCGAGCTATCTCGCGCCGTTGCTCGCCGTGGCTGGTTATCGGATCGCCGGAATTTTTCTCGAGGGGATCAACCAGGAGAGGATCACGGAAGGTTACCGGCGTTTTCAACCGGGCCGTAGTTTCCTTCGCACGCCCATTTTCTTGAGCAGTGGCCTGCATGATCGGATCGCGACCATTGAACAGCAAACCGCGGTGAGAAATGCGATGCAACGGACGGGATTTGGAAACATCCGGCACGAGACGTTCCCCGGTGGTCATGTCGTGCTCCCCTCGCACATTGAGCAAGCGCTCCGCTGGTTCCGAAAAGGATCGTAGCGCACGTCAGGCAGGGCGGTGCTAAATCTAAGGGGCACAGCTGGGGAGGTGGAGGCTGCGCAAATTCCCAGTTGCGCCTGGAAGGTTCGTCTACCTGTGCGCGTTCTGCCAATCACGGGCACCGTAGATGATGGTGTTCCGGTGCAATGCTGCTTCCGCTGATCCTTCCTCCGCCCAATGCCCTGGGATATTCGTGCCCGCGACTTTCGGTATCCAAATCATTTTCTTGCTCGCGCCCGGCAGGACTTCCCCGCGAATCTTGGCGCCGGACCCCACTTCGACAGCGATCTCAACCCCAGCAACAAGTTTATCGCTCGTCAGCCCGGTTTGCTTCACTGGGCGTTTCGTTCCTTCGATCTTGATCGAGTACATCGTGGCGACAATGACCTCATCCCTCGTCTTGCTCTTGATCTCTTTCGCCGGCCGCGCCTTGAAAGAGAGCGTGTAGGAGCCGGCAGGCAGAGCGTCCAAGGCAAAGATGCCCCAGCTATTCGTGACATCACGCTTGTTCGGCATTTGTTTCACGACCACGTCGACTCCGGCAACGCCGGGCGTTTCCTGGCCGCCGTAAATATCTGACGTCGCAAAAGCGACGACCCAAAACAGAATACCTCCGGTCATCTTCTTCATGCTTCAGAGAATAACGTCCCTCTTCTCCCTAGACGAGCCTATTATCAGAGCGCAAAAGAGATGAAGGTACGGCGAGCCGTGGGCAACGGGCGCAGCCGGCAGAGACGGGATTCCAGAGGTTCCGATCCAAAAATCCTGTAAATCCTGTCCAATTCTCGCTCATTCGCGTAATTCGCGGTTAATTACCTCCTCCGGC
>DASQLH010000160.1:0-14560 GCA_035630155.1 Chthoniobacterales bacterium
TCTGGCCGTTCGCGAAGGCCGGCGCATGTTGCTGTGCGGCTATCCCGAGGGAACGCGGCTCCTGAAACTTCCGTTGCAAGGTGGGCGTTGGCCGGGGCCGAACGATGGCAACGCCGTCGTGGTCAATCGTCACGTCCAGGAATCGTCACCCGGTTTACGGGTTGGCGGTGATATCACCGTGAAGTTTCGCGACCGCCAAACCAGGGTGCGCGTGGTTGATCGTCGAAGAAATTGGAACGCCGGTCATTTACGCAGCGTTCCCCATCTTCGAGAACATGACCGGCCTCGGCGATGCATCGGCTCTCCTGCGCGTGAAGACTCAGGGAGATCGGCCCGAGCTTGTGGCTGGCGCGCTGGAGCAGGCGCTTCTCGATGCGCGATTGACGCCCAGCTTCGTTAACACCAGGGGCGAGTTCCGCGCGTCTCTCGAGGAACATTTCGCCGTCGTGACTGGCGTGATGAAGATGATCGCGCTCGCTTCCGCGCTGGTCGGCGCAATCACGCTCATCGCGACCGTCAGTCTCGGGGTGTTGGAGCGGGCTCGTGAGATCGGAGTCATCCGCGCTTTAGGCGCAAGACCGCGCGCAGTCGTCGCGCTGTTTCTCGTCGAAGGTGGCGCGGTCGCCTTTCTGAGCGCGGTGCTTTCCGTGACCGGCGGAGTAGTTTTCGCGCGGTTACTCAACGGCATGGCGGAGCGCCAGCTTCTCCACGTTGCCGTCCCGCTCTATGTTTCGCGTGCCGGTCTCGGTCTGCTTTTCTGCGGAGTTTTCGTCGTCATTCTCGGCGTGTGGCTTTCGGTCAATCGCATCCTGCGTTTGTCCGTTCGCGACGCCCTCGCCTACGAATAGCGACAAATCGGCTGGCGTTTCCTAGCCGCCCTTTTTCTGGCTCGCGCCCTTCATTTCCGAGGCGACGTCCTGCTGCATGCGCTGCATTCTCTGCATGGCCGGGGCCATCAATTGCAGCATCTCATCCATCGTGTTCTGCATTACCGCCGGCATTTTGGCGATCACGGCCTGACCCGCCGGGGTCTGATAAAAGGCGATCATTCCATCCACCTCCGGCTGGGAAAATGTTTTCTGATAGATCCGCACATACATCGGCTCGAGCTTGTTCCAATCGAGCAACTCCTTCATAATCCCGGTGACTTCAGCCTGCCCTTTATCGATATCCTTTTGCACTCTCGGCGGGATATCCTGGCCTTTGGTGGCCTGGGCGATCGTCTGCTGCATCAGCCCGTCCATCTGCGCCATCACCGAGTCGATCAGTTTGCGGGCCTGGGCTACCTCTAGGAGTTGCTTAATGGACGCCTCGCTGGGCGGGGCGCCGGCTGCGCTGGGGCTCGGCGACGGATTATCCGCCCCGGAGGCGACGGAGCCGCACAACGTGAGAATGAGTAGGGTTCGCTTAACCATGGTCGTGAGCTTATCCGCCGCGTCTTCGGGTTGAAAGCCGTTTCCCTCCGGTTCCCGCGCGTCTTCTCCTTTGTAATTGCGTATTTGGACGCTATCGTCGTCCACCGTGAACACTTCTGGAAAGCCCGCCCGGCGTCAGCTCCTTGCGATGTCTCCTGAATCCATGATCGGAACTGGGATCACCATCGCCTCGCTCGGTCTCTTGGGCCTGCTCCTGGGTTGGGCCCAGCAAATGCGGGAGGTGCCGCAATCGGCGATGGTTTGGTTCGCTCTCGGAGCTGTCCTGGCGATTATTGGCCTCCTGATCATCGCCATTGCCGGCGCGCGAAAACGGCGCCGTTAAGTCGCGAGTTGGCTGTCATCGCGGTGGCGTAGAGCCCTGGTTACCGAGTTGGTGGGAACACAAATTGTCCTGGGAAACTCGGTTTTTTTTCCCTCTGGCGTCCCGAGTAAATTTCCACACGCGCACCCACGTCACCTCCGCCGATTAGAGTAACACGAAGGTCGCATAAAAATATGATTTCCCAGTTTCACGCTCCAACTCCATCACCCCTTGTTGCTCGCTCTCTGGCGGGTTTGTTCCTGTTCCTCATCCTTTTGGGCGGCAGCGCTTTATCCCTCCGCGCGCAGACGCCCACGCCAACACCGACCCCGAGTGCCACCCCTACCCCCGCGCCGACGCCCGACCCGACCTTTAGCCAGATCATTGTTTTCGGCGACAGCCTCTCCGATACCGGCAACGTGCGCGACCGCGTCGACGCGAAGACCGGGGGCACGGTCGAATTTCCCAGCGGCACCTTTAATTACAGCGACGGCCGCTGGACGAATAGCAGCGACACCGATCCCGGTTCGGCCACCTATGTCGGCGTCTGGCACGAGCAGCTCGCCCGCACTTTTTTGAACATCCCCGCCGCAACTTACAGCCTGGGCGGCGGGACCAACTACGCCTTTGGCGGCGCCACCACGAACGACGGCACCCATGAAGAGACCGTCGTCTCGACCGACGTCTTCGGCGACGTGACGATCACGATCGACGACATGGGCAAGCAGATGGACGATTATCTGGCCGGGCACACAATTGACCCGAATGCGCTCTATGTCGTGTGGGGCGGCGGCAACGATCTTTTCAATGACGACAGCGCCGCCAACGTCACCGCGACCGCGGCCCGCGCGACTGCGTTGATGGAGCGGCTCGCCCACGCCGGCGCTCAATACATCATGGTGCCAAACGTCCCGCCGCTCGGCATCATTCCGGAATATATGGGCGCGCCGGCGATTCAGGCATCGCTGAGCGCCGCGTCCGCGGATTATCGGGAAGAACTCCGAGAAAACCTCACGGCGAGCATCAGCGACCTGGCTGCTCAGGGGATCACGCCGACGCTTTATCCGCTCGACGTCTGGACGAACACGATCCGCGTCATGACTTACCCCGAACGCTACGGATTCCTCGACATCAAGCACGTCTCCCGCAGCAACTCCGGCGCGAACCCCGACGATTTCCTCTTCTGGGACGAGAAGCATCCGACCACCGCGGGCCATTATTGGACGGCGAAAGGCGCCCACGACGCGTTGACGCTGCCGTTCATTCCCCCGGGCAAAGCGGTCAACCTTTCTACGCGCGTCTTCGTCGATACGGGCGAGCGCGTTTCCATTGCCGGTTTCATCGTCACCGGCGATATCTCCAAGAGAGTTCTTATTCGCGGCATCGGACCTTCGCTTTCCGCCAAGGGCGTTCCCGAGCCGCTGGCCGACCCGACGCTCACCTTGTTCGACGCTGCCGCCGTCCCCGTGCAAACAAATGATGACTGGAAGAATTCGCCCGAAGCCATGGAGATCATGGCCACCGGCATCGCTCCAACGAATGATCTCGAATCGGCCATCATCGCCGACCTCGCGCCCGGGCAGTACACCGCGGCCCTCGCCGGCAAAGACGGCGGTATCGGCAACGGTCTGGTGGAAGTTTACGACCTCGCTTCGGGCACCAGCTCCACGCTCGGGAACGTGAGCACCCGCGGCTTCGTCGGCACCGGCGACAACGTCATGATTGGCGGCCTCATCATCGACAACGGCGAGCTTCCGATTGTCGTCCTCCGCGTCCTCGGCCAGACCCTCTCCGCCGCCGGCATCACCGAAACTTTGCTCGATCCCACTCTCGAGCTGTTCGATCACAACGGCACCGTGCTCGCTTTTAACGACAACTGGAAAGACGGCCAGCCGCAAGTCGTCATCTCCGCCGAGCTTGCGCCGAGTGACGACCGCGAATCCGCCATTGTGGCGTTCCTCGCGCCCGGCAACTACACGGCCGTTGTCCGCGGCAAGAACGACACGACCGGCATCGCGCTGGTTGAAGCCTATCGGCTTCCGTAACGCCTGCAGCGGTCGCCCTGCTTGCCACGCCGTAGCCGCGCGAAGGCGTGGGCGACGCGAGAGAACACATTGCATCCTCGCTAGCCACCGAGCCCCGAAAGCTTTCGGGGCTGCTACAACTGCCTCTCGTTCCCAAGTTGAACTTGGGAACGCGCGTGGCCTTCGTTCCTATTTCGAAAGAACAAACCAAACCGGATTCAGATGCGCCAGTGGCCCCTTTAGTTTCTCGAGCTCTTCCGCCGGCCCGTGAATTTCGAGCCGCGTTAGGTCGGCAATCGTGAGCGCTTCCGCCAACAAAGCGCCGACATTCTCCAGATGCGCCAGCGCCCCTTCTGCGCCCACGTATCCTTCCCGGCAAAACACTTCATCGCCGTTGATGGTGAACTCGTAGAACAGATTTTTCTCCTCCGCCCTGGTCTTCTCGAGGAATTTCGGGAACGACGCCTTGATCTCCTCGAGTTTCCCCGGATGCGCTTTGAAGTACGGATGAATGCTGACAAAGTTCGATAAAGAGCTCATGCGGGGATCGTAACCTCGCGCCTCTCACTCGTCGAGCACGCCACCTTTGAACGCCGAACTCCCGCCGCACGCCTTCGAAATCACCGTCCCCGTTCAGGCGGCGGACATCGACCGGCAGAATCACGTCAACAACACCGTTTACCTCCGCTGGGTGCAGGAAGTGGCGACCGCGCATTGGGAAGCGCTCGCGCCCGCCTCCGCGCGCGAGACAATCGGCTGGGTGGTCTTACGCCACGAGATCGACTACAAAACGCCCGCCTGCCTTGGCGACGAAGTTGTCTTGCGCACCTGGGTCGGCCAGGCCACGCGCGTCACCTTCGAACGCTTCACCGAGATACGTCGCGCCAGCGACCACGACCTCCTCACCCAGGCCCGCACGCTCTGGGTTCCCGTTAACACCGCCACCGGCAAACCCACGCGAGTCCCTCCCGAGATCCGCGCCCTGTTCTCCACTTAGACGGTTTGTCTGCCGCGCGGGTCGCTGCCTCTCGCCCTACCGCTTTTTCTTCCCCTTCGACTTCTTCGAACCGGAGGGAATCACGCTGGCAACGGTGCTGACAATTGAGCTCGCGATTTTTGCCACAACGCCTTTTTTGGAGCTGCGCTTCTTCGCGCCTGCCGTCTTCTTCGACTTGGTTTGCGGTTTGGTTTTCGCTTTTGTCTTCGCCGTTGTTTTAGCCATCACCGACTCTGACACGGCTTTACCACTTCAGATAACTCTAATTCGCGTGCTTTCACGCATCGCAATTTAACCCGAGCCCTGAAGGGGCGGATCAAATGGATCATGCGATTTTGGCCCGCCCCTTAAGGGCTGGGATCGTTTTCGGTTCGGTAACCCAGGGCGTTGCCCTGGGCTGGCATGTGGCGCCCCTTCGGGGCTCCGACCTCGGAGCCCTACATCCGTTCGACAGGTGCCGGCGAATTCCGGACCATTGGTTTCGGCCTCAAGCCTGCCACGCCGCTTTGCCCAAAAATTGCCTGAACATCCCTGCTCGCATGCTGTCCAATCTCCCAATCATGAAAAGAGCCATCAATGCCGCGCGTCGCCTGCCCACCCTTGTGTGCGCCTGGTGCAAGCACGTCATGCGACCCGGCGCGCCGAAAGTCAGCCACGGCATTTGCCGCGCCTGCACCGTTCGTTGGTTCGGTAAGCTCCGTCCCCGGCAGCTCCCCGCGTAACCTCCCGTCGGATCATCCCGGCAGAGCGCGGAACCCTTCATCCTTCTTCCTGCTCCGCTGGCGCTTTCTCGGCGCGAGCATTGTCCCGCGGCATTTCGCCGCTCCGCACAAACAGCCGAACTCTTTCTCCAGCTTCCTGGTCCGCCGCTCCGACGGAATCATTTTGTAGTCGTAGAAAAGCTCCTCATCGGGCTGCAATCCACGCAACGCATGAACGAAAATGCGGTCGTGCTCCTCAAAGGTCTCGCAGTTCGGATCGCAGGAATGATTGATCCAGCGCGCTTCGTTGCCTCCCACGGCCGCGTCGATCACATCGCCGTTATCGAGGGAAAAAAGCATCGTATGATACGGATGCCTGGGATCGAGGGGCGGCGCATCCTGCGCTTCCTTCCACGGAAGACGACGGCCGAGATACTCGATAATTCGCGCGCCTTTCCGGATGCGCCCTCTCGTAAAAACCCCGCGCCCATGCACGCCCGACCTGCGAACCTCGATCCTCTCAGCCGGTTTCATTTTCCCGTTACGGGATGATGTTTTTCCCATGATACCCCTCGACCCTGCCTTATTTCCTTGTCCCGATCACCAACAGCCACTCGCGGTCGTGCGCAATGCCATCGCCGCTTTTGTAGTTCTGTTCGAAAAAATCAACCCACGTTTTATGGAACTCTTCCCGGCGCGCCCCTAACGAGTCCGCCAAGGCCTTGGTTGGCCCGTAGTCCGTCGAAAAGATCTCCCAGTATTCTTCGCCGCTCGAAGGGCGAAACATCGAGATGTGCTTCTCGAAGCGCAGCTCAAACGCCTCGCCGAGCAATTCGCGCACGCGCTCTTCCTTCCCCCAATCGAACGGACTCGAAGGTGGCGGCGTCTGCACGAATGGCGCCATCATCCGGAACATCGCGCTGAGCCCTCCTTCCGGAGTCCAGTTGGCCAGGCCAAGGCGCCCACCGCTCTTCAGCACCCGGCCGAGCTGGCGCGCCGTCGCGGCATGATCGGGCGCAAACATGATTCCGCACGTCGACGAGACCACATCGAACGCACCGTCCTCGATCCCATCGAGGCGCTCGCAATCGCCCACGCGATAATCGATCTCCAGCCCTTCCCCCTTCGCGCGCGCCTTCGCCTGCTCGAGCAGCGCCGGCGCCAGGTCGAGCCCCGTTACCTTCGCGCCCGCTCGCGCCGCCCGCTCCGCCACCGCCCCCGTTCCGCACGCGAGATCGAGCCAACGTTCACCGGCTTGCGGCTTCAGCCGCTCCACCACCTGCTCATGAATATCCGCGATCGTTTCCGTGACCCGCTGATACGGCCCCGATCCCCACATCGCACTTTGCCGCTGCTTTAATTCTTCGTAAGCCATGCCTCAGTCTAACCAAATCGGAATTCCACGCACCTTCGACCTCTAACTTCCCTTCTTCCGTGCCGGCGCCGAAAACTCCGCTCGGATTGGACCCCAAAAAATGAAACGCCCTCGCGCATCACACGCGAGGGCGTTCAATTCACTTACGCGGTCCGCGATTAGTCGATATCTATCTCGTAGACTTCAACCAGCGCAATCCCGGTGCCGCCGTCGGCCCCGGTCACGACCGTTGTGTAGTAGCCAGGCTCCAATCGCACGAGCACGGCCGCTTCGTTCGGATCTGTCGGCGGAATACCTGTCGCGATGATCTGAGCGGCGTTGTCATTCGTCTGCCAGTTATCATTTTCTTTCAGCAGCGTCTGATCTTCGAAGAGCTGAAGCTTCGGATCGGCCAGAACCGGGCTGACTCCGAAAGCGGTGAGCGAAGGTCCCATGGCTCGGACCAGGACCATTTTCGGTCCACCGGTGATGATGAAACCGCCGATCAACTGGCCCATACCTGTATTCACAAACCCGCGAGTGGAGATGTTCGCCAGATGGTTTGCGGCCGATTCCTCTGTGGCCCGAATCGTATAGACGACACCGTTCCAGGTAAAGGTGCCGAAGATCACGCCGTGACTAAACCTGAGGTCGCCCGTGATTACCTCACCGGTGATCAACGTCACGGTAAACGTCGCGTGAATCGTTCGCGCGTTTGGATCCGTGTTGTGGTCTTCTTGATCATCTTCGTCCTCTCCATCCCCGGGCGTTGGCGTTGGTGAAGCCGTCGGCGTCGCAGTTGGAGTTGGCGTCGGCGTTGGTGAAGCGGTCGGAGTTGGCGTCGGTGTCGGACTTGCCGTGGGGGTCGCACTCGGAGTTGCCGTTGGCGTCGGCGTCGGCGTCGCGTCCGGCACGATCGTGATGGTGCCGAAGCCACCAATCGTCGTCTGCCCGTGTTTGCCCGTCAGGAATATGTTGCCCTGCGAATCAATCAAAATTTTCGTATTAATATTCCCGGCGGAACTGTGGGCGGGCGCGGTATACCGTCCCGCGATTTCTTCCGTCGGGCCGAACGCATCGACGCGATTGGCGGTGATGGTCTGACCCTTATACGTCGCCGTGATCGTGTCATCGGTGATCGTTCCGGTTATCGTCGACTTGTCATGCGTCTTTAACGAAAACGTGCCGTTACTGCCTGCGCCACCGCCGGCGTAACCCGACTGCTGACCGGCGACGTCAAAGAAGTAAGCTGAAATCGCGTGGTTGCCTTGGACGAAGAAGACAATCTTGCCGCCTCCGGCGAGATCACCTTCGTAAAAACCGCGTTTGCTTTCGGCTCCCGAGGCTGGGCACGCCAAAGCGAGCGCCAAAGCCAGGACCGGCAAAAACTTCCCTAAAATACCTTTCATAATTCTCTCCTTTGAATGTTAGTAGACTTGATAAAATACGTCCCCGAGTAAATCGCGGACGTATCGGACGACGACTCTTTTTTGCAGCAAAAATCACGCTGGGCACGTCGGTTTTCCCGCGCTTCAGCCATGTCATATCCGCCTTTAGAATGATGTCCCTTCGTCGGCACATGAGCTAAATGGTTCAACCCGAGAACGAAGACTCGGCGCGAACGGCGCGTCTCGCGGTCCGCTTTATTTCCGCTTCGCCGCTAGGAGGGCAATCCCTGGCGTGCGATCAGTTCCATTTGATCGCAAAAACGATCCAGTTCGCTGACAGTAGTGTAAACATTCGGCGTGATGCAGGCCTTGGAATTCTTCGTGGATGATGGGCGTGACGAAGATGTGGTAGCGTTTCAATTCATCTGTCGTCGGCGTCAACCCACCCGACGACGCCGCGGTAGTTGACGCGCTTCCAGCGCTTGCCCTCCTCCAATACCTCGGCCTCTTCGAGCGCGGGCGCGAGGCCGATGACGGCCGAGCGCACCGTAGGCTCGACGCGGATGGGGAGGTCGCGCGGCGGGGCAGCCGAGCGCGCGGACAATGCTCGGGTCCCCTTGCCGGACGGCGCGCTCTCTTTGAGGAGAGACGTAAGCTCCGCCCTCATGGGCGAGTCCGGCGGCTGCGTCTTGAGGTACTTCTGGAGGGACTTGGCAGAGATGCGGACTTCGTCGACGACCGTCTCGCCAGCCGTCAGCGCGCGCGCCCAGTGGCACTGGGCGAGCACGTGATCGTCGAGCTTGACGGGCACCTCACGCTTCTTGACGCCCGGCTCGTCGACCTCAACCCCAATCAAGTCCCACGAGTCGAAGACCGCGCCCCCGTCGTGCGCGGGCACGGCGAGCGTCACATTCTTCCCCTTGTCGTAGATGCGGACGACATTGTCGAAGCCGTCGGCGCGCTTGGCGAGGTCGGGCGTGCAGGAGATGACCGCGCCGGGGGGCGTGCCGAGAGTGCGTACGGTGAGAACGCATTGGTTGGCGGGCGCCGGAATCGAGTCGGTCTTCAAAAGGAAGTAGAGGCTTGTGATGCGCGGGCCCTTGCCGGCCGGGAAGTCGGGCGCGTACCTGACTTTGATAGTCCAATCAGACCAGACCGGCGGGAGCGCGACCTTCTGCCTAATCTCGCCCGCGTCCTTGCCGAGGATGAGGTCGAGCACGTCCTTTGAAGCCTGACTCGCCTCGGCGGGCGTTATCTTGCCCTGGGGCATCGTCCATTCCCAGTTGAGCGGCTCGTCGCTGTAGACCGAGTAGAGCTGGTGGCCTTTGCGTACCGTGCCGGTGTGGGCTGGCTGGAGCGTGATGATGACGTTGTGCGAGCTGGTCAGTTGCGGCCCCGCCGGATCGAACTCAAGCTTTTTGAGTTCGACGCCGCTCAGGCGGGCGAGCTGGCGGTCGGGGATGACGAGCCCGAAGGCAATGGGGTCGATGACAATCCTGCCCGTGCGGTTGAGGTATTCGATGAGGCCGGGCGTCTGTTCGATGTCGAGGGCGAACCCGAGGGTGAAGGTCTTATCGTTAACCTTGAAGTCTCCGAGCAGTTGAGTGCGGATGGTGTCGAGGTTTTTCTGGTAGATCGGCGCGAGGATTTTGATGTGCGCGTCGAGCTTGGCGGCGTCGAGGCCGCCTTCGGGCGTGATGAGCGTGTTAATCTTGTCCGCGATCTCGGTCAGCTTCCAGTCCACGTGGATGTTGTTGAAGACGGTCGTCTCGTAAGCCTTCACCATCAGGTAGAGGTACTTCAGGAGCGTCAGGCGCGCGCGCTGGCCCATCTCGCGGACGAAGCCTGTGGCCTCCGGGTCAACCTTGCCGACCTGGCGCGCGCGCTCCTGCTGCATGCTCAAGATGGCCGACGCCGCCGAGGCGATGCGTGCGTAGCCTTCGCTGACGGCCTGAAGCGATTCCACCAGATCCGCGGCGAACTCGGCCTTGCGCTTGTTGAGGTCGCGAATTCGTTTGACGAGCGCCTTCCACTCCGGGCTGTCGGATTCGAGCTTCTGCAACTCGGCCTCGACCTCGTCCTCGGACACTTGCAGCTCCTTCATCGCGCCCGCGACGCCGGAGACGGCCGTGCCCAAACCTTTACCGACCTTCGACCACTCGACGGACTCCTTCTTGGCTTCGTCCTTGTCCTTCGGCGGTTTCTTCTTCGCCTTCTCTTTCGCCTTCTCCTTTGCCTGCTTCGCCTTCGACGCGGCCTCGCTGGCCTTGGTCATCACCCCGCCCATCTTCGAGATGGTGTCGGGCGTGTCCTCGTCTTTGCCGCCGACGAACGAGGCGGCCACGTCGCCGAGCTTGCCGATGGTGCCGAGCACGGGCTGGCCGACGGGGATGACCTGACAAATGGTGGCGGCGATCTTGATGGCGAACCGAATCTGCCCCTTCCTCGTGACGTCGTTCTTGGCCTGCGCCAGTAAGGTGCTGCGCAGGGTGCCGAGGTCGTTGCCGAGTTTGTTTAGCTCCTGCGTGATGGTTTCGATACTGCTCGTCACCGAGTCAATCTTGGCCTCGGCCGCCACGACCCGCGCGGCCGCCTCCTCCGAGTCGTCGTTGGCCGCGTTGATCGCGTCGTTGAGGATGGCCGATGCCTCCTTCGCCTCCCGCTCTTTGGCCTCTATCCAGCTCGCGAGGAGCAGGAGGCGCATCGCGCGCTGCGTCTCGTCGCCGTAGAGCTTGACCGTGCTCGGCAGAGAGAGCAGCGGCGTGTAACCCGCGCCGTTGCCGAAGTAATCGAGGTGTCCGCGCAGGCGCGCGAGCATGGAAGCGACCTCACTCTGCGCCGCCATCCAGTGCGCGGAGTCGGTCTCCCACGCGCCGCCCGTGGGCGGGTCGAGCGAGAGCGCCGCGTCGTAATCGGCGAGCATCGCCTCAGTCTCGACGCGCTCGCCGCCGAGGAAGAGGTCGCGGGCGTATTCGAGCGCCTTCTGAACGCCAAGCGGGTGGAGCCACGCATTCGTCGCGCCCGACACGACAGGCTTAGGCGTGTCGCCCTTGGCCTTGCCCGGGCCTTGCGACTTGGCGTCCGCGCCCTTTTTCGTCTCATGTGAGTCGGTCTTCTTGAGATCCCTCCTGGCGTTGTCCGTGCCCGTGACGTCGAAGAACATCTTGAGCTTGTACTTGCCGGCCGAGGTGGGCGTGCCGGCCGCACCGCCCGGGTAGTCGCGCTCCTTGTGGCCGGCCGCGCCGCCCGCGTTCGTGAAGCAGCGCTTGAGCGCCTCGACGTTGGTGGTGAGGCCGCCACCGTCGCCCGCGTTACCAGGCACGCCGGGTGCGAGCGCGTCGGTGCCGCTTTCGGGAAAGGAGTTGTCGCCCTTTATGCCAGAGGCGCCATCCAAGATCCACGACCAGACGTAGTCGACGTAGACGGCGGCCGGGTTGAAATCGACCGGGCAGTAGCTGACATTTTTGGAGTCCTTGATGCGCGAGCTGAAGGTATACTGCGGCCAGTACTGCATACTCTTGCCGTTCGAGCCGTCGACGCCCGAGCCGGGGTGCTGGCCGTTTCCTCCCGTGGCGACGAGGCGCGGGCGCGTGTCGCCCGTGGGCTCGACCTTCCCGGCGAAGATTTCGAGCGAGCCGGCTTTGCGCCCGTGAGCACCGTTCTGGCCGGCCGTATTGTCCGCGGCGTTCTTCGCCTTGTCGAGCGCCCAAAGGAGCGGCGACGTGTTGATGGCCGCGTCAGCTGTCGCCCAGTTTATGCGGCGCGCGTAGACGACGACCTTCGCCTCGGGCAGCGAGAACTCGCCGCGTACTTCGAGCGTGTCGCAGTAGATTTGCAGGGACTTCGTCGCGACGCGCGGGTTCTGCGGGTCGAGCTTCTGTTTCGCGCGGTCAACGTGCAGCGCTTTCCAGATGCCGTTCGGGTCGTTTGGGGCGAGGACGACGTGGACACCGATAACGGTGTGGTTTTCCGTTCCGTCGTTGTTCTTCGCCGTGTAGCGGTTGATGTAGAGGGTGCTGGTGGCAGAGGGTTTTTCGGGTTGAGAGATGAGAAAAGTCTGCTGGGGGCTGACCTTCGAGAGGTCTGCGACTTCGTTAAGGCTCATTCTTTCTCCTCTTTGGGTAAGATTAGGGGTGCCGGGGTGACGAGGCATTGCTAGCACCAGAAGCGAGACGCGGACAAGGCTATTTTTTCAACGTCGGCACACGCGCAAAGCGCCGCGCCTCGCGAGTCTTTGCGGGGCGCGGCGGCTTCACTCCGGCTCAAGATTAGACGGTGAAGTTCCCTGCTCCGGCCGACCAGCTCCAACCAGACATAGCCCGCGAGTTCGTCGTTGAGGGTTTATCCCGGTCAGACTTGCTGAAATTGCGGCTCCCGCGGTTCCCAGCGTCCAACACATGGATCGTAAGCCGCTTACGATAAATCGCGCCGATTCGCGAACTGCACCAGTGACCTCAACATTAGTCGCTATACGTGACTCACGTATAGCAGCGAGCAGCGGGACCAGTCAGTCGTCGCTTACCGCATTAAAACTCGACGCTGCGAGCGCTTCGCGTTTGCCTCAATTCGCGGGTTACGACGGCAAGCCATCGCGCGCGATCAGCTCCATCTGGTCGCAGAAACGATCGAGCTCGCCGAGCGTGGTGTAGATGTTCGGCGTGATGCGGAGGCCTTGAAACTCTTCGTGGATGATCGGCGTGACGAAGATGTGGTGTTTGGCGAACAGATATTTGCCGATGGCCTCAGGGCTGGTCCCTTCGATCTGAACGTTCGCGATGGCGCACGATTGGTGGGGATCGAAGGAAGTGTGGAATTTGATCTTCGGAATATCTTTGAGCCGGTTCATCCAGTAACGGGAGAGATAACGCAGCCGCGCTTCCTTGCGTTTGCCACCGATGCCGTTGTGAAAGAGCAGCGCTTCACCGATGGCCAGCTTGATCGCCGCCGAGTGCGTGCCGATCTCTTCGAACTTGCGGATGTCGGACGCCTGCTTGGATTCCGCGGCCATCAACGGCCAGAGTTTTTCGATCTTATCCCGCTTCACGTAAAGCATGCCTGTGCCTTTGGGCGCGTAGAGCCATTTGTGCAGGCTGGTGCCGAAGTAATCGCAGCCCAGGTCCTTCTGTTTGAAATCGAACTGGGCGAAGGAATGCGCCCCGTCCACGATCGTCTCAATGCCTTTGGCGCGGGCCATGTCGCAGACCGCTTTCACGGGAGTAATCTGGCCCGTGATGTTGACCTGGTGCGCGATCAGGATCAGGCGGGTGCGATCGGTAATCCCTTTTTCGAAAGCGGCGGTGATTTCGTTCAGGTTCCTGGGCGGAATGGGAATCTGAATCAGCTTGAGCTTCAGGCCTTCCCGTTTCTCCCGCTGGCGCAACGTCGTCAGCATGCGCGGATAATCCTGGGTGGTGGTGAGAATTTCGTCGCCCGCCTTGAAGTCCATCCCCATCAACAAGATCTCGAGCGACTCGGAAGCGTTACGCGTGATCGCGATCTCTTCCCGATCGCAGCCGAACAATTCCGCGAGGCCGGTCCGGATGGTTTCCGATTGCGGCTCCAGAATTTCCCACATCGTGTAGGCGGTGGCGTCTTCCTGTTGCCAGGTGTAACGGACCAGCGCCTCGGTTACGATCCGCGGGCTGGGCGAGACGCCGCCATTGTTCAGGTTGATGATGCCGCGCGTGACGGTGAACGCGTTTTGAATAATGGCCCAGTAGTCTTCATCCGTGGCCGCTTCTTCCGGCGTCAATTTCGCCACGGCCTTCGTCGCGGCCTCGACGGTTTTTTGCAACGACGCGACCGTTGCCGAAGAGAGCGCGGCCAGACCGAGGCCTTTGCCGGCGAGCGCAAGGAAGTCGCGTCGCGTGCGGTCACGCAGAGAATTTGGAATCGTCACGAGCGGAGAGGCATTACAAAGGACGAAGCGAAAAGTAGGAAGGAGAAAAAGAGAGAGCCGGACGTCAGAGGCCGGAGCCCCGAAGGGGCGCTCTATGCCAGCCCAGGGCAACGCCCTGGGTTGTCGAGAGAAACAATCCCAGCCCTGAAGGGGCGCCACAAGTAGCCGATCGGCGATTAGCCCGCCCCTTCAGGGCTGGCGTTCGAAATTGCGATCCATATCCCAGGGCGTTGCCCTGGGCTGACATGGGCTGGGCCTTCGACCCGAAGCGGCGATTTGAGTCAATACCCGACACGCGTTAGTCGAAAGCGTGATTTGAAATCCACGGACGCGACTCGGCGCTCTTGCGGACTGCACGGTGTGGGCAATCTTGCCCGTCCGAAACAACCAACAGAAACTCCTTGAGCATTTCCACGGAACCAACAGCCCTGCCGCGGAGCCGGCCGGCGGCGGGCGATTC
>DASQLH010000161.1:0-5991 GCA_035630155.1 Chthoniobacterales bacterium
GGCTTGCCACGAGCCTCAAAGCCGACTAAGACAAAACCCCATGATCGACTACATCCAGAAGGGCGGCCTGCTCATGTGGCCCATCCTGGTTTGCAGCGTGATTGCCGTCGCGGTCTTCGCCGAGCGGCTCTTTTATTTGCACCGTGCCACCATTCACGTGGGCGAGTTTCTCCAGGGCCTTTCGAATCTCGTGCAGCGCCGCAATTTCGCGGAAGCGCTCCATGAATCGGCCGGCACGCCGGGACCGGTGGCGCGCGTTATTCACGCCGCAATTATCCGGCATGACGCGCCGCGAGCGGAATTGAAGGAGATCGTCCAGGAAGCGGGCCAGCTCGAAGTGCCGAAGCTCGAGCGCTTTCTCGGCGTTCTCGCGACCCTTGCATACGTCGCGCCATTGCTTGGACTGCTTGGGACGGTTGCTGGAATGATCGACGCGTTCGGGACGCTTTCGTCCAACGGCGGTTACGCGACCGTCACGGAATTGTCGAACGGCGTTTACAAAAGCTTGCTCACCACGGCGGCCGGCCTGGTCGTCGCCACTCCGACGTTTGTCGCCTACAGCTATCTTTCTTCCCGCGTGAATTCGTTGATGCACGAAATGGAACGGGCCGGGATTGAGGTCGTCCATATGTTGACGGATCGCGAACCGAGCAGCGACATCATCACCTTCCAGGCGCCTGCGGGCGAACGGGAAGCCCGCTAGTTATGAGCGGCCGGCCGGCCGGAGCTGTATGAAGCTTTCCCGCACGAAGGAATATCAGTTCAGTTGGCTCGCCGCCATTCCGTTGCTGGACGTGATCTTTCTCCTGATCTTCTTTCTCGTCCTCAGCTCGAACTTCATTCTCCAGCCTGGCATTTCCGTTTCGGTTCCGCTGTCGCGCTTCACCCTCGGCCCGCAGATCAATCCGCAGATCATCAGCATCACCGGCGGCGCCGCGCCCGCGATCTATTTTCGCGATCAGAAAGTCGTGCTCGATCAGCTCGGGCCTTTGCTCGACGAAGCAAAGAAAGAAGGCCGCCCGATTATCATCAAGGCGGATCGCCTCACGCCATACGCCCTCGTTGTTGAAGTCACAAATCTGGCGCTCGAGCACGGGATTACATCCGTCGCGCTCGCCACGGCCCCGCCAAAATGAATGCTCCCGACACAACGGCCGACGACCTGATCTTCGGATGGGAACGGCCCGGCCGCGGCAAATGGACCATCGCAGGATTTCTCTTCGGCTCCCTCGTGCTCCACGCCCTTGGCTTCTATCTCTTTCAGATCGTCTACCCACCCGCGGTTGCTCTCCTGCCTCCGCCGGGCCGCGTTAGCCTGATCGCGCCAACCTCAGATGAAGGCCGGCTGCTCCTCGGCTGGCTGGAAGCCGAAGATCCCGCCCTGGCTTCCACCACTCAACCGCTCCCGGATGGAAAATCGCTCGTCATGCCGACGATCCAGCACGCGCCCTCTTACCTGACTCGCCAACCGGCGCTAAAGGATTTGCCGCCCGCACCCCCGCTCTTGCGCATTCCCAGCGCGCGTCCCCCTGCCGCCGTCGAGCCGCCCGCGAACCGGGTCGAACCGGTCACGAAAATCGCGCCCACCGTGATCCGTTTTTCGCCTGAACTGGAGGCGCTGGGATCCGCGCAGGTCCCTGAATTGAAATTCAGCGCCTCCGGCCCCGAATCCCCCCACGCCGCTCAGTTCCGCATCGCCGTTAACGAACGTGGCGAAGTCCGCCATTGCTTCCTCCAAAATTCCTCCGGCGACGCCGCTCTAGACGAGCAGGCCCGGAAATATCTGGCGCTCTCCCGATTCACCCCAATCGAAAATCGAGAATCGAAAATCGAAAATGACCTCACCTGGGGCACCGCCACCCTCGAATGGGGCAACGACCTAGCGCCTTCCTCCCCGCCTAACCCCAGCCCCACCGCCCCGTGATTCGCGTCAGCCTTTCCGCGCTGGTCACGATCTACCTGCTGGTTTTTCTTGCGGCGGTTTTTCTCCTCTGGATAGTTGGAGAGTGGAATCGTCGCCGTCGCGAGCGTCGCGCTTTGCGCTTTCGGCTGCGATGCGTGATTTGCGCGTTCGAATTTGAGGATCGAACGCCCGCTTTGCTTCCGCGGTGTCCACGGTGCGGAAGCTTGAACGAACGATTTAAACCGGAACAAATTTAATCATGGGAATGTGGATCGGCCGCAATCGCAAAGCTCGCGTGACTTACGGGTTCGACGAGATCGCTCTCGTCCCCGGGCGCGTCACCATCAATCCGAACGAAGTGGACATCGCCTGGCGTTTGCCGCGGCGTGACGCCGAGCCGCTCGATTTCAAAATCCCGATCCTGGCCAGCGCGATGGACGGCGTCGTCGATGTTCGTTTCGCCATCGAGATGAGCAAGCTCGGCGGCCTGGCCGTCCTGAATCTCGAAGGCGTGCAGACGCGCTACAAAAGCCCGCAGGAAGTTCTCCAAAAAATTGTCGATGCCGACAAGGCGGAGATCACGCACCTGCTTCAAAAAATTTACCAGGAACCGGTCCAGGAAGATTTGATCGCGGCGCGGATTCGCCAGATCAAGGACAGCGGCGCCATCGCCGCGGTGAGTTCCATTCCGCAGCGCGCGTCCGAGTTCGGGCGGATCGCGCAGGAAGCCGGCGCGGATGTCTTCGTGGTGCAGAGCACTGTCTCGACCGTGCGCCACGTCTCGTCGGAGTATAAGTCGCTCGAGCTCGAAAAATTCTGCCGCGAGATGCGCATCCCGGTCATCGTCGGCAACACGGTCGGCTACGACGTCACCTTCGAGATCATGGAATGCGGCCCGGCAGCCGTGCTCATCGGCGTCGGTCCCGGCGCCGCCTGCACTTCCCGCGGCGTCCTCGGTCTCGGCGTGCCGCAGGTCACGGCCACGGTCGATTGCGCCGCGGCGCGCGACGCTTATTTCAAAAAGACTTCACGCTACGTGCCGATCATCACGGACGGCGGCATGAGCAAAGGCGGCGATGTTTGCAAAGCGCTCGCCTGCGGCGCCGACGCCGTCATGGTCGGCAGCGCCTTTGCCAAAGCGCACGAAGCGCCTGGCTGCGGTTACCACTGGGGAATGGCCACCCCGCACGCGAACCTGCCGCGCGGCACCCGCATCAAAGTGGGCGCGACTGGTTCGCTAAAACAAATCCTGTTCGGCCCCGCCGAGGTGGATGACGGAAGTCAGAACCTGGTCGGCGCCATCACCACCTGCATGGGAAACGTCGGCGCGAACAGCATCGCCGAGTTCCAGCAGACCGAAATCATCATCGCTCCTTCCATCAAAACTGAAGGGAAATTGTTCCAGACCGTGCAAAGCGTCGGCATGGGGACGCGGTAAATTCTCAACCCGTTCATGAGCTACGATCGCCGAGTTGTCATCACCGGAATGGGCGTGGTCACCCCCATTGGCAATGACGTGGACACTTTCTGGCGCAACCTGCAGAACGGCGTGAGCGGCATCGGCAAAATCCAGGCATTCGATACCACCGCCTACGACTGCCAGATCGCAGGGGAAGTGCGTGAATTCGAACCGAAGAGTTATTTCAAGAATCCAAAGGACGTTCGGCGGACCGACCGTTACACCCACCTCGCCATGGCCGCGGCGAAGATGGCCAAGGATGACAGCGGCTTGGACTTGGAAAAGGTGGACCGCCGCCGGTTCGGCGTGATCGTGAGCAGCGGGATTGGCGGTCTGAGAACGCTCGAGGACCAGCACACCATTCTCATGACGAAGGGGCCGAGCCGCGTCTCCCCCTTCACTATCCCGATGCTCATCAGCAACATGGCGAGCGGCCTGATCTCGATGGAGTTTGGACTGCAGGGGCCGAATCTTTGCATCGTCACCGCATGTGCCACCTCGAACAACGCGATCGGGGAATCGTGGCGCATGATCAAGTTCGGTGACGCGGACATCTTCCTCGCCGGCGGGTCCGAAGCGTCGATCATCCCGATCGGTCTGGCAGGATTCTCCTCCATGAAAGCACTCAGCACTCGCAACGACGATCCGGAGCGAGCGTCGAGGCCATTCGATCGCGATCGCGATGGCTTTGTCATGAGCGAGGGGGCCGGCGTGGTGGTGGTCGAGGAGCTCGAACACGCAAAAGCGCGCGGCGCGAAAATTTACTGCGAGCTGACCGGCTACGGGCTTTCCGCCGATGCCTATCACATGACGGCGCCCCCCTCGGACGGCGAAGGCGCCGCCCGGGCGATGCAGATTGCGATGGAGCACGCCAAAACGACGCCGGAGCAGGTTGACTACGTAAATGCCCACGCCACCTCAACGGGTCTCGGCGATATTTCCGAGACGCGCGCGCTGAAAACGGTCTTCGGCGAACACGCGCACAAAGTTTCGATCAGCGCGACCAAATCGATGACGGGGCATTTGTTAGGCGGGGCTGGCGCGGTCGAAATGGCAGCGTGCGCTTTGGCCATTCGCGATTCTGTGATTCCGCCCACGATCAATCTCGATAATCCCGATCCCGAGTGCGATCTCGATTACACCCCGAAGGTCGCGAAGCAAAAGAAGATCCGAATCGCGCTCAATAACTCATTTGGTTTCGGCGGTCACAACGCCACCCTCGTGGCCGCGGAATTTACCGGAACATAGGCATTTTGCCTGTGCGCCCAGCGGACATGTTGTCCGTTGCAAAAGATTTTCAGTGGGCTGCAATCCCGCTGGGCGCACAGACTGAAAGTCTATGTTCCCGATCTACCGATCGGCGAAAACGGGCGCGGCGGTGATGTCCGAGGCGTCGAAGGAAAAACCGTGGCCGCCGCTCGAGAGCGCTTTCAGAAGGGCGCCGACGCTTTGTGCGGCGCTGGCGGAATAAAATCGCACCAGCCCGACTGTCGTGCGCCGGCCGAAAACCGTGATCATAATCGTGTCGTCATCGACCGAGTTCATGAATATGTGGTTGCCATTTCCCTGATGATAGAGCGCGTTGAATTCGATTTCGCCGATGCGCCGCGCCAGCTCTTTCGTGGCGGCGAACGATCCGGCGGCGAGCGCTGCGATGATGGTCACATCCATCACCGTCATGTCCCCAAACTGGGAAATCACATTGCCGCCGCGATCGATCACGACCGTCAGCTCGGCTTCCGCCTTCTTCAAAAAATCGCCGAGGACGCCGTCGAGATTCGCGACGTCTTCAATAGTGAGGCAAGGGATCGCATTCATACCGCGGCCCCCTGTTTCTTCGCCGTCGGCTCCATCGGAATCGCCACCGGCGGCGGCGCGCTCTTCGGCACATCGCTTTGCTTGCTGAATTTGTGGAGCAAAATCTGGGAGACGGCGTTGAGCGAAGCGAAAACATTCTGGCCGGTGCTCGAGACGACCTCGAAACTCTGGACGCGCTTCTTCCGATTGTTCAGCACGTACTCGAGGTAATTGACCGGCGCGACGTTCTCGAGGTCCCGTTTGTTGTATTGGAGGACGTAGGGAATCTCGTCGATCGAGATGTTTTGTTTGGCGAGGTTGTCTTCGAGGTTCTTAAAGCTCTCGACGTTTTCCTCCATCTTTTCCCATTGCGAATCGGCCACGAAAATCACGCCGTCGACGCTGCGCAAGACGAGCTGACGGGTCGCGTTGTAAATCACTTGGCCCGGTACCGTGTAGAGCTGGAACTTCGTTACGAACCCTTTAATGACGACCGCGTTCAGCGGGAGGAAATCGAAAAAGAGGGTGCGGTCCGCCGCGGTCGCGAGCGAGACGAGATCGCCGCGGTTCTCCGGATTAATCCGCTTGTGGATGTAGCCGAGATTCGTCGTCTTACCACAGAGCGCCGGTCCGTAGTAAACGATTTTGAATTGAATCTCGCGGCTCGCGTAATTGATGATCGACATGGAGAAAAAAGGCTAAACCGGGTGAGAATATTTTCGGGAAAGCTCGTGCACGATGCGGCCCAGCTTGTCCCGTGTTTCTCCGGGCAGGTCGACATCGGCATGGAGCGCCGCGAGGCAAAGATTTTCGTGCATGTAAAAGGTGATGG
>DASQLH010000162.1:0-2772 GCA_035630155.1 Chthoniobacterales bacterium
GGTTGTGATACCGAATTGGTGCGGTTTGTTTGAACGTGCCGGCAGGCCAACGGCCTGCTCCATGTCAGCCCAGGGCAACGCCCTGGGTACCCGAACAAGACAAATCGCCAGCCCTGAAGGGGCGGCCTATTTACCGGCGGAAATCACCGATAAGATCGCAGCCTTATCACGAGTAAGATCTGCAGCCGGATCCGGCGTTGCCGGCAGGCCAACGGCCTGCTCCATGCCAGCAGGGCAACGCCCTGGGAACTGAAGGGGCGGCCAAGGGGTTGTGATACCGCATTGCTACCCGCTCGATCCGCGGAGCGTCACGACCGGCGACAGCAATCCGGCGCGGCGAGCGGGGACGTAGCTGGCGATGAAGACGGCGATGATCGCCAGCAGCGTCGCCCAGAGATAGTGGCGCCAATCCCAGCTCACCAGGAAGTAATTCGCGTAAAGCAGGCCGCGCACTTTGATCGGAATGTGCGAGACGCCCCATGTGAGGAGCGCGCCAAGTCCGCAACCGATCACCGAGCCAGCCACGGCGATCATCGTGCCTTGCCAGAGAAAAATGGCGCTGATGTCGCCGCGCCGATAACCCATCGACCGCAGAATGGCGATCTCCTTCAGCTTCGAAAGCACGGTCATGGTGAGCACGTTAAAAATCCCGAAGCCGGCCAGCAAAATGATCAGCGAAACCGTAATGGCGGTCGACATTCGCAGCGTCAGGAAAAGTTGCAGGTTGCCTTCTTCGCGCGCCTGCCAGCTTTCGGCCTGATGCTGAAAGAGGGTTTCGAAACGCTTCGCCAGCGCCGGCGCCCCCTCCGGATCGCGCAATTTATAAATGATCATCGAAGCGCCGTACGGTTTCAGAAGGAGCTTCTGCGCGATTCTGCGATGGCAATAAACGCGGCTCGCGTCCACCGATGCGATGCCGGCGCGCGCGACCGCTGCCACGGTGAAGCGGTGGTATTCGCCGCCCGGCGAAAGCAATTGCATGGTGTCGCCGGACTTCACGGCGAGCGCTTCGGAGAGCCGGTAACCGATGATGACCGATGCCGGATTATTGCGAAAGTCGTCGAAATTCCCGTCGAAAATCTGGGTGCGCAGATTCGTCGTGGTGACATGGGTGGCGGGATCGATCCCGAACAAGGTGACCGTGGCGGATTCAAATCCGGCACGCGCGCTGAGGAGCCCGCGCAGGACGGGCGTGCAGGAGGCGACGTTCGCAAATTGCCGGCTCACGCGCATGATCCCGCCGGGATCGACGATGCCTTCGAGATAACGCCGGTGAGCATTCGCGTTCGAATTTTTCGGGGCAACCAGCATTCCGCCGGCCGGTGGTTTGAAACGGGAGAAGAGCGCAAGCGAGCCGTTGCTGCCGAGATTCGATTCGACGAAATTCTGCGCGAAGCCCGCCGTCTGCGCCTGCGTACAGATAAAAATGGCGACGCCGAAAACGACGCCGCCGCAGCTCAGGATGAAGGCGCGCTTGCGATGGCCCAGGAAGCGCAGCGCAATGTAAAGAGGCGGGGTCACCGTTGGTCGGGCGGACGCAGGATTTTCGCGGGTCGCTGCCGGACCAGTTTTCCCGGGCGCAATTTGTCCTGGTCGGACATGACCGCGCGGTCGCCTTCCGACAAGCCGGCGAGGATCTCGGTAAAATCGAGGGTGCGATAGCCGACCTTGACGGTGCGCACCTGGACGATGCCGCGTTTGACGGTGAGGACCTGATCGACAACCAGCGCGCGCGAGGGCAGGAGGAGTGCGTTCTCGCGCTTGCCGGTAATGATGTTCATCTCGCCGGTCATGCCGGCCATCAAATTTTCCGGCGGATCCTCCAGGTCCAGGACGATGGTGTAACGCTGGGTTTCGGGATCTGCCGCCGGTTGAATCGCGGCCACTTTCGCCTGGAACTGCCGCGTCCGGAAGGCGTAGACCTGCACGACCGCTTCCATCCCGACCTTCACTTCACCGACATCTTCCTCGTCCACTTCGCCGCGCACATAATTCTTGCGCGAAGCCACCGTGACCAGCTCCGCCCGCTCCGTGACCAGCTCGCCGTCGATCGTCTTGATGGCGGTGATAAGCCCCTCCATCGGAGCGCGGATTTCGGAGGCTTTCATCTGCGCCTCGAGCTTTTTGGTCGCCTCATCGAGCATGGCCAGGTTGCGATCGCGCTCGATCCGCTCGCTCTCGAGAAGTGTGCGCAGGCGGTTCACTTCGCTCTTCGCCTTTTCCAATTCGACCGCGGGAACGTTGCTGAGCGCGGTGAGTTTTTCGAGGCGGCCCAGGTTGTCCTCGGCAACCTTTAGGGCCTCGGCGGAAGGGAGGGGAAGCTCAGCGCGTTGTGTCGCCGCCTGGAGGTCGGCGCGGGCTTGTTTCAAGAGACGCGCCGTCGTTTCGTCGGCAATCGTCGCCAGCAATTCGCCCTTCTCCACTTGCCGGCCGATTGCGCCGCGGCCAGCGGAAAGCGCTTCCGCCAGTTGAATGAAGCCCGCGTTTTGGGCGCGGACCGGGATCACGAGGGTGGGCTCGATGCGGACCGTTCCGTAAATCGCCGAAATGGCGGTGCCGCGCCGGACCGCCGCGACCTCGGCCACCGGCAGGCTCACGAAATAAATGATGGCGAAGGCCAGCACTACGCCGGCCGCGGCGCCCCAAAGAACTTTTTTCGAACCGGGAAACTTCAACGGCTGCAACTAATGCAGGTTTCCCGCGGTGTCCCCGGAAAACTGAAAGTAGCGGCCGGTCGCGCGGTCCCATTCCGCGCGGGCCACGTTTTGCTGG
>DASQLH010000163.1:0-5223 GCA_035630155.1 Chthoniobacterales bacterium
TCGCCACCTTTCGCTCGGATGGCGCGTATCTCGATGGCCGGCGGCCAGTCCAGGTGCATTTCGCGACGGCCGAGGAAGACGCGGCGCGGCGCGACTTCACCATCAACGGGATGTTCTTCGATCCGGAAAAGGAGGAAGTCATCGACTTCGTCGGCGGCCGGGCGGATCTGGAGGCGCGGATGATCCGCGCGATCGGCGATCCCGCGCAACGCTTTGCCGAAGATCGGTTGCGGATGCTGCGCGCGGTCCGGTTCGCGACAGTCCTCGAGTTTGAGATCGAGGCTGGGACCTGGGAGGCCGTCCGGACGCACGCGGGGTCGATTAACGAAATCAGCGCGGAGCGGATTCGCGAAGAGCTGGTGCGGATTTTCATGTCGCCGAATCGGGCGCGGGGTTGGGACTTGCTCGACGCAAGCGGACTGATGAGAAATATTTTGCCTGAGCTGGAGGCGATGAAGGGGTGCGAGCAACCACCTCAATTCCACCCCGAAGGCGACGTCTTCAAGCACACCCGGATCATGCTCGATCTGCTGCCGAAAGAGGCGTCGTTGCCGCTCGTCTTCAGCGTTCTCTTTCACGACATCGGCAAGCCGCCCACTTCGATGGTCGATGCAGAAGGCCGCATCCGGTTTAACGGCCATGACCGGATCGGCGCCGAGATGACCGAAGCGATCATGGAGCGGCTCCGGTTTTCGCGCGCGGAAATCGACGCGACGGTGGAAGCGGTGCGGCAGCACATGGTCTTCAAGGATGTGCCGAACATGCGGGTGGCGAAACTGAAGCGGTTCATGGCGCGTCCGACCTTTGAGGATGAGCTGGAGCTGCACCGGGTGGATTGCGCCAGCAGCCATGCCATGATGGAGAACTACGAGTTCCTCCAGCAGAAAAAGGAGGAGTTCGCGAATGAGCCGATCATTCCGCCACCGCTGGTGCGCGGAGATGATTTGATCGCGCTGGGATTGAAACCAGGTCCGCGTTTCGGCGAGATTCTGGAGGCGGTGGAGACGCGGCAGTTGGAAGGAGCGCTGACCAATCGGGAGGAAGCGCTCGCGTGGGTGAACCAGGAATATGGTTTACCGCGCGAAGAGAAGAAACGTCCAACGTCCAACGTCCAACGTCCAACCTCGAACTAAGAGAATACAGCTCGTGCCTTTTTCTGAAATTGAACGTTGGACGTTGGACGTTGGACGTTGGACGTTTTGCCTTTCTTCTTCATGAGAATCCTGATGATCAGCGCCGAAGGGCCGCCGCTCGCGCGGGCCACGGCGCTCGTCGATGTGCTCGAAGCGCTCCCGCGTGAGCTGCGCGCCCGCAAACATGAGGTCGGCATCGCGATGCCGTACTATCGCGAGATCGCCGAAAACGCTGCGCTCGATCTGCGGGACACGGGAATTACCGTGGATGTGCCGCTCGGCGACAAGAATTATGTAGCGGAATTCGTGGAAGGTCGCACCGCCAGTGGCGTGCAGACTTTCTTCGTCCGTTGCGACGAGTTTTTCGACCGCGGCGGCATTTACGGCGAACACGGCGTCGCCTACGAAGACAACCCGGCGCGTTTCATTTTCTTCTGCAAGGCGGCGCTCGAAATGGGGCGGCGCATGTCGCCGACGCCGCAAATCCTTCATGTCCATGATTGGGCGGCGGCCCTCGTGCCCGTCCTGGTCAAGGACCAGCATCTGCCGTTTTCGACCGTGCTCACGATCCATCATCTCGCCGAGCAGGGGAGTTTCTGGGGCCTCGATTTCGAATTGACGAATCTGGCGGAACGCTATTTCAAACCGCGCGGCGTCGAATATTTCGGCCGGCTCAATCTGCTCAAGGGCGGAATCCTTTTCGCTGACGCGGTTACCACGGTGAGCGAGCGTTATCGGCGCGAAATGCTGACGCCCGAAGGTGGCTGCGAGCTCGACATTGTTTTGCGCGAGCATGCGCATCGGCTGGCCGGAATTCTAAACGGCGCCGATTACGAACGCTGGAACCCCGAGACCGATCTTCTCCTGCCCCGCCAGTTCGGCCCCGGCAATCTCGGGGGCAAAACGATCTGCCGCGATTTGCTCCTGGATGCGCTCACGCTCGCGCCTGCTCCCTCCGGCCCCGTCTACGGTATGGTCACGCGGCTGGTGCCGGAAAAGGGATTCGACCTGCTCATGCCGTTGCTCGATCGGCTGCTTTCGGACGATGTGCGGCTGATCATCCTGGGCGAAGGCGATCCGGGATATGAGACCGCGCTCGCGATCGCCGCGCGAAAATATCCGACCAAGTTCGCCTATCGCAGCCATTACGACGAGCAGCTCGCGCATCTGATCGAAGCCGGCGTGGACGTGACGCTGGTCCCTTCACAGATCGAGCCGAGCGGTTTGAGCGCGATGTACAGTTTGAAATACGGTGCGCTCCCCGTGGCGCGGGCGACCGGCGGCATCCAGGAAATCATCGAGGATTACGATCCGACCATGGATGCCGGCTTCGGCTTCCTCTGCTACGAAAAAACGCCGGACGCTTTCTGGGATTCGATCAAGCGCGCCCGCGAAGTGTTCCACGACAAAACGATTTGGACCGAGCTGATGGAACGCGCGATGGCGCGCGATTTCTCGTGGAGCGAAGCGGCGGAACGCTACGAGAGCATCTACTCGGAATTAGTCGCGGCCGGCCAGCGCCGGGCCGTCGCCTAAAATCGGCGCGGCTGATGGCTCGCCTTCGATATCGCCGCGAGCCCGAGGCTGAGGTCGCTCGCGCTGAGTTTCATCACAATGTTTACGTGATCCTGCTCGACGCGAAGGTGGCGCGCCATCCGACCATCCTGCGCATCAACCCGAAGCGGGACCCGGCGAAACCGTGCGTTTACGTCGGCATGAGCGGGTTGCCGCCGGAGCATCGCTTTGAGAATCACAAACATGGCTACAAGGCGGCTTGGGTGGCGGAGAAATATGGCGTGCGGCTGTTGCCGGAGCTGTATGCGCACCTGAATCCGATGCCCTACGAGGCGGCGCTGCAAATGGAGCTGGAGCTGGCGGAGGATTTGCGGAACGAAGGTTACACGGTGACGGGCGGGCATTGAGGGAGCGCGGATGTGAATGGTGATAGGTGACTGAACCCTGAACCCTGGCGCCTCCTTCCGAATAAACACGCAGTGCCCCCGTCCAATTGTGCTCTGAAAACAGAAACCAGCGTCCAGCTTCGAGAGCCACCGGGATTCCAGCCTGCACCGGCGGAGTGGCGGACTAACCCTTGTCAGGACGAGGGCTTTCGTGTCTCCTCGGCCCTTTCCCAGCCGGTCGTGATGAACTCCAAGCCCAGCGCCTTTAGACCCCTCGTTCTCGCCCTGTTCATCACGTTGATGCAAATTTTCGTCGCGGTGGTGCTGATCGCCCCGGAAGGCCCGCTCTCGATCCGTTACGACACTCTCATTCAGCACGACAGCTACTGGTTCGCGAACATCGTGGAGCGCGGCTACGAAACCACGGTGCCGCCCGTGAACCGCAAGATGATGGAAGTCTCTAACGTGGCGTTTTTTCCGGCTTATCCGGCGATCGCCGCGGTGCTGCATCAGGTGTTCCAACTCAGCATTTACAAGGCGCTCCTCCTCACCGCGCAGCTCGCGGCCTTCGGTTTCTGGAGTTATTTCTTTCTCTTCTGCGATCGCTGGAACGTTTCGCCCGTCCTGCAATTTTTTGGGGCTCTCGGCATTCTGGCTCACCCGACGGCCTTCTTTTTGGTCGCCGGATATTCCGAATCGCTCTTCATGATGGCGTTGTTCGGCTTCATGTATTGGAGCAATGGCGAAGGCCGGGCCGCGAAATACCTGGCAGCGCTCCATGGCTTCCTGATGTCGGCTACGCGGATCGTTGGCATTCCCTGCGCCGCCTACCCGGTCGTCCAGGCGATCTTTCGCAACGGGTGGCGGAGCCTGACGGACATTCGGTCGTGGCCGAAGCGCTATGGCACGTCCATCCTCGTCATGTTCGGCGCGATGCTCGGGGCCGGGAGCTTCTTTTTCTACTGTCTGGTCCGCTGGGGGCGCTGGGACCTTTACCTCCTCACCCAGCACTCCGGTTGGGCGATCATTCCAG
The DNA here is from genome assembly GCA_035630155.1 of Chthoniobacterales bacterium. Classification (GTDB taxonomy): domain Bacteria; phylum Verrucomicrobiota; class Verrucomicrobiia; order Chthoniobacterales; family UBA10450; genus AV80. Next base: position 4,068 of record DASQLH010000163.1, read on the forward strand.
ATTACCTCGCTATCTTCAAGCCGGCGAGCTATCGCTGGCTCGTGCCCGCCTTGAATAATCCCACGGAAGCCAGCCAGATGACCATGACCCTGGGCGGCCTGCTGTTGCTCGCCGTCATGCTTTGCGAGCTGGTCCCGATGGTCCGCCGCCGCTTCGCCTGGACGACGCGGGCCGGCTTCTATTTTTGCGCGGTCGTCATCTATTTCATCTCTGTCAGCGGCGTGGCCTCGGTGCAAATGGAGAGCATGCTCCGATACGAATTTTGCGTGCACGCGTTAATCGTGCTGGCAATTGTCCATTTTCTGCATCAATTACCCACCCCGCCACTGTTTGTGCGCGCATTTGGCATGGCGGCCATTGCGCTGCTCAGTGCGGCCGGGCTCAGCGTCCAAGGGTGGTACGTGTGGAACTTTACGAGGGGTAACTGGGTAGCTTAACAAAAATGAAAACGAACGTAGCAATTATAGGTGCGGGTCCGGCAGGGTTGACGGCGGCGTATCTCCTTTCCAAGAACAACGTCGACGTCACTGTCCTCGAGGCCGATCCGGTTTATGTCGGCGGGATTTCCCGCACCGCCACCTACAAAGGTTTTCACTTCGATATCGGCGGGCACCGTTTCTTCTCGAAGTCGAAGGCAGTCGAGGATTTCTGGATGGAGATCCTGCCTAACGATATGCTCGATCGCCCGCGTTCCTCGCGGATTTTCTACGGCGGCAAATTTTTCGCCTATCCGCTCAAGGCTTTCGAGGCGCTGACCAAGCTTGGCGTTTTCAAATCGATCCTCTGCGTCCTCTCCTGGCTGAAGGCGAGGCTCTTCCCGGTGAAGAATCCCAACAACTTCGAGGATTGGGTGAGCAATCAGTTCGGCAAACGCCTCTTCAACACCTTCTTCAAGAGCTACACCGAAAAGGTCTGGGGCATGAGCTGCAAGGAGATCTCGGCGGACTGGGCCGCGCAACGGATCAAGGGGCTTTCGCTAGGCAGCGCGATCAAGAACGCGCTCCTGCCGCAGCGCCAGCCGAAGGACAAAACCAAGGTCATCAAGACCCTGATCAATTCGTTCAAGTACCCGCGCAAAGGCCCGGGCATGATGTGGGAAGCTTGCGCGGACAAAACCAGGGCCATGGGTGGCCAGATCGAGATGGGTTCGAAGGTC
>DASQLH010000164.1:0-8274 GCA_035630155.1 Chthoniobacterales bacterium
TCAGATTTTCGGGCAGGACAGCGATCGAGTCGCCAGCCGCGAATCGGTCGGGTTCCTGCCGGAGAGCCCGTACTTCTACAAATTTCTCACCGGCGAAGAGACCTTGCGGTTCTACGGAAAACTTTGCGGGCTACGCGGCCCCGCCTTGAAGAACCGCACCGACGAAATGCTCGAACTGGTCGGCCTGGCCGATGCGCGAAAGAGGCGCCTCGGCGGCTACTCGAAAGGCATGCTCCAACGCATCGGTCTGGCCCAGGCCCTCATCCAGGAACCGGCGTTGCTCGTCTTGGATGAACCAACCGCCGGGGTAGATCCCGCCGGCGCGCGCGAAATTCGAGACCTGATCCTCGCCCTGAAAGGCCGCGGCATCACCGTGCTGCTCTCCTCCCATTTGCTCGGGCAGGTGCAGGAGATTTGCGATCGTATCGGCATTCTCGCCCATGGCGTTCTCGTGCGGGAAGGCGTGTTAAGCGATTTGCTCGGCATCGAAAATCAAACGCAGCTCATTTTGGAGAATGCGTCTGCCGCGCTCGTCGATGAAATCGGAAGGTTGGTGGAAAAGTCGGGCGCGCACTTGGTCGAACGGCGTTCTCCTCAAACATCGTTGGAGCGCCTGTTTCTTGAGGCAACTCAAACCCCGAAAGATCCATGAGCATTTGCAGACGCCTTCGCGCTTCAAGGAGCGGCGGCCTCCAGACCGCCGAACCAAACCAACGGCGGTTTGTAAACCGCCGCTCCTTGGGGTCTTTGAGAAGTTCGCCCCTTGAATGAGCGCTAATACATCAGGCCATCGCGCGTTTTCTTTCGGCCGCGTCGCGGCAATCACGGGCAACACGTTGACCGAGCTGACCCGTCTAAAACTCTTCTACGTGGTCCTCCTGTTCGCTCTGCTTCTGATCGGCAGCTCACTCTTCATGGCGCGGATGACGTTCCAGCAGGAATTCCAGGTGCTGAAAGATATTGGACTCGGCTCGATGAGCATCTTCAGCTCGCTCCTCGCCGTGGTGGCCACCGCGCGGCTAATCCCTCAGGACGTCGAAGACCGCACGATCTACACCATCCTGGCGAAGCCGGTGCCACGCTTCGAATACCTGCTCGGAAAACTCCTGGGCGTCCTCCTGCTTCTGGCCATCAGCCTGGCGATCATGGCCGCGTTCTTTTTCTTCGTGCTCCATTTTCGCGAGCACGGCGTCCTTCGCGAGACCGCACACCAAATGACGGGGGCATCGCCCGACCAGTTGAGCGAAGCCTTGCGCGCCGTCTCTGCTTCCGCCTTCAACGCGAATCTCTTCGGCGCCATCGCGATCGTTTACTTCAAAGCGTGTCTCCTCGCCTCGCTGACGCTGTTCGTTTCAACCTTTGCCACGACCACGATCTTCACCATCATCGTGATGGCGTTCGTCTATTTCATCGGGCATCTGCAAGCGATCGCGCGCGAATACTGGCTGCAAACAAACAGCGCGGGCTGGTTGACGAATCTTTTCCTCGGGGTCGTCGCGCTGGTCTTTCCCGATCTGCAATTGTTCAACCTGACCGACGACATCGTGGCGGGCAACGCCATCCCGCTGGCGCTTTTCTTCAGCACAGCTACGGTCGGCCTGTTTCACACAGGCTTTTATCTGCTGCTTGCCTGGGCCGTTTTTTTCCGAAAAGAATTATGATCCGAGGTCTCGTTGTGGGGTTGGGTCTGGCGCTCTTTGGCGCGGCAAGATTGCCCATTGAGCACGCCATCTCGGAGGAGCATCGCCGCCTTCATTTCCGCGCGGTCGATTTCGATCTCGGACTCCGCGAACAGGTTGGCCAGTTGGGGTTCGTGGCTGCGTTGAGCGGCTTCCGGTCGCTGGTGGCGGACGCACTTTTCGTTCAAGCGCACGTCGCCTGGGAGCGCACTGAATGGAGCCGCGTCCTCCTTCTTTTCCGTCAGGTCACGACGTTGCAGCCGCGGGCCCTCCTCTTTTGGGACATGGCGGCCTGGCATATGGCGTGGAATGCGAGCACCGCGGCGTTGAACGATCGCACGCAGCCGCGCCTCGCGCTTCGGATCAAAGCGCAGCGAGAATATCTCGCGCTTGGCCGGGACTTCCTCGAACGCGGGATCAAAAATAATCCGGAACGCCCGCAACTTTACGAAGCTCTCGCCCGCCTTTACCGCGACAAATACAACGACCATGAACACGCCGCCGAGTTCTTTGCTAAAGCCGCGAGCCTGCCTGGAGCGCCGAGTTACGTGAAACGCTTCGCCGCCTACGAGCTGGCGCAATGCCCGGGCCGCGAACAGGAAGCCTACGCCCAGTTGCACGCTCTCTACCATTCCAGCGAAAACGAACGAGTTCCGACCTTACTCCGCCGCCTGCACGAGCTGGAAATTAAATTGGACATCCCGGCAGATCAGCGGATACCCGACTTATTACCGTGATCCGCCCGTTCGTTCATGCGCTTTGCCATCCTTAGTGATCTTCACGCCAATCTCGAAGCGACCCAGGCTGTGCTGGCCGACGCCCGCGAACGCGAATGCACCGAATTTGTCTGTCTCGGTGATGTTGTCGGCTATAACGCGAATCCGCATGAGTGCGTCGAAATGGTGCAGAAGCTGAAGTGCCCGGTCGTAAAGGGAAATCACGACGAGCAGGCCTCGCTCGAAGAGTCTTCTCGAGAATTCAACGCGCTCGCGGAGATGGCGATTAATTGGACCCGTGCGCAATTAACCAACGCGGACAAGACCTGGCTGCGCGAACTTCAGTTGATGGGCCAAGTCGGTGATTTCACCATCGTGCATGCCACGCTCGATGCGCCGGAGCAGTGGGGCTACGTCTTCAACACGCTCGATGCCGCCGCGAGCTTTACCCATCAGCGCACCACCGTTTGCTTTTTCGGACACACCCACGTCGCCGGAGCATTCGTGCTCGATGACGGCGTGAAGCGGGTCAGGGTCGATGAACTCATGATCGACGAGACCAAAAAATATTTCATCAACACTGGCAGCGTCGGCCAGCCGCGCGATGGCGATTGGCGCGCCGCCTACTGCATTTACGATACCGACCAGAAAATGGTGGAACAGCGGCGCGTGAAATACGACGTCACGACAGCTCAACAAAAAATCATCAAAGCGGGGCTGCCCTCGCTCCTGGCCGAGCGGCTCAAACTCGGACGGTAAGCGAGGGTCAGAAGTCGGAGGTCAAAGAGCGCTCTTTATCGCGTTGACGTAATCAGCCATCTTAGAGCTGCCGCTCAGGATGCCATCCATGTTCCAGATGAATCCGCCGCCCAGGCAAGCTTCTCCCGCGAAGGTCGAAAACAGGCTCGTCACGGCTGACGGAGAATCTTCCGTCCAATCACCGGGGACAATAAATTGATCGGTAGAAAACGCAGGGATGGCTTGGGTGATGGCGGCGGCCCAATCCTTGGGATCGTTTCCCGAACCGCCATCATAACATTGCAGGTTCCACCACTTCACGGCCCCCGGATGCTGTTTGTCGATCTGGGCCAGGGAACCGGTCCAGAATGACATTTCCCAACTGGCGTAGGGGCAGAAGGTGATGTCGAAGCCGAGACCGATCAGCAATTCACAGAATGCGACGAAGGAAACCTGATCGTAGTTGTCCTCGCAATCCATGTCGATGCCATCAATTGCGGGAAAGGTTTTGCAAAGCAACTGCAGGTTCGTCTCCAGCATCGTTCCGCTGAACGAATTGCCGTTACTTTGATAGATCTTCTGGATGGTTTGAAAATCCTGGACCCCAACGCCTCCGCCGATGGAAGCATAGATTTTTGTCACGGAAGAGTGTCCAGCTTGCTTCAACGCGGCGACGTTGCCGGGCCAGGAGGGATCCATCAGATATTTTCCCTGCGATATGGTCATGGAATCATTAAAGATAATATCGCCGTAATTCTGTCCCTTGATGTCGGGCCGGCCGATGTGGAAAAGACCGAGGATGATCGTGGTCCAGCCCGCTTGCTGCGTAGCGGTCAGGTTCTGCGAAATCTCCGAGGGCCCCAACGGGCCACCAGCATAAACGGCAATATTCGGTGCATTCATAGGTGTTACTTTCTGGGTGAACAAACGTTTACCGTGAAGGCGCGCTCCCAAAGGTATCGCGGGTTAGTTTCAACCAATATAGGCTGGCGGAGGAAGCTAGGAGAAGCACGTTTGTCGTTTCTTTTCGCGTTCCGAAGCGCAAAAGACCAACTTCGAGATTGCAGATTGGGCCCTTTTCAATCTGAAATCTGAAATCTGAAATCTGAAATTCGTTCCATCCTGATCATCAAGCCGAGCTCGCTCGGAGACATCGTCCATACGTTGCCGGCGGTGGCGGCGATCCGTGAGGCGCACCCCAAGGCGGAGATCACCTGGACCATCAATCCGGAATGGACCACGCTCCTGCGCGGCAATCCCGATGTGAATCATGTTCACATCTTCCCGCGTGGCGAGCTGACCGGCTTGAATGCGCCGCGCAGTTTGCTCCCCTGGCTAAAAAAAACGCGGGCTTTGCGGCCCGACGTTGCCCTCGATTTCCAAGGCCTGCTGCGGAGCGCGTTGATCGGCCGCGTTAGCGGCGCGCGGGAGTTTTGGGGAATGAGCGATGGCCGGGAAGGCTCGCGGTTGCTTTACCATCGCGTCGCGAAAGTGGATCGGCGCGCGCACGCCGTGGAGCGATACCTGAAACTCGCCGAGGCTTTCGGGGCCACGATCAAGGAGCCGATCCGGTTCCCGTTGCCGACGGGAGATGAACTGCCCCGCTTCGATCCCTATCCACCCTTCATTGTGCTCCATCCCTTTGCCCGGGGCGCGCGCAAATCCTTGGGCAACGACGTGATTGACGATTTCTGCCGCGCGCTCGCGCCGGTCCGGGTTGTCCTCGTCGGAAAAACAGCGCGGCGGCTCGACCCGCCGGATAATTGCGTGAACCTGGCCAACCAAACGACGTTGCTTCAGCTCATCTGGTTGATTCGGACCGCGCAGTTCACCATCAGCGTCGATAGTGGCCCCATGCACATCGCCGCCGCCATTTCGCCGCGGCTCGTTTCGATTCACACCTGGTCCGATCCACGCCGCGTGGGCCCGTATGAACCCGACGCCTGGGTCTGGCGCCGCGGAGAACTCGTCAGGGCCAGCGACCTCCCCGAGACCGGCAAGCTAAAAAGAGGCCGCGCTTTTACCGAAGCCGATGTCCCCGGCGTCGTGGAGCTCGTCACGAAACCGCAATCTACGGCAACGAGCGGCGCGTGAGCGCTGACTGCGCGAGCAACAAATCGCGCGGGTAAGTGATCTTGACGTTGAACTCCTCATTCCGCACGAGGAGCACTTTGGCGCCGAGCTGTTCGACCGCGGAAACTTCGTCGGTCACGGAGAGATTGTTGGCGGCCACACGCGCATACGCATCAAGCAGCAGTTTTCTCGAAAATATTTGGGGCGTCTGCATTGCATAAAGTCCTTCGCGAGCGATCCCGCCCGTCACGAATCGATTCTCGTCAGCGCGTTTCAACGTGTCCGTGATCGGCTCCGCCAGCGCCGCGGCGCCATGCTCTCGAGCCAGAACAAAGACGCGCTCAATCTGCTCCGGGGTCACCAGCGGCCGCGCCGCATCGTGAACTGCCACATAACTCGCCCCCGCATTGAGCCGCCCCAATCCGGAGCGCACCGAGTCTTGTCGCTGCGCGCCACCGGCCACCACTTCGCGCACCTTCTTAAATGCGCTTTCCTTAACCAGATCCTGGAACTCAGCCACGCGTTCGGCCCGCGCCACCAGAATGATTTCATCTACACAGCTCGTCTGCTCGAATGCTCCAAGCGTGTGAGCCAGCACCGGTTTGTCCCAGAGCAACGCGAGCAGCTTGTCGAATCCCATCCGCTGGCTGCTCCCGGCGGCAACGATGATCGCGCTTAGCATGGGTTGAGAGGTTGAGAGGTTGAGAGGTTGAGAGGTTGAGAGAGTTTTTCCTCCACTCAACCTCTTAACTCCTCAACCACTCAACTGTTTTTGAACCTCCTGGCTCAGCGTCTTCCCATCCGCGCGCCCCGCAACTTTCGCCTGGAGCGCCTTCATCACTGCGCCCATTTGCGCTTTCGACGTCGCGCCGACTTCGCTGATCGCCTCGCGCACCAGCGCCGCCAGTTCTTCCGCCTCGAGCCCTTTCGGCAAGTAAGCATTCAGGATTAGCAGCTCTTCTTTCTCTTTCGCCGCCAGCTCCGGGCGCCCGCCTTTTTCGAACTGCTCGATGGAATCCTGCCGCTGCTTTACCTGTTTGCGGATGACCTGCGCCGCTTCCGCGTCATCCAGTTGGCCCTCGGCGGACTTCTCGATCGCCGAGTATTTCAGCGCCGATTTCAGCATGCGCAGCACGCCGAGCCTGGCCGCGTCTTTCGCGCGCATGGCATCTTTCAGATCGGAATCGATGCGCTCTGGTAAAGTCATGTGCTGAAACTAGAGGGCTCAACTGGGGCAGCAAGCGGAACATAGGCTTTTAGCCTGTGTGGCCAGCGGCTTAAAGCCCGCGGAAACCAAGGGATCAGCAGACAAAATGTCCGCTGGGCGCACAGGCTGAAAGCCTATGTTCCACGCAATCGTTCCGCGCAGGCGTGCACCGACGCCGGATCGCTCACGCTAATAACTTCGGCGTCCTTCCGCGTCCGGCGCAGCAAGCCGGCCAGCACTTCACCCGGCCCCAGCTCGATGAAAAGGTCGCAGCCGCGCTCAAGCAGATTTTCCATGCATTCGCTCCAGCGCACTGTGCTTGTGACCTGGTCTTGTAGCGCACTCCGGATTTCCGGCAAGGTATCGACCACTCCTCCGGTCACGTTGCTCATCACGGGAAAGCGCGGGAGCCGCAGATCGGCTTCCAGCAAAGGCTCCCCGAGTTGCTCGTACGCGCTGTTCATCAGGCGCGAATGATAGGCGCCGGCCACGTTCAGCAGCGTCGCGCGCCGGATGCCGTGTTCTTTCGCCAGGCTCACGGCCAGCTCCACCTTGGCTGCCTCACCAGAAATCACGATCTGCCCGGGCGCATTGATGTTGGCCAAATCGACGTCTGTGTCGGCCGCGAGCGCGCGCACGGAAGTCTCGTCCGCGCCAATCATTGCCGCCATCGCGCCCGCCGTCGCCGCGCAGGCCGCATCCATGAGCTGGCCGCGCGTTTCGACCAATTTCAGGCCCGTGGCGAAATCGAACGTCCCCGCCGCCGCATGGGCCGTCCATTCGCCTAACGACAGGCCCGCCGCCGCCTCAACCTCAAATTCGCCGGCCACGCCGCGCAACGCCGCCAGGCAGGCGAGGCCGTGAACATAAAGCGCCGGCTGGCAATTCGACGTCTTGGTCAATTCCTCCAGCGGACCGTTCCACGCAATGCCGCTCAAGGAGCGTCCAAGAATCTCGTCCGCCTGCTGGAAAAATTCGCCCGCGGCCGGATGATGCGCGGCGAGGTCGCGGCCCATCCCGACGCTTTGCGCCCCCTGGCCGGCAAACAGTAGCGCGATCTTTCTGGTCATGGTATAGTGTTAGTTCGTTGTCGTTCCAACTCGCTTTGCGGGAATAAGCTTGCATTTCCTTTCGTAAAGCAAAATACTTTTGCGTATGCACAAACATGCACGCAACGCAGCGCTTGCCATCATCGCGCTGCTAGTCGCATTGCCGCTGGCAACGGCCAATGCCAAATGGCTTGATAAGACACAACCGAACTTACCGTTCGGCGTCTATATGCAAGGTCTGCAGGGGTCAGTGGTGTTGTCTCTGACGTTGAACAATAGTGGTCGCGTCACGAGCACAAGTGTCCTGCGAAGCAGCGGCCATCCCGCATTGGATGAGATCGCGCGCAACGCAGCGATGAACTGGCGCCTCAGCACTGACTCGGTCCTGCCCACGGACATCACCAAGGGCCGGGTCGAGTTAATCACGTTCAAAAACCCCAATCCGCCGAAGCAGCTCCTTCCGGGCGCCAAGCCGTTTTGGGCGCAGTTGAGATAGTTAGGCTGGCGTAGTCGATTAATCGACACGCTGGCAGTCGCGGCGGCGGAGCCCCATCCGCCGCCTGGGGGCAGTCTCTCCCCTTCAGCTTCTCTTTCGCGAAGCAAATTTTTCTCTTTCGCGCGCAAGCGTTCCGCCCGAATTCCCGCGGCACGACTTTGCTCTTGCGCCTCGCGCGCCTCTCGCGAGCATAGTCGCAAGGTTGGCTTATGGCTTTCAGCACTCGCGAAATCGAATCTCCTGATCCTGCGACGCGCGTCGCTGTGGCGGAGGCGCGGATGCAGGAAAATCTCGGCGACATCGGCGAGAAAATGGT
>DASQLH010000165.1:0-13609 GCA_035630155.1 Chthoniobacterales bacterium
GCTGCTGCGCTCCGGCCAGCTCGAATTCCTGATGGAAGCGCACAATGGTTTGAGCGCGCGCATCGTCGAGGAAGCGGGGTTCCGGGGCATCTGGGCGAGCGGGCTCTCCATTTCGGCCGCGCTCGGCGTGCGGGACAACAATGAAGCAAGCTGGACGCAGGTGCTCGAGGTGGTCGAGTTCATGAGCGACGCGACCAGCGTTCCGATCCTGCTCGATGCGGACACCGGCTACGGGAACTTCAACAACATGCGGCGGCTCGTGCGAAAGCTGGAGCAGCGCGGCATCGCGGCGGTCTGCATCGAGGACAAACTTTTTCCGAAGACGAACTCATTCATTAACAGCGAACGACAGCCGCTCGCGGACCTCGATGAATTCACCGGCAAGATCAAAGCCGTGAAGGAAGCGCAGAGCGATCCGGACTTTTGCCTCGTGGCGCGGCTCGAAGGTTTCATCGCGGGCTGGGGCATGGCTGAAGTGATGCGGCGCGCGGAAGCGTGCCATGCCGCCGGGGCTGACGCGCTGCTGGTTCACAGCAAGAAAACAACGCCGGACCAGGTATTGGCGTTTGCCGAGGCGTGGAAAGGACGGTGCCCGCTCGTGATCGTGCCGACGACCTATTACAGCACGCCCGTGGAAGTTTTCGAGCAGGCCGGGATCAGCCTGGTGATTTGGGCGAATCACAATGTTCGAACCTCGATCGCGTCGATGCAGGCGACGACGCGGCGGATTTTTGAGGAGCGCTCCGTGCAAAGCGTGGAAGATGCGATCGCGCCGGTGAAGGAAGTCTTTCGTTTGCAAAACGCCGACGAGCTGATGGAAGCGGAAGAGCGTTACCTGCCACGAGCGCCAGACTCGGCCCGCGCCATCATTCTCGCAGCCAGCCGCGGCGCCGAGATGGGCGAAGTCACGGCAGGCATTCCCAAGACGATGGTGTCGATCGGCGGCGCGCCGCTTTTGCACAAGCTCGTCGCGCAATTCCGCGCCGCGGGGATTCGGCGGATCGTGGTCATCCGCGGATACGAGGCCGACAAAGTGCAGGCGCCGGACGTAGAGTTTGTCGACAACGCTGAGTTCGAAGGAACCGGCGAGCTGCTTTCGCTGAGCAAGGCGCTCGATCATCTCGAAGGCGATGTGGTCGTCTCGTTCGGCGACATTCTCTTCCGGAGACACATCCTGAACAATCTGCTCGCGGAAGCGGACGACATCGTGATCGCGGTCGATGCGGCCTGGGAACGCCGGCAAGGCGCGAAGGGATACATCGATTACATCACGGCGACGCGGCCGCATTCGCTGCGCTATGACGAGGAGGACGCTTTTCTCACCGCCACCGGCCCGCGCCTCGATCCCGCCAGCATCCACGGCGAATGGATTGGGCTGATGAAGATGAACTCGCGCGGTTCCGCGGTGGTGAAGGCGGCCCTTGATGAATTGGCTGGGCGCGCCGATTTCCGCAAGCTGCGCTTCGATGACCTGTTCAAGCATCTTCTCGAGCGGCAGCAGCGCGTCCAGGTGCTCTACATCACGGGGCACTGGCTGGACGTGGACGACCTCGACGATCTTTCGCGCGCGCAGGCTTTTTAGATGATCAGCGCCGGCTCTCCTTTCTTATCTCCTCGTCCTTCTCGTTCCCAAACTCTGTTTGGGAACGCAATTGGGAGCGAAACTCTGTTTCCCATCGACCCCAGAGGAAACAGAGTTTCCAAGACAAGTGCGTTCCCAAACTGGAGTTTGGGAACGAAGGGTTTGGGGACGGCAAACTCACGCCGGACCAAAACGCAAATTTACCCTGGATGATCAGCGCCGGTTCATTCATCGAACACCTGCGGAGCCTCGGCTATTCGCAATTCGCGGGCGTCCCCTGTTCGTTCTTCACTTCGTTTCTCAACTACGTGATTGACGATCCGGCGCTCGACTACATCGGCGCGACGAGTGAGGGCGAGGCTGTCGGCATCACCCTCGGAGCGGCGTTGGCCGGCCGCAAAACGGTCACGATGTGCCAGAACTCCGGCCTCGGGAACATGGTCAACCCGCTCACGTCGCTGAATTATCCTTTTCAAATTCCGACACTGCTCATCGTGACCTGGCGCGGCCAGCCCGGCGTCAAAGATGAGCCGCAGCATGAGCAAATGGGCCGCATCATGCACTCGTTGCTCGACACGCTCGAAATCCCGTGGCTGCCGTTCCCAACGGAGGAATCGGAAATTGCGGGCGTGATGGAGAAAGCCGAAGCGAGCATGCGTGAGCGGCAACGCCCATTCGCCCTCGTCATGGCGAAGGATTCGATCGCGCCGCATGAGCTTTCGGGCGGGCAGACCCCGGCGCGGGTGGTGACTGACGTGCGCGAGAACTTTTCGGACGACGCCAGATTGACGCGCACCGAGGCGCTCGAACTGATTCTAGACACGCTCGACGGCGACGAGGCGATCATCGCCACCACCGGAAAGACCGGGCGCGAGTTGTTCACGGTCGCGGATCGGCCAAACCATCTTTATGTCGTCGGCGGGATGGGCACCGCTTCGGCCATTGGTTTTGGGGTGGCGCACGCACTGCCACGCCAGCCGGTGGTGGTGATCGACGGCGATGGCGCCGCGCTCATGAAAATGGGGTCGCTCGCGACAATTGGTTTTTATCAGCCGCAGAATTTCCTCCACATCATCCTCGATAACGAAGTCCACGATTCGACCGGCGGGCAGCAAACCGCTTCGCCGACCGTGCGCTTCGCTCAAGTCGCGGCAGCCGCCAATTACCGCGCGGCCGTTGGAATGAATCGGCGCGAGGAAATTCGGGATGCTGTCCGCGAATTGCGGCATCGCGCGGGCCCCTCGCTCTTACATGTGAAGATTCGGCCGGGCTCTCCGGAAAAGCTCGGCCGTCCCACCGTGAAGCCGCACGAGGTTAAGGAGCGGTTCTCTGCATTCCTTCGAGAATCACGAGGACGATGAAGAAGCCCTCACACGCTGCGACCGGAATTGTAGGGCGTCTGTGTCAGACGCCATCGTTGAGCATTGCGTTCGTCCCGGCGTTTCACAGAAACGCCCTACAATATGCCTGACCCATTGCTCTTCACGCCGGGGCCGCTCACGACCAGCGCAAGCGTCAAAGCTGCGATGCAACGTGACCTCGGCTCGCGCAGTCCGGAGTTCATCGAGCTCGTCGCGGGAATTCGCGCGGAGCTTCTTAACATCGCCGGCGTTTCCCAGAAGAGCGGCTACGAGGTTGTGCTGATGCAGGGAAGCGGGACATTCGCCATCGAAGCCGTCTTTTCGTCCGTCATTCCGCCGGAGGGCCGGCTCCTCGTGCTGGCGAACGGCGCTTATGGCGAACGCATGCTGCAAATCGCCGAGCGTTTGAAGATTGCCACCAGCATTCAGCGCTGGCCGGAAAACGAATCGCCTGATGCGGAGACAGTGCGCCGCCTGCTGAATGCGGATTCGGCGCCCACGCATGTGGCGATTGTCCACCTCGAGACGACCACCGGAATCCTGAATCCCATCGACGAAATCGAGAAAATCGTTCGCGAACATCGTTGCCAGTTCATCGTCGATGCGATGAGCAGTTTCGGCGGTGTGGCGATCGATCTCGCCGCCCTGCAAGCCGATTATCTTGTCTCATCGGCGAACAAATGCCTTGAAGGCGTTCCCGGGTTTTCCTACGTGCTGGCGCGGCGCGAAGCTCTCGAAAGCACACTTGGTTACGCGCGCAACGTTAGCCTCGATCTCCTGGCCCAATGGCACGGCCTGGAGCGCGATAGCCAATTCCGTTTCACTCCGCCAACACATGCGCTGCTGGCCTTTGCCCAGGCGCTGAAGGAATTCCGCGAGGAAGGCGGCGTTGCGGCGCGGGCGCGGCGTTACCGGGCGAATCGCGAGGTGCTTCTCGCCGGAATGCGCCGGATCGGTTTCCGGGAGTATCTCGCGCCGGAGCGGCAAAGCGACATCATCACTTCCTTTCGTTATCCGGAAGATCCCGCCTTCGATTTCGCCGAGTTCTATCGGCTCCTTGCTGCCCGGGGAATGGTAATTTACCCAGGGAAAGTCAGTAACGCCGACTGCTTCCGCATCGGCACCATTGGCCGTATCTCTCCTGACCAAGTACACGCTCTGATTGCGGAAGTCGGGAATGTGGTCGATCGGATGGGCCTCAAAATGCTTCCATGAGCAAGATATTACGGCCATTCCATCATTTCGGCGTGACACAGGCCCCCTGCGCTGGGCAGTCTAGCCCTCCGTCCGCATGAAAATCTCTCTCCGCCTCGCTGCGCTCTGCCTTCTCCTGACCGCGGCCAACGTGTTCGCCGTCCAGGTCGAAACCTATTCGACCTCGTCGAAAAGCGTAGCGCTGGTGGAATCGGAGGAATCGCCCTTCTCGTTCGAGTTCGACGTTGAAACGACCTACGTGGGCGAGGGCGATGTCGAGCGGGGTGAGCGGGGCGACATGGTCATTCGTGATTTTGACGAGTTTCAGGGGCGCGTCCGCTTTCTTCTCACGCCGATGACTAAGATCGGCATCCTGCGCCTTGGTGTGCAGACGGAACGTTATGCCTTCAGCTTCGGCAGCACCGCGCCGATCCCGAATGACCTGCATTCCACCAACCTGATCATCGGCCTCGACACGAAGTTCTCCGATTCGTTCCTCATCCGATTCGAAATGCAGCCCGGCTTTTACGGCGTCGATTGGGACGACTTTGGCCGGGACACCTTTAACGTCCCTTTCATCCTCGGCGGCACTTATATTTTTAACTCCGGATTCCAGGTCGTCTTCGGTGTCGGGGTCGATCCGTGGCGGAGGAACGTGGTTCTCCCCGGCGGCGGTGTTCGTTGGAAATTCGGCCCGCAATGGACGCTCAATGCCGTCGTGCCGACGCCGCGGCTTGAATATGAGCCGAACAGCAACCTGGTGCTTTTTGGCGGTGCTGATATCCGGTCGACCAGCTATCGGGTGGAGAAAAACTTCGGCACGTTGCGCGGTAACACGGCGCTCAATCACGCGTCCATCACCTACGACGAATTGCGAGTGGGCGGCGGCCTCGAGTGGAAGTTGTCCACCGCGATCAAGCTTTCGTTGGAAGGCGGATACATTCCGTGGCGAAACTTCGATTTCCATCGCACCCAGGTCCGCTACCACCAGGATGGCGGCGCGCCCTACGCGCGGTTCGGTTTTCACGCCGCGTTTTAGAAGGCGCGAACGCGCCTTCGCTCCTGCTCCTGATCATGATCATGCTCATGATCTTCCGGGCTGTTAACAAAGGATCGGGAGCACGATCATGAGCAGGAGCAGGAAAAGATGCAGCTCGATTAACCGTAAACATCCGGTCGCCGATGTTCGAAAACGCCCATCCGATCCCGGACCGCCGCGATAATTTCCTCCGACACGTCGCCCACGATCAGCTCTTCGCGGTCGGCCGAGGCAGCGGCGATGACAACTCCGTAGGCGTCGATAATCGCTGAGCTGCCGCAGAACGAAGTCCCGTTGTCCTTCCCCACCCGGTTCGACAGAATCACGTAGCTCTGGTTCTCAATCGCGCGTGCCGTCGCGAGAACGCGCTGGTGCTCCTGACGCGGAAACGGCCAGGCCGATGAAATGATGAAAACGTTCGCGCCCTGCTCGCAGGCCAGCGTGCGATAGACCTCGGGAAAACGAAGGTCGTAGCAGATTGTCAGGCCGAGGCGCAGCCCTTCCACGGCGAAGCTCACCAATTCAGCGCCCGGCGAGAAGCATTTATGCTCCTCGATCGGCGGCGGGCTGAAGAGATGGGTCTTTCGATATTTCGCCACGACCTTGCCGCCCGCGTCGATCGCGACCTGCGAGTTGTAGATCGACTGGCCATCCCGCTCCGAGACTCCGCTGATTATCCC
Organism: Chthoniobacterales bacterium; assembly: GCA_035630155.1. Taxonomy (GTDB): domain Bacteria; phylum Verrucomicrobiota; class Verrucomicrobiia; order Chthoniobacterales; family UBA10450; genus AV80. The sequence goes on from DASQLH010000165.1 coordinate 5,857, forward strand.
AAGGCCCAGCGTTTTTGCGATCTCCTGCAGTTGCGGCACCGCACCTTCAGTCCACGCCGTCGCGTGCTTCTGGATGACTGGCATCGAATAGCCGATGTCGGCTATTTCGGGAAACACGATGAGATTGGCGCCGGCTTCTTTCGCGCGCGCAGAGAAGTCGCGCATCTTGCGCACATTCGCGCCGATGTCGCCAAGGGCGCAGGCGATTTGGGCGGCGGCGATTTTCATCCTAGTTAATCGCTACGTTAACTACGATCCGCAACCAGTGTCGCTGTAGCCACGGTCCCGCTGCTGCGGGATCGCCGTGCCGATCGTCGCCAGCGCCCCGACATAGCGGGGCGGCTACAGCGCTAAAACCCATCACCGCAAATTCTTATCGAGCGCGCCGATCTTGCGAGTCTCGGGCCATTTCCACATTACCCCCAGCACGACCAGAATCGTCCCCACCCCGCCAGACACGACGGAAAGGATGGGACCGAAGAGCGCGGCCGTGAGACCTGACTCAAGGGCGCCAAGCTCGTTCGAAGTTCCGATGAAGATGTTATTCACGGCGGAAATGCGGCCGCGCATGGAATCGGGCGTGACCAGTTGGAGCAATGAGTGGCGAATGACCACGCTCACGCTGTCGAACACGCCGGTCAGAAAAAGCATCGCCAGCGAGAGCCAGAGAGAGCGCGACAAACCAAAAATGATGGTGGCCGCGCCAAAACCGGTAACGCACCAGAGCAGACTCCTGCCCGCCTGTTTCATCGGCGGCAGGTAAGCGATCACTAGCGCCATGATGAAGGCGCCGATGCCTGGAGCCGCGCGCATCCAGCCGAGCCCGATCGGACCGCAGTGCAAAATCTGGTCGGCGAAGATGGGAAGCAGAGCCGTGGCGCCGCCGAGAAAGACGGCGAACATATCGAGCGTGATCGTGGCCAGGACCACTCTCTTACTGCGAATGAAACGGATTCCTTCCATCAGGCTGCGCCACGCGTTGCGCTCGCTGCTGCTGCCGCGGTCGCTGCTGCGAATCGGCAGCACGAGAAAAAAGAAGGCGAGAGCACACGCCGCGTCGAGCACATAGATAAACGGGAATCCCGCGCGCACGATAAGCAGGCCGCCGATCGCGGGTCCGACTACCGACCCGATCTGAAAAACGCTGCTGTTCCAAGTGACGGCGTTCGCGAAAGCCTCCCGCGGAACGAGCTGCGGAAAATAAGAGCTGCGCGCCGCCCAGCCGAAAGTGCGGCCAATCGCGGAGATGAGCAGGATCAAATAGATCAGCGGGATGGAAAGATCGTCGAAATGGAACCAGGTGTGGCGCTCGAAGACTGACGCGACCGAGTACAGAAAACCATTACCCGCCTGGAGAAACCGCCAGTTCGGAATGGCCAGGTGTTGCCAGGAAACGAAGGCCAGCGCGAGCGAGCAGATCGCGCTCAACGCCTGTGTCACGAGCACAATGCGTTTGCGCGGGAACCGGTCCGCGATGTGGCCGGCAGGCAACGACAGCAACACCACCGGTAGCGCGATGACCAATCCGACAAGCCCCAGCGCCGTGGCCGAATGGGTGCGCGCGTAGATTTCCCATTCCACCGCCACGATGAACATCAGCCGCCCGATGACCGAAATCAGATTCCCGGCCGTGTAATATCCAAAGGCCCGAAACCGAAAGGCTGCGTACGGATCGTGTTTTCCGGGCGACCGCAGGAGCGTCCCCTCCGCCGTCGTCGGCCGGTCCGAACGCGGCGCCTCGTAGGGTGGCTGCGGCGCGTGCGGTTCGTCGTCGGGCATGTTGGCACGCGTCTGCGTTCACACACGCGCACCAGATTCTAGAAGCGTTCGTTAACCCCGCAACCGCGGTGGCTCCGATGCGTGAATTCCACCCGGGCGAGCTCGCCACCCGGCTACCACCGGCACGTTTTATCCTTGGCTGCCTGCAACCAATCCGTAACATTGGCGATATCGATTCCGCCCCTCGCCGCCCTTTTCCCCCATGCCAATTCTGATTAGATGGAAAAAATGCGTCTTTAAAAGCGTATTTTTTCCGCCTAATTCTCGTTAGGCGTATGACTGCCGCCGTTCGTTTCATCGCGTTGTTTCTCCTTTTTACCGCGATGAATCTGCTGTGGCAGTTCCCCATAGTTCCGCTGCCATTGATCGGTGAGCCTCAGCCGCTTATCGTGCTCTGTGTCGTACTTCAGCCGTGGCTTTTGCCCGCCGCTCGTCTTGTCGAGTCGCTCCCCGACAGCATTGGTGAGACGATGATTCGCGCAGTCTGGTCGCCCAACTTGCACGGTGCTTCGATCCCGCTCGCTGTTATCATCTCTCTTGCTTCGGTCGTCTTTTACTACGGCTGCTATCGCCTCATTCTGCACGCCCCGGTGTTGCGTCGCCTCCGTCGGACTCCTTCTGTGGTTCCGGTCGTCATATACTTTCTTCTCTTTTCAGTTTACTCGGCGTCGTGTGTCTATGTCGTACTCACTCTCACTCGCCGTCTCAACGCGTTATGATGAGTCCACCCCAACGCCTAACCATCCGATGGAGCAAACGTTGGACCGCTGTACGGTCCACTTTTGAGATGACTTCCGCAATCCGACTGCGAGGCACGCGCGCCCCCGGTGGCCGTCGCTCATCTTGTTCTCGTTAGGCCCATGCGCGCACGAGCAATCTTGTCATCACTGAGAATTCTTGCGTTGTTGCTTTTCAGTGGGTGCACGAAGCCCTGCCCGGATTGCGGTTGTCCCTCCATCTCGGTCCATGAATCGATGGAATCTGTGATGATGGAGCCCGCCGTCCCAGTCACCTCGGACGACGAAATACCTCCACTGATTCGCAAACGATTTTCCAGAGTTGCGGGTGAGGAGTTTCATGTGGCGCCTCCAGGATCTAGCTCCACAACGGATGCCGACCGCGTTTTGATCTTTGCTGCCCGTTCCCAGAATTACTTTACTATTTGCTACAAGGTCATTTCGCGATCTATGGCCGATGGATCGCGCGTCATCATTGCTTCGACACGCCCCGGCGAAAACGACGGCTATGGTTATCTCGTTTATGTTGCACAGTGCCGCGCCGACATTCACAACATGTCAGATTTGCAGAAAGCCTTTGCCGCAGGAAAGCTTAGTCCATACCGACCCACGTTTATCGATTTTTGAGTCCCCTCGGCCTAACCAAGCGATGGAGCGAACGGCGGACCGCTGTACGCTCCAATCTTGAGATGACTTCCACACTTTCACTCCGTCCCGAGCTCCGTATATTACGTACTTCCTGACATCGGCACCGAGGCTGAGCTTGCACTGAATTCGGACCTCGTTGCTCAGTCATGGCTCCTCGATGTCGCGCCTCTACCTGTCCCGTTTCCAGTCCCGACAAACGTCTCTCAGAAACACCACGCCTACATCGCGCCACCGGCTTGCGAAATCCGGTCCGAGCCGGTTGAAGTACGACTCCTGAATCATGCCGAGTCAGTACGTAAGCTCCGACAGGCGGCTGCCGACTCTCGCGAAATGGTTTCCTGGTTGCGACGCACAGAGTTCTCGTTCGAGGGCATGCGAGCGTATGGGTTACTCATGCCCTCGTAAATCGCCTATCCATGCAATGCAGCCGACCGCGAGCTCTCCACGGCGAGTCCGTCCTCTGGCGGACAAGGTTGCGACTGACGTTGTGCGTGTTTGCCACCCACGTTTTCCACAGCGTCGACGCCGCATTGGACTCGCGGCAGCTGATCTTGGATCTTGTTAGGCACAACGCAGACCCACACACATCCAGGAGAGAACTTATGTTTGACCACGTCAAATTCGGAGTCAGCGACTATGCAGCGAGCAAAGCGTTCTTCCTCAAGGCACTCGAACCGCTCGGCGTATCTGTTGTCTCGGAGGGGCCGGCGACGTACGGTGTCGAGCTTAGCTCAAAGGGTACGGCTTCATTGTGCCTGTACCAAACCGAGGAGAAGCCGGCGCATCTTCACCTGGCGTTCGCGGCCGAGAATCGCCAGCAAGTCGAAGCTTTCTATCGCGCGGCGATTGAGGCGGGTGGCAAAGACAATGGTGCGCCTGGTCTGCACCCGGAATACCACGCGAGATACTATGCAGCTTTCGTCATTGGTCCGGACGGGCACAACATCGAAGCGGTTTGCCACGAACCCGAGGCCTAGCCAATCGATCCTTTCTGTGAGAGTGAGCCGATCATCTAACCAAGCGATGGAGCGAACTCCGAAGGCATTCGGGGCTGCTCATCTTTTTCTCGTTCCGCCTATGCGTCTCGCAGCCATTATCGCCGTCATCGCAAGCGCGACCACCTGCGCCTCTGCCCAATCGAAGGCACCGGTGGACAAGCCCCAAGCCATTCGGAGCGAGAAGCAGTATCAGGCCCTGGAGAAGGCCATCGCCCCGTATGTCGCGAAGGCCCGTGCCACGTATCCTGCCGCGAAGAAGCGCTTTCTCGCCGGACTTCCTCCCAATTATCTCTTCACCGTCTGGCTTCCGTTCGACGAGCGCGACAAAAAAACCAAGGAGCATCGTCGCGAGTATCTTTTCGTCCTGGTTGAAAAGATCAGCGGCGGCAAGGTTTATGGCCGCATCAATAATACGATCCTGGGACTCAAGAATCATCATTACGGCGACCGCGTTCAGTTCCCAGAGTCACGAATCCAAAACTGGTGCATCGTCCGGCCCGACGGCTCCGAAGAAGGTAATTACGTAGGGAACTTTTTGGATTATTGGAAGCCGCCGAAAGGCTAGTCAGGCCGCGCCGTCCAGGTCATGAAAACTTTACGCATTCTTCTCCGCAGTTTGCTGGCGATTTCGCTCATAGCAGCCGCATCGGCACAACCGATCCGCGAGCTAATCCAGCGCCCAAGCTTCCGGCTCTATACGGTCGTGCTCGGAATCACGGTCGATGAGCGCGGCAAGATCACCAGGTTCCGTGTGGCCCGCGTGGCAGATGCGAAGTCTGACAGCAAGGCACTGCTTCCGGTTAAAGTGCCCGAACGGTTCGTCGCTGCCGCCCGAAAGAAAGCAGAGGCTCATCATTACAAGCCGAGGTTGGAGAATGGCAAGCCAGTCGAGTTTTTCACTTATTACTTTTACGCTCCCGATTACCCAAATGCGCTAATCAGCGACTTGTATCTACCACCGGAGAACCAACCATGAGGAAGCCTGGTTAGACGCATTCGGAGTCGCATCTTGGTCTCGTTAGGCCGACAAAAACATGTGTAAGCTTTTCCAAACATTTTTCGCAGCCGTGATGGTGGGTGGTGGTCTTAGCGCGCAGACGGCTGCATGGCAGCCGTCACCGGGACACACGCAAGTGCCGATATGGCCAAAGGAAGCGCCTGATGCGCAGCCTGTTCCAGGGCCGGAAGAGATGAAAACGGTGAAGGACCCGCTGGTGGCAGGAGGCGAGCCCTGGCTTCAGATTGACAACGTCTCTCAACCTACAATGACAGTCTATTCGCCCAAGGGGAAGAATACGGGTGTTGCGGTAGTCGTGTTTCCCGGCGGAGGCTACCGAGTTCTGGCCATCGATCTGCAAGGCACGGAGATTTGTGATTGGCTGACGTCCAAGGGTATCACGGCTGTGCTCTTGAAATACCGCGTGCCAACTCCGACGGTGGGTCCGTACAGGGACTCACCGATGGCGCTGGAAGATGCGCAAAGGACCGTGGGGCTGGTGCGTTTTAACGCTGCCGAGTGGCATATTGATCCGCAGAAGATTGGAGTGATCGGGTTTTCGGCAGGGGGGCATATGGTAACAGCGATCAGCACGCATTTTGACAAGCGTTTGTATCCGGCCGTAGATGCGGCTGACAAAGAAAGTTGCCGCCCGGACTTTGCGATAGCTCTCTATCCGGGACATCTGTCGAAAGACGATAAGAATTTTGAGTTGAATCCGAATGTTCCTGTCACCAGCAAGACGCCGCCCACATTCTTGGTGCACGCGGAGGATGACGCGGTGAACAGCGTGAACAACTCCCTGGTTTATTACATTGCGCTAAAAAACGCCGGGGTACCCGTGGAGATGCACTTGTATGCGGAAGGCGGGCATGCGTTTGGGCTTCGGCGCACGAAGTTGCCGATAACAGATTGGTCGCAATTGGTGGAGAAGTGGCTGGGGACGATCGGGATGATTTCGAGGTAAGTGCCGAGGATCGTATTCGACAGCTGTGTTCAAGCACCGATGGCTAACCAAGCAATTTAGCGAACGGCTGGCAGCTTCGATTCCTCACTTTCCATGAAATTCCATCCTAACTGCAGCCACTGCGCCACCCCACCAGCCGTCGCTCATCTTATTCTCGTTAGATCGCCATCGATACCTGGAACACTGCCGATGATTCGGGACACCTCGAGCTGCGTATGACCGCCTTCAAGGTTCCTCGCCGCCTCTGGTGTCTGGCTGCGCCTGTCCCAGCATTGATCGTCGGCGCGCTCATCATGCGTCAGCACGATGTGCCCACAAGTCGCTGGGGGCTGAACCTGCTAGGCGGCGCCATCGCCGCGGCTGGTTGCGCCGTGTTTCTGGCGAGATCGCGTCCGATGTCCAGGAGAGCCGCTACGGTATGCGCCTGCTTCGCGGCTGGCGCTTTGGCGGCCACTTTCACGGTGACGGGGTCGATGGGTGTTCATCGATGGATCCCGGTTGGGCCGCTGACGATACATGTCGGTGCGATTTGTCTGCCGCTCTTCATCGTGGCGCTTGGAGTGCTCGACGCATTCGGAGGGAAGCTGCGGTGGGGGCCAATGCTTTTAGCGCTGGCTGTGGCGATACTCTTGTGGTTGCAACCAGATGCAGCTCAAGCGACCGCATTTGCGGCAGCAGTGTTTACTTTGCTCATGGCCAACAAACACCGCGCGCGCGCGGCGTGGGTAACGGCACTGGTGATTGCTGCGTTAGCCGGCTGGACGTGGACCCGGCACGATCCGCTGTCACCTGTTCCATATGTCGAAGGCATCATCGGGCTGGCTCGGCAGAGCGGTCCGGTTTGGCTCGTCGCGTCTATCGCGGCATTAGCCGTATTGCCGTTACCGTTTTTCCTTGGCTCGTCGGGTTCTCGCTCCGCTTTCGTGCGCGCGCTGGGCGTGTATTGGTGCGTCTGCATCCTCGCGCCGCTCTTTGGGCACTTTCCAGTGCCGTTGGTCGGTTTCGGCTTGTCTCCGATCGTCGGCTACTTCGTCGCGCTCGGGAGCCTCTCTGTCGTGCCCCAGCCGGCAGACGACGGCGTAACCAGATTTAGATGAGAAGGCGACGGATCTGTGTGCCAGAAAATTAACCGCGGATTACGCGGATGGCGCGGATAGGAGCTGGATTTGACACCACTTTCTCTCCAATCCGTGTTATCCGCGTAATCCGCGGTTAATTTCCCCAGGCTTTAGGCCGTAATTTTAGGAGCACAGGTAATGATCACATACAGCGTAACGATAACCATCCAGGCCGGCATCGAAGCGGAGTGGGTTGACTGGATGAAGAAGGTCCACGTTCCGGATGTCCTCCGCACCGGATGCTTTTCTGAGTGTCGGATCCATAAGGTGCTCGGCGCGGAGAGCGATGAGCCGGCTTATGTCATGCAATATCATTGCCGATCGCTGGAGGAGTATCACCGTTACCGGGACAATTTCGCTCCAGCCCTCCAAAAGGACCACACCGATCGGTTTGCCGGCAAGTTCCGTGGTTCCCGCCAACTTCTGGAGGAGATCGCCCGGGTCGAGACCGGGTAGTGGTAAGCAGCGCACCTGCTTGACATGTCGATGAAGAATTGAGAGCGAGTGTT
>DASQLH010000166.1:0-11647 GCA_035630155.1 Chthoniobacterales bacterium
ATGCTCCGCGGCCACGGCCCGAATGAGCGCGTCGTGCTGCTGGAACCGCGCGGGGCTGATCCATTCGTAGAAAGTGTAGAGCGGATCGCTCGACCGCATGAAGTGATAGGCCATGCTGGCCGCTCCGGCGAGGAGCACGCAAATGATCAGCTTAAATAAAAATCGGGCCATTTTCTCGTGCTCGTGCTCCTGATCGTGCTCGTGATCGAAAAAGTTTCATGGATAAGTTAGCGATCACGAGCAGGAGCACGATTACGATCACTAATCCAGACAGATGATCAACCCCTCCTACGCCCGCGTCATCATCGACCGCTCGATTCATCGAGAGCTCGATTATCTCATCCCGGAGACGCTGGCGGATAAGGTAAGCATCGGCTCGCGGGTGCGCGTGCCGTTTCGCGAACGCTCGGCCCTGGCCACCGTCGTGTCTCTGTTGACGGAGACGGACGCGACGGGCATCCGGCCCATTGAGGCGCTGGTGGGCGACAAACCGGCGCTCAGCCCAAAGCTCGTCGAGCTGGGGCGCTGGATGAGCACCTACTACTGCTGTCCAATCGAAGCCGTGATGCGCAGTCTTTTGCCGCAGGTGATCCGGCGGGCTGAGGTGAGCTGGAAAAAACAATTGTTCGTGAGCGCAGCGAAAGAAATCGCCGGGGAAGAGATCGAGAAGCTGAGGAGGCGCGCTCCGAAGCAGGCGGAGTTGCTCGAAGCTGTGGCGAAATTGCGCGAGCCGACTCCGGCCGCGGACCTGTTGCGGCAGACGTCACTCGATAACCAGACATTGCGGGCGCTCGAGAAACGCGGCTTTGTTTTGCTGCGCGAGCAAGCGGTCGCGCGCGATCCGCACGCGGATGAGCAATTCGTGGCTTCCGGGAACCTTACCCTGAATCCGGAGCAGGCGGCTGCCTTGAGCGCCGTCGAGGAAGCGCTCGCTGCGCCGGAAAACGCGAAGCCGATTCTGCTCCATGGCGTCACCGGCAGCGGTAAGACGGAGATTTATTTGCAGGCGATCCGCTCCACCCTGGTGCGCGGGAAAACGGCCATCGTTCTCGTGCCGGAAATATCGCTCACGCCGCAAACAGTCGAGCGCTTCAAGAGCCGCTTCGCCGAGGCGCAGGATACCGTCGCCGTTTTGCACAGTCATTTGTCCGAGGGCGAACGGCACGATGAATGGCATAAGGTCCAATCCGGCCGCGCACGGATCGTCGTCGGCGCGCGCAGCGCGGTCTTTGCGCCGCTGGAGAATCTTGGCCTCATCGTCGTCGACGAAGAACACGAGACCTCCTACAAACAGGAGGAAGCGCCGCGCTATCACGCACGCGATGTCGCCGTGGTGCGCGCCAAGATGGAGCAGTGCGCCGTTCTGCTCGGGACGGCCACGCCGTCGCTCGAAAGTTATCACAATGCCGTTCAGCAGAAATACCGGCTGCTGAACCTGACCCAGCGGGTGGACGATTGCCAGATGCCGCTCATGCGAATCGTCGATCTGCGACTCGAACGGCGAAAAGAAAAAACCGCGGCAATCCTCTCGGAAAAACTGCGCAAAGCGATTACGGCGCGCCTCCAAAAGAACGAACAAACAATCCTGTTCCTGAATCGGCGCGGCTTCTCGACTTCGCTGCTATGCAGCAACTGCGGGGAAGCGCGCAATTGTCCGAATTGCAGCGTCGCCCTCACCTTCCATCGCGGCGCGGCCCGGCTGACCTGCCACTTGTGCGGACACACCGCGTCGGTGCCGAAAAAATGTCCCGCCTGTTCGCAGGACGCGCTCATCTATGCCGGCTTCGGCACTGAGAAGGTAGAAGCGAACGTCACACATCTTTTCCCGGAAGCCGTCGTCCGCCGGATGGATGCCGACTCCATGTCGCGCAAGGATGCCTATCGCGAAACGCTCCACGCCTTTCGTTCGGGCAAGATCGACATCCTCGTCGGCACGCAGATGATTGCGAAAGGCCTCCATTTTCCGAACGTTACGCTGGTCGGGATCATCAACGCCGATCTGGCGCTGCACATGCCCGACTTCCGCGCGGGCGAACGCACGTTTCAATTGCTCACCCAGGTCGCCGGCCGCGCCGGTCGCGGCGAAACGGCGGGGGAAGTTTTCGTGCAGACCTACACGCCTTTCAGTCCCTCCATCCAGTTCGCGCGCCATCACGACTTCGCCGGCTATTTCCAGCAGGAATTGGAATTCCGGGAGCGCTGCGATTTTCCGCCGTTCAGACACGCGGTCTTGATCACAGTCCGCTCGCCGCACGAAGCGCGCGCCAAACTTTCCGCGGAAACTCTGGTGCGCCGATTGAAGGAGAACCTCGGCTCCGAGTTCATTCTCGGCGACGCTACGCCGGCGCCGCTGGAGAAGTTACAAGGCCAGTTTCGCTTTCACATCCTGATGCGCGGCGAAGCCATCGTCCGCCTCAGCCGTCTCATCCGCGAGACGCTCGACAAACTTCCGCTGCCCGAAGACGTGCTCGCGTCCGTCGATGTGGATCCATATCAACTGCTCTGACCGTTAGCTGCCGCATGCGTCTTCTGTAGCCGTCGCCCTGCGGGCGACGCGAGAGGACGCTTCCGAAATTAAATCCGCTCCATCGGTCGGGTAAACCGCTCTCGCGCTTCGCACAGCGAAGCGGCTCAGGTCAGGCGCGATCGATTGTGATTATTTCGCCGGCGTAGGGCCAATCGTCGGCGTTCGTCACCAGTTCCGCCCGGACGGGATTCTCGCGCACGTAATTCCACTTTTCCGCATAGCTCTCGTCACTGCGAAGGACGTGATCGAAGAATCGGCGCTGCCAGACTGGATCGTCGCTCGGGGCGCGCACAACGTTCTTTGCGAGGCATTGCTTCAGCATTCCCATCCATCTGCCCAGCTCAAAATCATCCGGCCCGCAAACGAACAGATGAATGTGATCGGGCATTATCACGTAACGCCCGACTGCAATGTTGCGCTCAGAATATGCACGTTCGGTGAATTCAGCGAACGCCGTTGCCACTGGATCGTTCGCGAGGAGTGATTTGCGGCGATACGTGCACGCCGTCACAAAATAAACCGGATTATTGGGCACGATACGCTCGAGCCGTGGGGGAGTTCTGGGGAAACGCCTCATCCTTTAGCCGCCGCTCTGCCTGCCCCGCCGGAGTCCGACGAAGGCGGGTGGGCGGGGTGGGGTAAGGCTACAACGCTCAAGTAAGCGACGCCAACCTCGCGCTTCGCACAGCGAAGCGGCTACAGGACAGCTAAGAAAACGGAAAGGACCTTCGCTACCGGATCAGCTTCGGCACCTCTATCTTGGCGAGCGTGGCGAAGGCGCTCACGGCGCTGTTCGTTCCGGAACCGACCAGACGGAGCAGGCCAATGTCGAGGTCGAGGCTCTTCCCCTGAAGACGGATCGCCTTCAAGCCCAGCGCTTCCCGGCCGCGCAAGGCAATCTTCGGCATGATGGCGGCGGCTTGGAGCGGCTCGAGCGAGCGGAGCAGTGTTTCGATCGCATTCAACTCCGCCACCGTCCGCGGCCGAACCTGGTGCTTGAGGCAAATCTGGTCCGTCATTCGGCGCATGACGAATGTGTCAAACAATTGCAGCAGCCGATGCTGGTGCAGCTCGGAAAAGGGAATGACGCGCCGCTTCCACCACGGGTGCGATTTGGAAACGATCAGGGCGAATTCGTCGGTGCAGAGCCGTTCGTAACGCAGGTTGGGAGAATGGCGGGTGAGGAAGCCGAAACCGACGTCCATCCGTCCTTCTTCCAGCGCCGTTTCGATTTCGGTGGAGGAAATTTCCTCCACGGTCAGGCTGATACCGGGATGCTTCGCGGCAAACGGGCCCAGCAAATCCGGCATCAAAGCAACGTTGAGAACGGGAACCACTCCGACGTGAAGCGCGCCACGCAATTGGCCTGGTTCGCTGCTGACTTCCTGGAGGAAATTCTCGAGCTGCCGCAGGATGGCCCGGGCGTGTTCCTGAAAGATCAGGCCGGTCGAGGTGAGGAGAATGCGTTTTCCCCGGCGTTGAAAGAGCGACACGCGCAAGCCCGCCTCCAAGTCGCGCATTTGCTGGGAAACACTCGGCTGGGAAATCCCGAGCCGGTCCGCCGCGCGGCTGAAGCTTCCGGCCTCGGCCACGGCGAGGAAATAGCGCAAATGGCGGAGTTCCAGCGGATCGTGCGTCATCGGTCTCGAAGCTTCTGCACTTGATCTGAAAAAGGCAATTGCCCTGTTAAAGGTTTGAAGCCAAAATGCCTGTCCATAGGCATTGGTTATCGCCCTATCACCGCTGCCTTTCCTTGCGTGGCTCTATGAAAACCAAACTTCCTGCCTCTGCTCGCCCTTCATGAGCCACATTTTTTCGCGCAGAAATTTTCTCCTTCGCCTGCCGCCGGCAGCGCTGCTCCTGGCGGGGTGCAAAGAAACCAATCGCCTGGCGGGAAGGACGAAGGAGGGGCTAACCAAAGTGCGCGTCGGCTTCATCGGGATCACCTGCGAAGCGCCAATTTTCACCGCGATCGAGCTCGGATTTTTTCGGGAGGAAGGTCTCGAGGTGGAACTCGTGAAATGCGACTGGAGCAAATACAAGGATGTGCTGGCGCTCGGTGGTTACGACATTACGCACCATCTGGTGATGTATTTCCTTAAGCCGATCGAGCAGGGACTCGACGTAAAATTCACCGCCGGCATCCACAAGGGCTGCCTGCGGGTGCAGGCGCCGGTAAAGGGCAATATCCACACTGTGGCCGATCTGCGCGGCAAACGGATCGGCGTTCCCGGAATGGGCACGCCGCCGTTCATTTTTGCCCACCGCGTTATCGGTGCGAACGGCATTGATGCGCGGCGCGAGATCGAATGGCGCGTCTTCCCCGCCGGTGAACTCGGCCTCGCCATGGAGAAGGGGGAGATCGATGCGTGCGCGGACTCGGAGCCGATCGGCACGCTGCTCCTCGCCCAGGGCATCGTCCGCAATGTCGCCGACCAGGCAACGGACTTTCCTTTCAACGAGGAATACTGCTGCGCGGTCATCGCGCACGGCGGTTGGCTTACGGCGAATCCCGAGGCTGGCGCCGCCGCGACGCGGGCCATGCTCAAGGGGGCGAAGTGGGTGAATACCAATCCGCGCCTCGCTGCGCGCATGTCCGTGGAAAAGAAATATCTCGCATCCAATCCCGAGCTGAACACCACCGCCATCGGCAACCTCAACTACATGCCAAGCGTGCTGGGCGGCAAAGCGGCCGTCTCTTCCGCCGCGCACGAGATGAAACGGGCGGGCATGTTGAGTGCAAGCACGGACGTGGAAGAGCTGGCGAAAAAGGCCTTCGTCCACCTCGACAACGTGAATGACGGCTGGATCGAAGGGCTGCAAATCGCGCAACTCCCTGGCGGACGCGTTCCAGACGATCAGTCGATGCGGCTCGCCGCCGAGCTCGCCACGAGGGGCACGCCGCGAGAGGTCGCCACCTGCTGCGCGCCCGCTTCACGCGTAGCGCCACGGCCGGGCCCGGCGTTGGAATCCATGGTCGCAACTGCGCAGTGAACGGCTCGACCGAACTCCTGGACGCTCCGCCGCGCGCGAACCCTTCCGCGACCGTGGCGCCGGTCGCGCGCGAGATTCCACGGGTCGCGAAGCTGCCGTGGCGCACGCTGCTCGCCGTGCCGATCGCTACTTCGCTCGCCTTCGTTCTCCATCTCCTCGTCTCGCAAAACGAGCTGCCCCTGGAGACGCGCTACTACTCCATTTTCCTTCTGGGCTTTCTGGGTGCGAGTCTGCTGGCCGCGGTGGTGCAGCGGTGGTGGGCCGGCCTGCGCGCGTGGATGCGCAAAATGCCCCCCATCCTCGCCGCGACGGTCGCACTTCTCGCGGCGTGGGAGGCGATCACCTCGGGGCTGCGCTGGCTGCCAATGCCCTATTTCCCGAGCCCCGCGGCTGTGCTGCTCAATCTTATTGACGACCGCGCTGTGCTTTTTGACAGCACGTGGCACTCGCTGATTCTGCTCATCGGCGGTTACGCGCTCGGTGTCTTCAGTGGGCTCGTTACGGGCATCTGCATCGGCTGGTCTAATCCGGTGCGGTATTGGGGAATGCCAGTTTTGAAAGTGGTCGGTCCGATTCCCGCGACCGCCTGGATTCCGCTCGCGATGGTGGTCTCGCCGAATGCGGTTTTTTCCGCCGCGGCCCTCATCGGCCTCGCCGTCTGGTTTCCGGTGACGATGCTGACCGCGTCCGGGATTTCGAACACGCGGGCGTCTTATCTCGATGTGGCCCGCACGCTCGGGGCTGGTCGCGCTTATCTCATTTTCCGCGTGGCCATTCCCGCCGCACTCCCAAGCATTTTCATTGGATTGTTCATGGGGCTAGGCGCTTCATTTTTGACGCTCGTCGTGGCTGAAACCGTCGGGGTGAAATCGGGTCTCGGCTGGTACGTCGCCTGGGCGCAGGGTTGGGCTGAGTACGGGAAGGTTTATGCCGCGCTCGTTATCATGGCGGGATTCTTTTCTACGATCATGACCGTGCTCTTTAAGGTGCGCGATCGAGTGCTGGTCTGGCAAAAGGGAGTCATTAAATGGTAGCCGGTGAAGCCATGGAAGCCTCGTCGCTTCGTGTTCGCGACGTGAGCAAGAGTTTCCCGGTGCCGGAAGATCCTGCGGCGCGGCGGTTGGCTCTGGACGGTGTTTCGCTTTCGGTCGCGGCCGGGGAACTTATTTCGCTGGTGGGCCCGAGTGGTTGCGGCAAGTCCACCTTGCTGCGCCTGATCGCGGGCCTCGAGTCTCCCGATTCGGGCGAGCTGCTGGTGGGCTCCGAACCGATCACCGAACCGAATGCGGAACGCGGCCTCGTTTTCCAGGACCCGAATCTTTTTCCCTGGCTCACGGTGCGCCGCAATATCGAAGCCGGCCTCGCCGCGCGCCATGTCTTGCACGAGAAGCGCCATGAGGTGGAAGAGTTCATGCGCCTCGTGGGCCTCGAAACTTTCGGCAACGCCTATCCGCACCATCTTTCCGGCGGCATGGCCCAACGCGTCGCGCTCGCCCGAGCCTTGATCAATCATCCCAAAGTTCTTTTGCTCGATGAGCCGCTCGGTGCGCTCGACGCTTTCACGCGCATGCGGATGCAGGATGAAGTTCTTCGGCTCTGGCAGGCGCACCGCACGACAATGCTACTCGTGACCCACGATATCGATGAAGCGATCTATATGAGCGACCGCATCGTCATCATGACGCAGCGGCCCGGCCGCATCGAGCGCACGATCCCGGTCGCGCTGGAACGCCCGCGCGATCGGAGCAGCTCCGATTTTCTCCAGCTCCGCGGCGAGATTCTGGAGCTGCTCCATTTCGCGGGGAATGCGGTAGCGGCGTAACGGCTCTCTCTGGAGACGGCCTGCCCCCAGGCCGTTGAGAATCGCGAGGCTAAATGGTCCTCCGGCACGGGGGCGTGCCGGCTCCAATCACGCGGCGGCGACAGGGTCCCGATTGCGGATTCGTTAAAAGGCTTCCACCGCTTGCGTCCCACTGCGTATCATCGGCGCAAGCGCCATGGACGAAACGGCCGGAAAGCTAACTTCGGGTGAGCCGCTGAGCGTCGAGCAGCTTCTCGAGTATTTGCCCGCGCTCAAGGAGGTCCCGGCGGTGCAGCTGGAGAAATACGCGAAAGGCGCGGCGGTGCTGCATCGTTACCGCAAAGGGGAAACGGTCTGCGTGGAGGGTGAGTTCGGCTCGACCGCCTATTACATCGTCTCGGGCACGGTCGATATTTCCATCCAGAATCCGCTGGCCCATCTCCGCACGAAACCCGGGTGGGGATTCTTCGGGCGCAGTGTCGCGCGGATGAAAAGTTTTCTGGTCGCCGATACCCAGGACAAGCGCGCCGACGCCCACGAGCGCAAATTCATCGGCATCGACGCAAACGTCGATCTCCCGATGAGCAAGCCGATCGCCGAGCTCGGTCCGGGCGAGCTTTTCGGCGAAATGACCTGCCGCACCTTTCAGCCGCGATCGGCCACCGTGATCACGCGCGAGCCGTGCGTGATGGTCGAATTGTTGCGCGTGATTCTCGACATGCTGGTCGGCAATCGCCAGGTTTCCGAGGCGTCCAAGGCGACCTCGAAAGTGAAAGCGCCGACGTTCAAGGGCACTTCGTTCAAGACGCAGCTGGATGAGAAATATCGCCAACGCTCGCTCGAGACGCACCTGCGCAGCGTTCCCCTTTTCGCCAGCGTGGGGGACGAGTTCCTCGCGTATTTGAAAGAGAAGGTCGAGCTGGTCTCCTACAACCAGAACGAGGTCATCTGCAAGGAAGGCGAGGAGGCCGACGCTTTTTATCTCATCCGCTCCGGAATGGT
The DNA here is from genome assembly GCA_035630155.1 of Chthoniobacterales bacterium. Lineage (GTDB taxonomy): Bacteria > Verrucomicrobiota > Verrucomicrobiia > Chthoniobacterales > UBA10450 > AV80. The sequence goes on from DASQLH010000166.1 coordinate 8,325, forward strand.
CCGCGTCTCGCAATCGATGCCGGGCGGCGAAATGGTGCGGACCTACCTCAGTCGCGGCGATTATTTCGGTGAGATCGGGTTGTTGCGTTCGATCAAGCGCATCGCCACCTGCGCGGCACTGGATGCGGTGGATGTCGTGAAAGTCCCGGGCGCCGAATTCGCTCTCATGCTCGAACAATTCCCGGGCGTGCGCGCGCAACTGGAGCCGGTGGCCGAAGCGCGCATGGCCGCGACCAAGAGCCGCGTTGCTCCGGCCGGGCTCGGCTTGGACGATTATTTGAACCAGGGCTTGTTCGAAGCGCAGAACCTTCTCCTGATCGATCTCGATAATTGCACCCGCTGCGACGCCTGCGTCCAGGCGTGCGCCAAAGCGCATGACGGCATTTCGCGGTTGCTCCGCGACGGCCTGCGCTACGATCATTTTCTGGTGGCGACGGCGTGCCGCTCCTGCCGCGACCCCCTTTGCATGACGCAATGCCCGGTCGGCTCGATCCGGCGCAAAGAGAACCTCGAGATCATCATCGAGGATTGGTGCATCGGCTGCGGGAAATGCGCGGAGCTTTGCCCCTACGGCAACATCAACATGCACCCGCTCGAAGTGACCAAGGAAGTGAAGACCGAGGTTAAATCGGCCAATCCCAACATCCCGCCGACAGTGAAGATCGAGAAGAAAAAATCGACCACCTACAAGGCGAACACCTGCGATCTCTGCACGCAATTATCCGTGCCAAGCTGCGTTTACGCCTGCCCGCACGACGCCGCCAAGCGCGTCGATCCGCAACGCTTTTTTGGCGACGCTCTCGAAGCGCAGAACGCGCTCCTCAAGGACCAATGGTCGCCCACGCGCCAGTATGAAACGCACCATACGCACTGAGGTGGAGGCCACCTCAGTGGAAATCCCAAATCCCAGGCTCCGAATCCCAAGGGGGGCAAGCGAGCATCCGCGCTGTTTGGGATTTTCCCATTTAGAGGTTGGGATTTACTTGGGATTTGGGTTTTGGGATTTGGGATTTTGAAGCGATGCGGATCAATAACTGGAAGCACTTTCCCTGGTTCGTCTTCGTTGTTCTCGCCACCGTCGCGGCCGGCGTTCTTTACGCAGGCAATTTTCATCCTGACCTTTTGCCTTCGTGGCTTCAGTTGCCGCCGGCGCTGATTCAAAAGCCGACGGAGCATCATACGGTCGGAGGCACGCCGCTTGGGCTCTGGTTCGGGGCCATCTCGCTCGGGATTTTTATTTTCGCCGCGCTGTTGAGCCTGCGAAAAAAAATACCGCTCTGGCGCGTGGGGACGGTGCAACGGTGGTTGCGCGCCCACATCTGGCTCACGCTGCTGACGATCCCGCTGATTCTTATGCACAGCGGTTTTCGTCTCGGCGGCCCGATGACGACGCTGCTCATGGCGCTTTATGCTCTCGTCATGGTGAGCGGAGTTTACGGGCTCTTCCTCCAGCATCTGATGCCGCGGCTCATGAAGGAGCGCCTGCCGGCGGAGACGGTGTTCGAGCAGATCCCGCACATCCGCACGCAGCTGGCCGCGGCCGCGGAAAAAATGCGCGATTCATTCAAGCCCACGCCGCCGAAGAAGCCGGATGCGGGAGCGCCCGCGGCCAGCGCAGCGAAAACCGCGACGGCGGGAGCGCCGGTGATGGCTTCGACGAAGGGCGAATTGAGCACTCCGGTCGCGCGGGCGAAATCGGCCACGGGTTCCGCGGTTACGGCGGCGCCGGTTGCGGCGGCGGCGACAACTGCTTCCGCCACGGCGGCGGAAGCCGAGGCTGCTCCAGCTCCTGCATCGGTTCCGAATGCCGCTGTCACGCCGGCGCAGCCAAAGGCTGAGACAATCGGCACACCGACAGCGCGAGTGCAGAGCGATCCGCCGGGAGCGCCGGTTGCCCGCAGCGAAGTTCCGGCCGGCGATGAGCCTGCGCCTTCACCTCCCGTCGCGCCGCCTGCTCCTGTGGCGGTTGCTGAAAACCCGGCTCCAGTTCCAGCGCCACCCACTTCGGCTCCCACCGCAAAACCACCGGCAGCAGCATCACCGGGCGAGACGCCCGGTGGCCCCACAGGCAAGATGCCTGTGCCACCCGCCGCGCCCGCTGCGGCCAAACCGGCGCCGGCAGCGAAGCCACCAGCTAAACCGGCGTTACCGGCCGATCCGCAGTCGGAAGCAGTGCTTGTTGAATTTATCGACCGTCAAATTCTTCCCTACCTCCGCGCCCGGCGCGGCGACCGGATGCGCCTGAACAATCCGCGTTTCTCGGACGACACCTTTCGCTTCGTGAAACTCCGCGTGTCCGAAACCTATCGCAGCCGGGTCGAAGAAATTCAGAACTGGTGCGACGAGCGGCGCATGCTCGATGTGCAGGTGCGTCTGCAACACTGGCTGCACGCCTGGCTTTTCATTCACGTGCCGTTTTCATTTTTGCTTTTGATGCTCACGATCTGGCACGCCTACGTGACGCTTTTTCATTATTAAACGCCTCATGCCTCTTTTCGTAATCGTGCTCCTGCTCGTGCTCGTGATCGAAACGATGAGTCCGAGCACGAGCACGAGCACGAGCACGAGCACGATTGCGAGTTAAAGCCATGGCCACACCGGGACGCACCCAGAAACAGATCGCCGAGCGGTACAAAGGCAATCTCGGTTATTACAAACGGAAGCATCCGTGGCGGGTGGCGCGTTTCATCGCCAGCTTCATCGCCCTCGTCGGCGGCGTGGCGGCCATCATCATCTATCAAAAGATGATTTCGCAACGGCGCGCGAGCGAGGAGTTCTTCAGCACCGGAAAAATTTCCAGCCATCATGCGAAGTTCGAGCACGACTGCGCCCAGTGTCATAACAAGACCGCGGTGATGGGGAGCGACTTCTCTTTCGCGGAATTCAAGAGCGTCATAAAAGACCGGTTCCACCGCGGAATCGATTTCAGCGCGATCGATCGCAAATGCCAGACGTGTCACGAACAAAACCCTCCGTTCGGGACCGCGAAGAAATACGATCTGCACGAGCCGAACGTGGTGGAAAATCGGTCCTGCTCCATCTGCCATATGGAACATCTCGGGCCCGGGCCGATGAAGCCGGTGGCCGATTCTCAATGCGCTTCCTGTCATAACGACCGCGGCATCATGGAAGCGTCCGCTCAGAAAGGCGCGACCCTGCCGCCGGCTGCGTTTCATCTGCGTCCCCATCCGCCCCAACAGATCGTCTTCGAAATGCCGCGGCCGGCCCGTGGTTACACCCAGGTCTTCGATTCCTTTGCCGGCGCGCATCCGGAGTTCCAGCTCGTGCGCGAGAAAGCGCGCGATCCCGACGTGCTCCGTTTC
>DASQLH010000167.1:0-30811 GCA_035630155.1 Chthoniobacterales bacterium
CGAAAGAAAATCTCAAGCCGGTAACCGGCTTTTGATCCATTTGACCTGGCCGTTGTGGTTCGATTCGTGTTCGCAGACGTGGAACCATTTGCAGTAGTTGTTTGTGGGGCCCCAACCGGAATCGCGATCGACTTGCATCAACCACGCATCATCGCGTTTTTTTAGCTCGGTGAGCGTGCGCTCTCTCACTGCCTTGAGCTTGTCCAGGTAATACGCGAGATCGTGCCCCTTGATGCTCTTGCGCGCTTCCTTGCCCAGCGCTGCCGGCACGTTCCATTCCTTTTTGGTTTCTTCGTCCACGTCTCCCCACTTCTTGTCTTCGAAAGTGTGAATCTGGTAAAGCCGCTCTATCGCCGCGAGGTGAAGGAGGAGCGCGCCAATGCTGTTGGCTTTCGCGTCGTGGAGATAATCGAGCTGCCTGACGGTGAGTCCCTGCACAGGCCCCAGAATCACGCCTCGCATCCAGTTCAGCATCGAAACCAGAGTGCCGATTTGCGGCGAATATCCTTCCCGCGGTCCGAAGACGTTCGGTGCCGCATCCGATCCGCCTGGTCCCGCTTCGGCAGCCGGCGCGGGGTTGGGGAGAAATGCAGCGGCCGCAGTCAGGCCGCAGACAAGTGCGCCGGAGCTCCTCAGGAAACTTCTGCGATCCATCTCAATTTTCGTTCTCATCAGGGTTGAGATCATGCACATTTTCGCATGCGCTGGAACGACCGAAATTTTCCGCGCTCGCTGGAAGGTGTCGAAGGTGATCAGCTAGGAGAGAGGAGACCGTAGACGAGCGCGTCATAGTATTCCGCGCCATTTCGGGAACGGACGTGTTCTCGGAGCCGGCCTTCGAGCGTGAAACCCGCCTTTTCCAGAGCGCGGGATGACGACGAGTTGAATGGGTATGTCGTGGCCGTGAGCTTGTGCAGTTGGAGTTCGTGAAAAGCGTAATCGGCAAAGACGCGAATGGCTCGCGGCATCACGCCGCGCCCGCGATATTCCGCTGCGAGCCAGTACCCGATCTCTCCGTGATAGACGGCATTGGATCGCCCCTCGACCAGGCCGATGCCGCCGATGAGAAAACCATCGGTAAGTCGAATCCCAAATTGGATCTCGCGCTCGCGCGCGTTTTTGAGGCGATGCGCGATCCATTGCTCGGCGTCCGCCTCTGTATAGGGAACGGGCACAGCCAGCAACATGCGCCCAATCTCCGGATCGGCGAAGTGCTGCAAATACGCCGCCTTGTCCGACGGCCCGATAGGAGCGAGGTGGAATTCGTCGCCGATCTCGAGTCGTTGCGTTGCCATTCTGACCGGAAGAGCAGCTCAGTGTTGGCTAGCGCGTGACCAGATTCACCCAGGAAAGCTTTTCCTCCGGGAAGACGTCCCGGTTTGGCGGGAATTGTTCCGGGTCGTCGAGACTGCCGGTGGTGATATCGATTTCGTTCGGGCGCTCCGCATTCTCGTAGGTCCAACGAGGTACCGCACGTCCCGCAAAAGGTGCGGCAGGCGCCGGTGTCGGTCTGGTAGCGCTTCGGCTCGCCCTTTTCCCAGACGAACTCGGCCGGCTTGACCGTGATCCAAGCCACCGATTGAGCGCCCGCGGCGCGCCGGCAATTCGCGCAGTAGCAATTTGCCTGGTACAAGACCGGACCGCTCGCCTTGAAACGCACTCCGCCGCAATAACAGCCACCCGTGATCGTTGGCACTCGGTCTTCCATCGCTAGATTAGCATTCTTCCCGTCTGATGAGATGAGTCCATAAACCAGCGCATCATAGTATTCGTCGCTAAGCGAGGCCGCCGGTATCGCTACTTATCTCGGGAAGGCCGGTTTTTCCAGTAACCTGGCTTTCGGCTACAGTGCGCGACGGCTAAGATGAGCACGTAATCGCGCTCGATTGTATATATAATGCCGTAGGGAAAAACGCGGGCGAAGCAACGGCGAACATCTCGTCGAAAGCGCGCCACCGTGTTGGATCATCCAATATGCGGCCGACAGCCTCTCGGACGCTGGCGATAAAGCGTATGTCCAAGCCGGGCTGGCACCGCGAGTAATAGCGCGCTGCTTCCTCGAACTCGGCTAACGCCTCTGGGTGGAACTCATAGCGCATCGGCGCTACTCTCAACCAGCCGCGCGGCGAACTTTCGAAAACGCCTCTTCGCCCGGGACCGTCTTTACCAGACCTTCTCTGACTTCATCGCGGCGGCGTTTTGCCTCGTCGGCCCAGACTTGGTCAAGCTCGCTCAACTCACGGACATCCAGGCTCTCAACAATGCGATCTGCCAGCAGCGCCCGAGACTTGCAGGGCAAGGCGAGAGCCGCCTCTGCCAACTGCTCGATGGTCATGGACATGAAGGGAAACTACGTTGCCGTTCACGTGTGCTCAAGATATTTGGCGGGGTCGCTTCACGAGATGCGTGCAAACGGCTCAACGAGACACCAGATCAGTACGGAGCAATCCGATGCAGGCGATCGAAAATCTCTGCGGCGGGCACCGGCTGAACTCCTCCAGAGTCAAAGCGTGCAATGCGCTGTGCAATCTCTGCGTCCCATGCCGCTTCCGCGCCCGGCTCTGAATCGGGTTCCATGCTAACGAGGGCGGTATGGGAGGGGGACACGCTGGTCGGGCGGCAAGACCAACGCGTCTTGAGAGAGTGCATCGAGCGTCGGAGGCATGGCTCATGATATGTTCGAATGTGGAAGATGTCGACCCGGTTCCCAGCGCCGAACGCCGGAAAGAACGACAATCAAACGGCAATCGGCGCTTTAATCGCCGGGTGCGGGTCGTAGTCAGTGAGGGTGAAATCTTCGAAGCGGAAATCGTAGATGCTTTTTACGGCCGGATTCAGTTGCATGCTCGGCAAGGGACGGAAATCGCGGGCAAGTTGCTCGCGAGCCTGGTCGAGATGGTTTTGGTAAAGGTGAAGATCGCCGAAGGTGTGGATGAATTCGCCGGGCCGCAGATCGCACACCTGCGCCACCATCATCGTGAGGAGTGAATACGACGCGATGTTGAAGGGCACGCCGAGGAACAAGTCGGCGCTGCGCTGATAAAGCTGGCAGCTCAGCTCGCCATCGCGCACGTAAAACTGGAAGAGCACATGGCAGGGCGGCAGCGCCATCCGGTCGAGCTCCGCGACATTCCAGGCGCTTACGATGAGGCGGCGGCTGTCCGGATTTCTTTTGATCTCGGCGATGACGTTGTCGATTTGATTGATGACCGCGCCATCCGCGCCGCGCCAGCGGATCCACTGGGCGCCATAAACGGGGCCAAGTTCTCCCGATTCTTTGTCCGCCCACTCGTTCCAGATCGTCACCCCTTTTGCATTCAGCGAACGCACGTTCGTGTCGCCCTGGAGGAACCAGAGCAGCTCGTGGATGATCGATTTGAGATGAAGCTTCTTCGTCGTGAGCAGCGGGAAACTTTCCCGCAAATCGAACCGGGCCTGCGCGCCGAAAACCGAGAGCGTCCCGGTCCCCGTGCGATCCGCGCGCGGCGCGCCTTTCTCGAGCACGAGGCTAAGGAGGTCGTGGTATTCGCGCATGCTGATTCAGATTGTAGCACAGGCATCCTGCCTGTGGGGCCGGATAGGCATCTTGCCTGTCCAACTTAAACATTTACAAACGGGCGAGACGCCCGTTAGCCCCACAGGCAAGATGCCTGTGCTACGCCAAAGAAGGGCATCAGGAATGGTCCGCTGAAACGATTCCACTGCGATGATCGTGATTATGAACCGCGGTGCGGGCGGGCCGGAAGATCCTCAGGCACGCATCGTCGAGTTGTTTGCCCGGTTGGGCGAAACCCCGCGCATTCTTCAACCGACCGGCGACAAAGACATCACCGCCATCGCGCGCGAAGCGGCGAAAGGCAGCGAACAAATCATCGTCGCGGCCGGCGGCGACGGGACCATCAGCGCCGTCGCCTCCGAGTTGGCCGGCACCGACAAAATCCTGGGCGTGCTCCCGATCGGCACGTTGAATCATTTCGCCAAGGACCTGGGCATTCCGCTCGAGCTGGAGGCAGCAGTGCGCGCGATCAAAGAGGAAAACACGGCTGCCGTGGATGCCGCCGAAGTGAATGGCCGCATCTTCATCAATAACTCGAGCCTCGGCATCTACCCTCAGATCGTGTCGCAACGGGAGGAACAACAGGAACGCCTCGCGCGCGGCAAATGGCCGGCTTTTCTTTGGGCGACGGTCCAGGCTTTCCGGCGGTTTCCGTTTCTCGATCTGCGGGTGACGTTCGAAGGCCAGCGGCTCTCTCGCAAAACGGCGTTCCTCTTTGTGGGCAACAACGAATACGAGATCGCGGGTTTCAAGCTTGGCTCGCGGGCCTGTCTCAACGCGGGCCGGCTGGGGCTCTATTTCTCGCACGGGACCGGCCGGCTCGGCCTCATCCGGCTCGCGCTGCACGCCCTTTTGGGGCGCGTTGACCAGGCGAAGGATTTCGAGGCGTTCTGCGTGGCGGAGGCGCGCATCGAGACCGGCCACCGCCGTTTGCTCGTGGCGCGCGACGGCGAAGTGGAATGGATGGAAACGCCGCTGAATTATCGGATTCGCCCCGGCGCCCTGCGCGTCCTGGTGCCTGAGGAAAAAACCGTCGCCTGATGCGCACGCTCATTCATCTTTCCGATCTGCATTTCGGGCGAATCGATCCGGCAATTCTTGACCCGCTGGTGAAATTCATCGGCCAGGTGAAGCCCGATCTGGTGGCGGTCTCCGGCGACCTCACCCAACGCGCGCGGACCGCGGAGTTTCTGGCCGCGCAAGAATTCCTGGCCGCAATTCCATTCCCGCAAATCGTCGTGCCGGGGAATCACGACGTGCCTTTGCACAATCTCATCTCGCGCTTCACGCGATCACTCGACCGCTATAAGCGTTACATCGCGAGCGACCTTCAACCGGTGTTCCTCGATTCAGAAATCGCCGCCGTCGGCGTCAACACCGCGCGCGCACTCACCTGGAAAGATGGCCGGATAAACCACCGCCAATTGGAGCAGCTCCGCGGGACGCTTCAGCCAGTTCCCCCGGAGCGGACCAAGATCGTCGTCACACATCACCCGTTCGACCTGCCCGCCGGCGCGTCCGGGCGAGTGGTCGGCCGGTCGCGCCTCGCCATGAAGACGCTGGCCGACTGCCGCGTCGATCTTCTCCTCGCCGGCCATTTTCACATTGCCGACACCGGGCAGACCGCGAAGCGCTACAAGATGCCGGGATACTCGGCCATCATCGTTTCCTCCGGCACGAGCACTTCGACCCGCGGCCGCGGCCAGCCGAATTCGTTGAATGTCATTCAAATCGACCGGCCCAATCTCACGATCGAACGCCGGACCTGGCGGCCCACTTCCGGCCTGTTCGATGTTCTCTCGGTCGAGCTCTTCCGGCACGATGGTGAAGGGTGGACGCGCGAATGATACCGCAAGAACCCGCCCGCCGTTTTGCCCGGCCAATCGGTTTCATCAAAGCGCGTTTCTCGCCGGAAGGTTTCCTCGGTCTGCATCTCACGGTCGGATTGATTGTGGTCTTGCTGGCGGGTTGGTGGTTTGGGGAAATCGTCGAAGACGTGTCGCGCAACGAAGCGACGCGTTTGCTCGATGAGCGCGTCATCGCGTGGTTTCAGGATTGGGCGTCGCCCGGCCTTACCTACGTCGCGTGGATCATCACTGCGTTGGGCTCAGTCCTGTTTATCACGGCCGGTTCCATGGTCACGACGTTCGTGCTCATCCGGCGCGGATACATTTACCGATGCCTTGCCGTCGTGGTGACGATGGGTGGTGGAAGTCTTCTGAACATTTTGCTCAAACATTTCTTCCACCGGCAGCGTCCGGTCCTGGAAAATCCGCTCGTCACCCTGTCGAGTTATGGTTTCCCCAGCGGGCATACCATGGGCGCCACGATCTTCTACGGCTTGCTCGCGCTCCTGATGGCTCATTCGACCAGATGGGCGTGGCGTCATCGCATCGTCGCGTTTGCCGGCGCGGCGCTCGTCATCGCGCTGGTCGGAGTATCGCGCATCTATCTCGGGGCCCATTATCTCACGGACGTTTTGGGAGCGATCGCGCTCGGTCTCGCCTGGCTGGCTTTTTGTTGGACCGGGATTGAAACGGTGCGGCGATGGCGCGGCAGGCCAATGATCCCGTAGCCCGGCGGGTTTACGACGCGAGGAGTTGGTTGCTGTAGCGTGGATCGCCGGTGACATCATCGCCCAGCCAGTTCGGCGGCTGGAAATTTATGGCGGACTCTTCGTCGTCGAATTCCACTTCCGCCACGATGAGGCCGTCGTGTTTGCCGCCGTAGATATCGATTTCGACCACGCGATCGCCGAAGGGAATCTCGTAGCGTGTTTTGATGAGCCGTTTGCCTTCCGTCGCCGGCCAGAGCGTGGCGAATTGCTCCGGCGTTAATGCCACCTCGCGCTCCTCACGGACATTGCCGAGGCCACGTTTGTAGGTGAGCGAGTACTCCTCCCGCTTTTTCCGGAGGCGGACCTGGAGTCCATCATCGTTGCTAACGAGATACCCTTGCGACATTTCGGTAGATGGATACCTCGCTAGGTCCTCCGGCAATTTGCGGACGAGAAATTTTCTCTCGATCTCGCGGTGAGGATCAGCGTCCATGATCTCCATTCATGCTCATGCTCATGATCTTACTCCTGATCTTTCCGGTAAGCGTCGTCGCACAAAAGATCATGAGCAGGATCAGGATCATGAGCAGGAGTATTCAGCCCTGAGGCAGCGCCGTGTCGCATTCTTCGGCAATCGCTGTCGGTTGACCTTTGCGGAAAATCATCCAGACACCCGCGAGAACGAGGGCGCCACCCGCCAGCGACCAAGGTGAAAAACTCTCGCCGCCCAGCAGCCAGCCAAATGCCACCGCGCCCGGCGGCGTGATGAGCGAAATGGTTTGCAGGTTCGTGACCGTCATTCGCGGCAACAACCAGTAGAGGAGCAGAAACGCAATCGCCGATCCCGGAATCGCGAGATAGAACAGGCAAAAGATCGCGGTCCCGGTCCAACTGAAGTGGAGCGGATTGCCGTCGACGATCAATCCGATCGCGAGCAGCGGCACCACCCCAAAGATCATTTGCCAGGCGGCGATCATGGCCGGGGCGAGACGGATTTCACGCGCTTTGAGCAGCACGTTTGAAAACGCCGCGCCCGCCGCGCCGAAGACGATCGCGACGCCGCCCCAGAAGGCGAGCAGGCCGCCGAAGTCGAGCAGGCGCGAGCAGATCACCGCGACGCCGCCGATCGCGAGCGCGGCCCCGGCGATTCGCTGACCGCGCAACGGTTCGCCCGGCAGAATGAAATGCGCGAAGACCATTCCGAAGATGGGAATCGTCGCCTGCAAGACCGCGGAGAGGCCGGAGGAAACGTGAAGCTCAGCCCAGAAAAGCAGCGCGTAATTGACCGCGAACATCAGGACGCCTGTGTAAGCCAGCAGTTTAAAATCGGAGCGGCGCGCCGGCAGCAACGGCACGCGGCCGAGCGAGATCGCGAGGAGAACAACGACCGCGATGACGAAACGAAGCGCGACGAACGAAATCGGCGGCAGGTCGCGCAGGCCGATCTTGATCGCGAGCCAGGTCGAGCTCCAGATGATGCAGAGCGCCACGAACGCCGCGGCCACCGCGAGTTTGCGCTGTTCCGGCATCGCCTAGCAGCGCATCGAGTTAGACGCGTTGCAACTCGGTTTCGTGCCCGACACGTTCCTCATGCCCGTGATCTTACTCATGATCCTGCAGGAAAGATCAGGATCAGGATTTACAGCGATTGTCAGGCAGCGCCAATATCCTCGGCCAGACTTTGCACCGCGTCGGCCAGCGACTCGAAAGTCATCACTTGAATCGCGGGGCCGTAATGGAATTGGGAGAGAATATTCAAACCGATATCCTTGTGCGGATCGGGAACAACGCGGACCACCGAGCTGACGCCCTTGCTTGCCAGCGCGTCCATCATTTCAGCGATGTACTGCGCGGCGGCAGTTTCCATGGATTCGAGCCAGCGGTAATCGGTCAGCGCGCGGAAGCCGGGTGCGAGATCGCCGACGATTTCGCGCACTCGCTTGGCCGCCTCTTTTGCCTCCGCCGCTGTCACGCGGCCCGCGACGCTAATCACAACGAGGCGTTTCGATCGATCAGTTTCAGCAGAGAACATCCGCCATTTCCTCCTGCTCACGATCCTGCGGGAAGGATTATGATCAAGATCAAGATCAGGAGCAGGAGTTACAGCGACGCCATATCGATCACGAAGCGATATTTCACATCGCTCTTCAGCATCCGCTCGTACGCCTCGTTGATCTGGTCGATCCGGATTTTTTCGATGTCGCAAACGATCCCGTGCTCGGCGCAATAATCGAGCATCTCCTGCGTCTCCGCGATTCCGCCGATCAGCGAGCCGGCCAGCCGGCGCCTCCGGGTAATGAGGCTGAACGAATCGACCGGCAACGGATCGGGCGGCGCGCCGACCAGCGTCAACGTGCCGTCGCGTTTCAGAAGGGAGAGATACGCATCCAGGTCGTGCTGCGCCGCGACGGTATCGAGGATGAAATCGAAACTCTTCTCGTGCTTCTCCATTTCATCTTCGTTCTTCGAGATAATCACCTCATGCGCGCCGAGTTTCTTCGCGTCGGCCGCTTTGCCTGGGGAAGTGGTGAAGAGGGCCACGTGCGCGCCGAAGGCGCTGGCGAATTTCACTCCCATGTGGCCGAGGCCGCCCAGCCCGACCACGCCGACCTTGTGGCCTTTGCCGATCTTCCAATGGCGCAAGGGCGAGTAGGTGGTGATCCCAGCGCACAAGAGCGGCGCGGTCGCGGCGAGATCGAGCTTATCGGAAATGCGGAGCACGAAATCCTGATCGACTACGATGCTCTTCGAATAGCCGCCGTAGGTGATGCCGCCCGTGTGTTTGTCTTTGCTGTTGTAGGTGAAGACGGCCCCGTTGTCGCAGAACTGCTCGAGATCGGCGCGGCAGTTCTCGCAGGTCCGGCACGAATCGACCATGCAGCCGACCGCGGCGAGATCGCCCTCACGGAATTTCTTCACCTCACGGCCGATTTTGACGACGCGCCCGACGATTTCATGTCCGGGCACGCAGGGAAAAGTGGTGCCGCCCCATTCGCCTCGGGCTGTGTGCAGGTCGGAATGGCAAACGCCGCAGAACAAAATGTCGATCTGGACATCAGTGGACTGCGGATCCCGGCGATCGAAGGAGAACGGCGCGAGCGGTGAAGTGGCGGACTGCGCAGCGTAGGCTTTGGTCGAATACATATTTAGTAGTCGAACTGTCGCCAAGGAGCGGCGGTTTACAAACCGCCGTGGTTGAATTGTGAATTGTAGGGCGTCCGCCGCGGCGGACGCCACGTTTATGAGCCGGCGTCTCACAGAAATGCCCTACAATTCCCTGACACGCGATTACTCTATGCCATGCCGCGCCTTTCCGTGCTCGACCTCTCGCCTATCATCGAAGGCGGCGACGCTGCACTGGCGTTTCGTAATACCGCCGACCTCGCCCAGCACGCCGAGAAGTGGGGCTACCATCGTTTCTGGCTGGCGGAACATCATAATCTTCCGGGCATTGCCAGCGCGGCGACAGCAGTTGTCATCGGCCACGTGGCGGCGAAAACGAAAAGCATTCGGGTCGGCGCGGGCGGGATCATGCTGCCGAATCACGCGCCGCTGATTATCGCCGAACAATTCGGCACGCTCGAATCGCTCTATCCCGGTCGAATCGATCTCGGTCTGGGTCGCGCGCCGGGGAGCGATCAGCTCACGGCCCGCGCCCTGCGCCGTTATCTCGGGAGCAGCGGCGACACTTTCCCGCAGGACGTTCTCGAGCTGCAATCGTATTTTCTCCCCGCGAAACCGGGCCAGGCGGTTCAGGCCGTTCCCGGCGCAGGGTTGAACGTGCCGCTCTATCTGCTCGGCTCGAGCGATTTCAGCGCGCGACTGGCCGCGGAGCTCGGGTTGCCCTTTGCCTTCGCCTCGCATTTCGCGCCAGATTATCTCGAAGTTGCACTCGCTCTTTACCGCCGCGAATTCCATCCTTCGGCCGCGTTGGAGAAGCCGTATGTGATCATTGGCGCCGGCGTTTTCGCGGCGGAGACGGATGCCGAAGCGCGCCGTCTTTTCTCTTCCGCGCAATTGCAATTCCTGAGCCTGATCCGTGGCCGGCCCGGCAAGCTGCCGCCCCCCATCGACCGCATCGAAGATTACTGCAATGTCGCCGAGCTGGCTGCGATCGATCAGCGAACCCGCTGCTCCGCCGTCGGCTCGCCGGAAACCATACGCCGCCGCTTCCAGGAATTACTCGCGCAAACCCAGGCCGACGAGATCATCGCCACCGCCCAAGTCTACGATCACACCGCGCGGCTGCGTTCCTTCGAGATCGCCGCGGAACAATTTCGTGCGATCTAGGGATGTTTCGTCCCGTGCGGGGCTTTTATGTTAGTCACCATTCGGAATTAGTTTAATTGGGGCGGTAGCCTGTCTCTAACTCCTGGAACGTAAAGTCACGGCAGCAGTTCAGCCGGGATATTTTTCGGAGAATAATTGCGTGGGGTGTTGGCTTTGAATAGGCCGAACAATGGAGAAGCGAAGGCAAACCCGCCGAGCATGATGAAGAGGCACTCGGGTTCTCCAGTGACGACGAATAATCCCAGGGGTAAGACGAGAAAGAAGAGGGCCCCGACAATCATGGCCGCCTGGGAGAGACCGCGCGAGGTTTTGGTTTGGCCGGCCACGAACTCGATCCTGGAACTGTCTTTTGCACTCAAGCGCCTATGCAAGTCATGCACGAATTGCCGGTAGAGCTCCGCCTTCTCCGCATCGCACAGGCCCCAATTGTTTCCGCCCATGACGTGCAGCACGCGACTGTTCTTGAAGTAAATGATGCAGGAGCCGATCAATCCAGTGTCGCCGTCGCTCCCGGCGACCAAACGGATTCGGACAATGTCCTCGAACGTCGCAAGCTGCATGGGAGAATTCGGCGCCGACCATTGGAGGCCATTTTCATGGAGAAGAATCGGCCGATCGTCCATGCGCAAAAAGACCCCCACGACCCCTTCGCGATAGCAGAGAGTGTATTCGCGACGTTGCTTCGGGTCGCTGGCGACGTGTCCGGAGGCGCGCGGTTGTGGGAGGGTCTCGTCGCTCATCGAATTGAAAATACGGCAACGTTTGTGAGAACGCGATCTTGCACGTCTTCCAGGAAGGGACACAAGGGGAAGATCCAGGATGAAGGTCCCTTGCGTGTGTCTGCTCACCTAACGGCAGAGGGTATGTCTCTCAGCGCGCATCGGCCTGGCAGGCGCGCCCCAATTGTTAGTGCTGCCGGCAGGAATCTCGAACTGGCTCATGCGCGTGAAATAGGCCTAACGAGAAAAAGATGAGCGACGGCCACCGGGGAGCGCGGGTGGGCCGCAGTGAAAGCGTCCAAGCTACTTGAAATATGAATCCGAGGCGGGGGGCCGTTCGCTCCATCGCCTGGTAGACCCGTTACGCGGCAAGGACGTACCGATCATTTAGAAGGTTTCTTGGGACGCTGGCAGCGCGTGTAAGTCAATTGGGCCAACTTTAGTGTGTTCTCGGCGATATCGTTAATGATGATACCGTGCTCTCGCGGCGGCGTCTTTCCGGGATTTCTGACAAGCAGCCTATTGTTCTCCATGATATACCACCGGCCTTTCGAAGTGAGCGACGCCTTGCCTTGCTTGTATGACACGATCCAATATGTGTGGTTCGGCTCATACGTCTCGATCCACCGATCGCCTGTCGATGACGACATCTCCCATGACCCGACAAACTTTTGCTCGTCGGGTGTAAGCGGCAACCGGTGGGTCAGATCTTCATAATGACGTTGCTCCGGCACGGACGGTTCGACGCGCGTGATATTCGTAATGGCACCTCCGAACAGACCCATATGCCCATGATGTTGCGCGCTAAAGATGCCTTCGATCATGACGTAATGTTTATTTAACTTCTTCCTCTCGCGCTCCATCGCTTCCGTCCGGTCCACCCAGACGCCGTTCCTCACGAGACCTTGGAAAAGATCGTCGCGGTGCAAGTAGAGCGAGTCGCCCTCGAACTCAAGGTTAAGAAATCCAGACACGCGGATGAATTTGCCATCGAACTTCTCGGGCGTGGCGATCAACTGCACCATACTAACGTCTTCGGCCAGCTCGGCGGCTCGGCCTCCACGAGTAATGGTCGAAAGGGCCGCTACTGCCAACGCAGCGGCAATCATGTAGCGGCTCATGGGTCTAACGAGAACAAGATGAGCGACGGCCACTGATGGCGAGCGCGGGCCGCAATGAAAGCGTCATAGCCACGAGAAACGTGAACGCGCGGCGGGTGGCCGTTCGCTCCATCGCCTGGTTAGATGTTGCGGTCATTGAGCCACGAAGTAGAGGTTCGGGTGCTTGAAGATCAGATATACGGCAGCAATGCTTCCGAGCTGTGTCGCCAAGCCGAGAGCCGTCACCACAGGATCGCGTAGCGTGAGGTAGCGAAACCGCCAAAGAAAGCCGAGGTACGCGAACTGAGCCGTCGTCCAGATGCGCCGCCCGCCAAGGCCCACAAATCTATCAGGATGCTTCCGCTCAAGCCAGAAGATGAGGCTGACGGAGGAGGTGCACGTGAGAACGATCACGAGGAACATGGACCAACTGATTGCCTGTTCAGTGTTCACATCTAACGAGAATTAGGCGAACGTTCGTAATTAAAGGCGAACATTTTTTCGTCTATCTCGGGGTTCTAAAAGTGAGGGGAGTGACAACGCCTTCTATCAAATTGCCGGTCCTGCGGCAACGGAGAGTCACCTCAATCGGGTTTCGTGGTGAGCACGAGCTTGTCGCCTTCGAGCTTCATGGTCTTTACGTGGTTCCAGAAATCGTGGTCGTGCCGGCCTCGCGCGTCTTGGAAAGCTTCGTTCATGGCTTCGGTGAACGTATTGTTGAAGCCAGAGACGAAGATGTCGGGAAACTCCCGGCCGTTGGCTTCGGCTGACATGAGATCGATCTCAAATTCCCCGTTCGCGTAGGACATGCTGAAGCGAACGGTGCCGTTGAACCAGCGATCTTTCATTCCCGGCCAGTGGAGCGCTCGGAGGGGCGCGCTCAGCGTCACGGTCATGATCGAATTCGAGATATCGATGCGGGTGCGGTCGCGGAGAAAATCAAGATCGGCATCGCGCGAGAGCAGCACAGCCAGCTCGGGCCCCGTTAGCTCGATGGTGGTTTCCTCATTTTTCGCGATCGCCTGGTCCAGGCGAGCCTGAGAGCTCTCCGCTTTTTGGACTATCTCCGGCGTCGGCGCCTCGATCCGGACATCGGACGGGCCGGTCGAAGTGAGGCTGTTGAACGTTTTCTTATAGAAGATCCAACCGCCGATGCCGACCAGGGCGACCAGAAAAAAACCGAGGACAATGACGGTCAGGCATCCCTTGGCAAAACATCCCATGCCCTGGTTTGGTGGCGCGTAATAGACGGGAGTGGGCGGAGTGGGAGAAGCGGGCGGCGGAGGAGGTGGTGGCTGACCATTCATGTCAGAGGAGAATGGTCGCTCGCGAGACGCCATTCAAGCTTTCGCTTTTCGGAAAGTAGCACAGGCATCTTGCCTGTGGGGCAAGTAGGCGTCTCGCCTGCTGTTGCTTTGGACGTTCCACGGGCGAGACGCCCGTTGGCCCCACAGGCAAGATGCCTGTGCTACCCATAAAACGCCGCGATTGCTCACGCACGACTCATCTGTCATGGTGTCGCGTTCGGCGGCAAATGAGTGCCGTCTTTCTTAGGGGGAATCGATCTATGGACAAACGTTTTGGAATTCTTCTCGTCGCCGCGTCGTTCATCGCTTCGACGATAAACGCGCAGGAGAAGCCGGTGAAAGTCACCGAAACCGTGGACGGCCTGGTGGCGAAAAACATCGAAGCCAAGGGAGGCGCCGAGGCTTTGCGTAACCTGAAGTCAGTCAGCGTGAAAGGCCGCATGCTCGTCAACCAGGGCAAAATCGAATTCATTTATGCAGAGTGGAAGAAGCGGCCGGGGTCGGTCCGCGCGGAATTTACTTTGCAAGGGATGACGGCCGTGCAGGCCTACGACGGCACGGAAGGCTGGAAAATCTCACCCTTCGGCGGCCGGAAAGATCCCGAGAAAATGACGCCGGACGATACGAAGTCGCTCATCGAGGAGGCGGAGATCGACGGGCCGCTGGTGGATTGGAAAGAGAAAGGAAGCACGGTGGAATACCTCGGCATCGAGGACGTGGACGGCACCCAGGCGCACAAGCTGAGGGTCTCGCGAAAGAACGGCGACATTAACTACGTCTATCTCGATCCCGACGCTTTTCTCGAGATTCGGATCATCACCCAGCGGACGGAGCAGGGCGCGCAGGTCGAAGTGGAAACCGACCTGGGCGATTACGAAAAGGTCGGCGGCGTTTTCCTTCCCTTCTCCCTGGAAAGCGGCCCGAAAGGCGCCACGGATAAACAAAAGATCATCCTGGAAAAAGGCGAAGCGAACGTCCCGGTCGACGACGCGCAATTTCGTTTTCCGGCAACACCTTCCAAATAAAACATCATGCGTTACCTGAAATACTTTCTTACCGCCCTCTCTTTTGCCGGACTTCTCCAGGCCGCCGAGCAGGCCCCTTATAATTCCTCGACCGTCTCCGGTCTCGGCGCGCGCAACATCGGGTCCGCCGCCATGAGCGGCCGCATCTCCGCGCTTGCCGCCACCCGGGAACCGTCCGGGAAGATCACCATCATCGTGGGCGCGGCCAGCGGCGGCATTTGGAAATCGGAGGACAATGGCACCCGCTTCAAGCCGGTCTTTGATGAGCAGCCGGTCCAATCGATCGGCGCGGTCGCGCTCGACCCGAAAAATTCGAAAAACGTCTGGGTAGGCACGGGCGAATCGTGGACGCGCAACAGCGTCTCGATCGGCAACGGCATTTATAAATCCACCGATGGCGCCGAGACTTGGGCGCACATGGGATTGGCGAATTCGGAGCGCATCGCGAACATCGTGGTTAGCCCGGCGAACAGCGACACGGTTTTTGCGGCCGTGCCGGGCGCGCTCTGGAGCGATTCGCCGGACCGCGGACTCTATAAGACCACCGATGGCGGGAAGACCTGGAATATCGTGTTGAAGGGCGCGAACCTTTCCACCGGTTGCTCGGACATCGCGACCGATCCGACCGATCCGAACAAAATGTTCGCCGCCATGTGGGATTACCGGCGGCAGGGCTGGACCTTCCGCTCCGGCGGCGACGGGCCGGATAAACCTTCCGCCAGCGGATTGTTCCGGACGGCGGATGGCGGCGCGACCTGGACGGAAATCACTCCGGAAAACTCGAAAGGTTTTCCGAAGAAGCCGTACGGCCGCATCGCCGTCGCGGTAGCCCCATCGAAGGCGAGTCGCGTTTACGCTTTTGTTGAATCAACCGACAGCGCGCTTTTCGTTTCCGATGACGGCGGCGCCACCTGGGAGAAGCGCGACAAGAGCACGTGGATGGTCTGGCGTCCGTTCTATTTCGCGAAGCTGATCGTCGATCCGAAGAATCCGGACCGCGTTTTCAAGACGGACGGGCAATTGATCCTGAGTGAGGACGGCGGCAAGAGCTTCGCAGTGGTGGGCGGATTCACCGGTGCGCATGGCGATTTGCACGACGTCTGGATCGATCCCACCAACACCCAGACCGTTATCTCCGGCGATGACGGCGGGATCTGGTATTCCTACAATGGCGGGAGCAAATGGTGGAAGGGGGAGAACCTCCCCATCTCGCAGTTCTATCACGTCAGCGTGGACGACCGGGATCCGTATCAGGTTTACGGCGGGTTGCAGGACAACAGCTCGTGGGTGGGCCAGTCGCAATATCCCGGCGGCATCGCCAACGCGCAGTGGGAAAACATGTACGGCGGCGACGGCTTCTGGATGTTCTCCGATCCGGCGGACCCCGATTATCTTTATGCCGAATACCAGGGCGGCTTCATCGGGCGGGTCAATCGCTACACGCACCAGGCGCGCGACATTCAACCGAAGGCGAACTATAAGGAAAAGCTCCGGTGGAATTGGAACACGCCGATCCATTTGTCGCCTAACGAAAAGGGGACGCTCTACATCGGTTCGCAGTTTCTTTTCCGCACCCGCGATCAAGGCCAGACCTGGGAACGCATTTCGCCGGACCTCTCCACGAACGATCCCGCGAAGCAGCAGCAGGAAAAATCGGGCGGCGTGACGGTGGACAATTCCGCGGCGGAAATGCACACCACGATTTATTCCATCAGCGAATCGCCCAAGGATAAGCTCCTCATCTGGGTGGGAACGGACGACGGCAACGTCCAGCTCACGCGTGATGGCGGCAAGACCTGGAGTAACGTCGTGGGCAACATCCAGGGCCCGCCTAAGAATTCGTGGGTGAGCTGGGTGCAGGCGAGTAATTTCGACGCCGGGACGGCTTACGCGGCCTTCGATCGCCATATGATGGGCGACATGGCGCCGTATGTTTATCGGACCACCGATTTCGGCAAGACCTGGACCCCGCTCGTGACTCCGCAGGATGCAAAGGGCGTTCGCGGCTATGCGCACGTCATCAAGGAAGACCTCGTCCAAAAGAACCTTCTCTTCCTCGGCACCGAGTTTGGGCTCTTTATCTCGATCGACGGCGGCAAAGCCTGGGCGCAATTCAAGGGGAGCCGCTTTCCGGCCGTGGCGGTGCGCGATCTGGCCATCCATCCGCGCGAGAACGATCTCATCCTGGGAACCCACGGACGCGGCATCTGGATCATCGACGACATCACGCCGTTGCGTGCCCTTACCGCCGATCTCCTCGGACAGGAAGCGCTCTTTGTAGCGTCGCGTCCCGTGCAACAGCGCATTGATGCGCAAGGCGGCTGGGCCAGCGGCAGCGCGACCTTCATTGGAGATAACCCGCCCAACGCGGCCGTCATTACTTATTACCAGCGTTCGCGCCATCTCTTCGGCAAGATGAAAATCGAGGTCCTGGATTCGACCGGTCGGGTGGTGGATCAATTGCCCGCCAGCAAGCGACCCGGATTGAATCGCGTCATCTGGAGCATGAGCGAAAAACCGCCGCGGGTGCCGCCCGCAGCTCAAATCGCGGGCGCCGGTCTTCGCGGTCCGCGCGTGGTGCCGGGCACGTATACGGTGCGCATGACCAAGGGCGGGAAAACGTCCGAGACGAAAATCACGGTCGGACTCGACAAGCGGGTGAAATTCACGGAAGCCGATCGCAAGGCGCAGTACGAGGCGGCCATGAAAGTGCACGCGCTCTTTGGCGATGAAAGCGCGTTGATGGATCGCATCGTGGCGTTACGCGGCAGTCTGGCGAAGGCGGGCGGCGCGTTGCCGGAAGGCGATGCGCTCCGCAAGGCCGTCACCGATTTCGACGGCAAAGTCGATGCGGTGCGCAAACAGATTGTGGCCACGACCGAAGGCGGCGCGATTACCGGCGAAGAGCGGCTCCGCGAGCATACCGACCAGTTGTATGGCGCGATCCTCAGCTACGAAGGCAAGCCGGGCGATTATCAAATCGCCCGGATCGACGTGTTGCGGCGCGAGCTCGGCGATGTCGTGAAAGAATTCGAGGGGCTGCTGACGAAAGACTTGCCGGCGTTGAATGAAACGCTCAAGGCTGGGGGCAAGGAAGCGATCCCTCCGCCGCCGGAGAAGGTGGCGGTGAACGAGCAGCCGTCAGGCTCGGGCGATAAAATCGAAGCGGCTCTCTTTAGGTAAGAGCGCGGAGGGGAAACATCTATTTGGAGACGGCCTGCTCCCGCAGCGGCGGGACCGTTGGGATCGGTGCGGCGCCTGTGACGCTTTCCTTCCCGGCACGAGGGCGTGCCGGCTCCAACCCTCTCGCGGCATCACGTTTAGCGCTGTAGCCGCGTCGCTATGTCGACGCGCCTGAAGGGGCGTCGAAAAGCACGGCGACATAGCGCCGTGGCTACAGCGCGTCCGCACAGATCGCACGTCTTATCACTTCCCGGCACGAGCGCGTGCCGGCTCCAGTGCGCTTAACCGCCGGGGGGCGGCGGCACGATCACGATTTTGTCTTTGGGCAACGAGAGCATCCAGTTGCCGTCCGCCGTCACGCCGATGAAGCGCGCGCGGACACGGCCTTTCGGCAATTTCTGAGCCGGCTCGCCAGGTTCCTCAGCTTCGTCAGTGATGACGAATTCGGGCCTCGCCTCGTCCCTCTTCGGCTGACGTTTCGTTTTCGCGACCCGTTCCTTTTTGGTCCGCGAAGCGGGAACTGGCACTGGCGCGACGGCTTCCTCGGTGTTCTCCGCCACAACTTCTTCCGGAGCTTCGGCCGGCGGTGCTGGCTCCGCGCGTCTCACTTCAGGCGCTACCGGACGCGCTGTCGGGATCGCGGCAACTTCCGTCTTGCGATTCGAGCGGACTTCCCGCTTTTCGGCAGGAATGGATTCCGTCGCTTTTGGCTCCGTGACTTCGCGCTGCTCAGGAACGGTCTCATTAGCCGCGACCCTCGGAGATTCTTCACGCTGAACCTCCACTGGCTCCGCCGTGGGCAAAGGTTTCACGGGCGCCGGTGCGGACGCGACGTCGTTAGCCGCGACTTTCGGCGGTTCTTCGCGTTGAACTTCGGCCGGCTCCGCGGTGGGGAGAGGCTTTACAGGTGCGGAGGCGACTTCGCTGGCAACAACTTTCGGGGATTCCTCAGGTTGAACATTGGCTGGCGGCGCGGGAGGCGCAGGTTGCACTGGTGCCGTTGCGGCTTCGTTTGCGGCAACAACGGGCGGCGAAGCGGGCGCAGTCGAAGGCGGTGCTGGTGCAACTTCTTCCGTGTTGGTAGGCGGCGGATTCTGGACGGGATTGGTGCTCGCGACCGATGTCTCCGCGGGAACTTGAGCGACGACAGCATTCGGATTCAACGGCGGCGCGGACTCGGTCGCCTCGGGAACTCCGATCGGCACACCGATGGGCTCTTCCGCCTGACGGACGCGCTCCTGGCGCAAATAGTTGGGGATGACAATTGCGCCGAGCGTAGCGAGGGCCAGCAGCAGAGCCGCGAGCGCAAGGGCCTTCGCCGGAAAGCGCCGGCGGCTCGGGAGCGCAGCGCTCGATCCGGCGAGCAACGGCACACCGAACTTGCGCGCCATCGATTCACGGCGGTCCACTTGTGCGAGGCAATCCTGAATCTGCCGGTAAAAGGCGAGCGGATCGTCCGGTCTCTCTTGCGGATTAACCGACAACATTTGCGCGAGCAGACGCCGGACTTTTTTCGGCATGCCGTTCAACTTGTCCACCGCCAGCCCGTGCGTGGTCGGTTGCATGGCGAGCGGGCCCTTGGGCGCAATCAAGGGCGGCGCACCCGTGAGCAGGAACCACATCGTCGCGCCGAGCGAATAAATCTCCGACCGGAAATCGACCGTGCCGTGCTGGAGTTGCTCCGGGCTCGCGTAATGCGAGGTCTTGTCGAACGAAGCCACCGTGGTGGAAACCGGGGCCTCCGCGCTGGTGAAGGTCGGAGCGACTCCGATGAAGTGGAGCACCTTGATGAGCGGCCAATCGCCTTCCGGCGTTTGTCCGGGAACGAGCATGAGGTTGCCGGGATTGATGGCGTGATGCGAAATTTTGTGGAACGCGCACGCGCCCATCGCGCTCACTACTTGAAGAGCGATTCGCAAGACCGCGCCGGTCGGCATCGGTCCATGCTGGTTCACCCATTCTTCCGCGGAGGTGCCATCGAAATATTCCGTGACGTAGATGAGGTGGTCGTCCTCGACGCCGAAATCGTAGATCGCCGGGATGTTGATGTGGATGATCTTCCTCGCGGCGAGCGCTTCCGCCTCAAGCTCTTCGCGCACCACGGTCTTGTAAGAAGCCGCTGGGATGACCTCGATCGCCACATCGCGGCCGGACTCGATTTCGTCCCCGCGATAAACAATCGCCGTCTGATGTTGTTCCGCTCCTGCCGTTTGGCCAACGGGTTCCGGGCCGGAGAGCGCCATCTCATCCGCGGCGACGCGGTATTTGCCAAGAAAAATTTTGTGTTCCATACGCAATAGACCCTCTTGAATCCCATTAATAGATTCGAAGCCCGCCGCGGCGGCGAGTGTCGGTCCGGTAAATTTAGACCGCGTTTGCGGCAAAAAATTCACCGCAGTTTTCCCCGGGGCCGCAGTCGCCACTTGTCAGCGGCTCGCTTCGTCGGAAACTTGTCTTGATGATCGCACTGTTCGAGGGCGTCTCAGGGACTTCGATCGCCGTCTGGGTGATCGCCCTGCTCCTGGCCGTGGGGATTGCCTGGACGAGTTACGAGAAGAAGAAAACGCGCGACAAATTTCTCCGCGAGCTGATCGCCATGGACCCGGCGCGCCGGGAGAAGCTGCTCAGCCGCCTGCGCCCGGACATCCAAAACGATCTCCGCCGGCAATTGATGGAGCGCGGCGTCGGCTGACGCCTTTCCTCACTCCTTCTTCTCCTCGTCTTTGTCGTCCGACTCGGGTTTCTTGAGCCCCTTATCCGTGCCTCCGCTCTTCTTGAGATTCACGTTGATGCCAACCAGTTCCCACACCTCGTCTTCGTAAACATATTTGAGCTCGAAGAAAACTTTGCTGGGCTGCGTCGGGTAGGAGCCCTTTAAAACCAGGAAGCCGTCGCTGTTGATGGCCGGCTTCGAGTCGAAGACAGGGTCCAGGTCTGCAATACCCGAAATGTGCGCGTCCTGGTCGAGAAACGCCTGGAAGATTTCCTTTAGCTTTGCCGCCGTCGTTTGTGCTTGCCAAAGCTTCGCGATCTTCCGGTAGAAGCTCTCGAAATTTTTTGCCTGGAGCGCTTCGTTAAACGCGAGCAGGGAATCGAGCGCGAGACGTTTTGCTTCCTTCTCGGTCGGCACCGGCCCCGTGTTCTCCACGAACGGGAGGACCTGCACATTTATGCCGACCAGTTTCCAGGCGGACTTCTCCTGGAGGTACTTGAGCTTGAAGATGACCTTGTTCGGCTTTGTCGGGTACGATCCCGAGACGGCGAGAACGCCGTTGTTGTCGATCTTGGCCGGCTCATCGAAGACAGGCTCCACCTTCGCGATATTCGAGATGTCGTATCCCTTTTCGAGGAACTCCTTGAAGACCGTCGTGAATTTTTCGAGCGGCATCTGGTCGCGGAAAATGGTGGCCAGTTCGTGCTTGTGGAAGCCGGCGAAGTTTTTTTCCTGGACCGCTTCGTTAAAGGCGAGCAACGAATCGCGGGCCATGGTCTTCAATTCCTTTTCCGGCGGGACTTTTTGCGCGTCTGCGCGAAAGGCGAGAGAGATGAGGAGCAGCGGGATGAGAAGTAGTTTGCGCATGGCGTGCCGAAAATCGGCGTGCGTCCCGGCCGCGTCAAATTCTTGAGTCCGGAAATCGCCCTGTCGCCGCCTTTATCCTTAGGAAATCCGAAGTGTAGGTCACGGCGGCCTGTCGGCTATTTTTCGCAGTTGTCAGCTCGCTGGCTCCGCGCCAGCTTGATCGTTCATTCTCTTTTTCTTATGCGCATTATCTCGCCTCTTCGTCTCATGCTCGTGCTCCTGCTCGTGATCGTAATCGATGGGTCCGCGTCCGCTCAAAAATTGCCCGAGACCACCCGCCTCCTCCGGTTTCCCACGACCAACGGCGATCAGATCGTTTTCTGCTACGCGGGCGAGCTTTACACTGTCGGCAAAGATGGCGGCGTCGCCCGGCGGTTGACCAGCGGGCCTGGTTACAGCTCGTTCCCGCGTTTCTCCGGCGACGGAAAACAGCTCGCCTTCACTTCGCATTACGACGGCAATACCGAAGTCTATGTGATGCCCGGCGACGGCGGCGTCCCGAAGCGGATCACCACTACGGCCACGGTCAGCCGCGACGACATCTCGGACCGGATGGGCCCGAACAACATCGTCATGACCTGGGAGAACACGAAGCCGCGCGTCGTTTTTCGCACGCGGATGCGGACGTTCAATTCCTTCATCGGCGAGCTCTTCAGCGCGGGCCTTGAAGGCGATCTGCCCCAGCAGCTGCCGGTGCCGCGCGGCGGGTTCACTTCGTTTTCCCCGGATGACTCGAAGATGGCTTATAACCGCGTCTTCCGGGAGTTTCGGACATGGAAACATTATCGCGGCGGCATGGCGGACGACGTCTGGATTTTCGACTTCAAGACCGGCAAGACCGAGAACGTCACCAACGATCCCTCGCAGGACATCTGCCCGATGTGGGCGCCTGACAACCGCATCTATTTCATCTCCGACCGCGACGGCCGGATGAATCTTTTTTCGACGGACCTGACCAGCAAAGACACCAGGCAGCTCACCACCTTCAAGGATTACGACATCAAATTTCCGTCGATCGGGAAGGACGCGATCGTGTTCGAACAGGCGGGCTACATCTGGCGTTACGATCTGGCGAACGGGCAGTCCGCGCCTGTGCCGATCGACATTAAGGAAGATCTAGCTTCCGGGCGTTCCGCGTTGGTCGATGCGTCGAAACACATCCAGTCGGTCAGCTCCGCGCCCGATGGCCAGCGCGTCATTGCCGTGGCGCGTGGCGATCTTTTTTCCGTGCCCGGCAAGGATGGCACGCCGCGCAATCTCACCCGGACCTCGAACGCGCACGAGCGCGACGCGGTTTGGTCGCCCGACGGCAAGTGGATCGCCTACAATTCAGACGCGACCGGCGAGAACGAGTTTTACATCCGGCCGCAGGACGGCAAAGGCGAGCCGACTCAGCTAACCAACGGCGCCGACACCTACTTTTACGCGGCGATCTGGTCGCCCGACAGCAAGAAGCTGCTTTGGAGCGACCGGAAACAGCGCCTGCGCTACATCGATGTCGCGAGCAAGGCCATTACGGAAGTCGATCAGGACAAGTATGGCGAGATCAGCGGTTACGATTGGTCGCCCGACAGTCAATGGATCGCGTTTTCCCGCCCGGAAGAGAATGGCGGCGAGAAGGTTTACCTCTTTTCCCTCGCGGACAAAAAGCCGGTGGCCGTGACCGACGACTGGTATTCGGCGAACAACGCCACGTTCAGCGACGACGGGAAGTATCTGATGATGGTTTCCAGCCGCGATTTCAAGCCGATCTTCGACCAGACGGATTTCGGGAACGTGTATCGCGACCTGGATCGCGTTTATCTGATGACGCTGGCCAAAGAAACGGAGAACCCGCTCGGACCGCGCAGCGATGAAGTCGGCAAGAAGAAAGAGAAAGACAAAGAGAAGCCGGAAGAAAAAGACAAAGAGAAGCCAGCCGCCGACAAGGAGAAGCCTAAGGGCACGCCAGACAAGAAGGCCGACGATCAAGCCAAGAAGGACGACAAGGACAAGGACGCTAAAGAGAAGAAGCCGGTCACGGTTAAGGTGGACCTCGACGGCATTCAAGGACGTCTGGTTGCTCTCGACCATCCGTCGGGGAACTACCGGAATCTCCGCCTGGTAAACGATCGAATTTTTTACCTCCGCCGGACGGTCGGGGACGATCAGGCGCAGGACGATGACGATAACGACAATCGCAAATCGCACCTTTGTTCCTACAGCCTGGAAGACCGGAAAGAGACGGTGCACGGCGACGTGACCAACTACGAAATCACGGCCGACGGGAAGAAGATGCTGGTCAAGATCGGCAAGGAATACGCGATAATCGACCTGCCGAAAGACAAGATCGAGCTAAAGGACGAAAAGGCCGGCAAGGATTTCAAGCTGAAGCTGGCCGGCCTCGACATGATGCTGGATCGCCACGCGGAATGGAACCAGATCTACAATGAGTCGTGGCGGCACATGCGCGATTTCTTTTACGCGCCGAACATGCATGGCGTGGACTGGAAAGCGATGCGCGACAAATACGGGGCGCTCGTTCCGTTCGTAAATCATCGTAACGATCTCACCTACCTGGTGGGCGAACTCATTGGCGAGTTGAACATCGGTCATGCCTACGTGGCGGGCGGTGAGCGACCCGAGACGCCCCGCATCAAGCTCGGCCTGCTTGGCGCCGAGCTCTCGCGCGATCCGGCGACCAAGGCCTATCGCATCGAGAAAATTCTCCCAGGCGAAAACTGGAACAAGCGCGCCCGTTCGCCGCTGACCGCCATCGGTGTCGATGTGGAGCCGGGTGATTACATCCTCGCCGTCAACGGGACACCTGTGTCGACGCTCGCGAATATTTACCATGCTCTTATTGGGACGGCCGACAAGCAGGTCATCCTGCGCGTGAATTCAAAACCGGCGGACGACGGCGCCCGCGACATCACGGTGGTTCCGACCGCGGACGAGTCGCCCCTCTATTACCGCGCCTGGGTGCAGAAGAACGTCGATGAAGTGAGCAAGAAAACCGGAGGCCAGGTCGGTTATATCCACATCCCCGACATGGGACAGCCCGGGTTGAATGAGTTCACCAAGCAATACTTTCCGCAGATCCGCAAGAAAGCCCTGATCGTGGACGTGCGCGGTAATGGCGGCGGTTTTGTTTCGCCGTTGGTCGTCGAGCGGCTTCGGCGCACGCTGATCATGGTCTCCATTGCCAGGAATGGCGTGCCGCAAACCAACCCGCCGCAGACCTTCCTTGGCCCGATGGTTACGCTCTGCAATGAGTTCTCGGCATCGGACGGCGATATCTTTCCGCACCGGTTCAAATCGCTTGGCTTGGGTAAACTAATCGGCAAACGCACCTGGGGCGGTGTCGTCGGAATCCGGAACTCGCTGCCTCTGACCGACGGCGGAATTTTAAACCGGCCCGAGTTCGCGCCTTATTCGAAGGACGGCAAGGACTGGGTCATCGAAGGATACGGCGTCGATCCCGACATCGTGGTCGACAACGATCCGGCCAGGGAATTCCGCGGCGAAGACGAGCAGCTCAACCGGGCCATCGCAGAGATCCAGAATGACCTGAAGACGAAGGGTTACGACCTTCCTCCGGTGCCGCCGTATCCGAATCGGAATCCGACGCCGGCGCCGCCGAAATGAGGGTTAAGCTTTAAGTGTTAAGTTTTAAGCTTTAAGAGGGAAGACGTCGGGCTGCCCAGAGCGGCTTCACACGAACACGTAAAGCTTAACCACTTAAAGCTCCTTCGTCATCGGGATGGCGCAATCGATCTCTTCCCAGCCCTCGCGAAGCCAGAACTCGTGCCCGGCCGCATTCTCTCTCTCCACGAGAATAATGGCTCGCTTGAGGCCCGCTTCCCGTAAGCCGCGCACGCAATCGTCCAGCAGCAGCTTGCCCACGCCACGCCCGCGATACTCCTGCGCCACCGCCAGATGGTAAATCCAACCGCGTCGTCCATCGTGCCCACACATCACCGCCCCGACGATTTTTCCATCCGCTTCCGCGACCCGACTCAATCCCGGGTTGCGCTTCAAATATTCCGCGACCTCCTCGCGTGAATCCCCCTCGCAGATCTCCACGCTGTCGATTTCGCTCCAAAGAGCGACTGCGCGATCATGATCGCTCAGAACAAATTCGCGGGTTGTGACCGCTCCTTGCGTCGTCATGCACCTTCCGGTTTCTGTTCTCCCGCCACTCCTAATCGCTCCGCGTCTGCCTGCAATGCAGCGATGACTCCGGCAATGACCTCTTCCAACGGCATTCCCAACTCGGCTGCGCCGCGGACGATGTCATCGCGATTTACGGCGCGCGCGAAAGCCTTGTCCTTCATTTTCTTTTTCACCGAGGCCACATCGACTTCGTGGATGCTTTTCGATGGCCGGACGCGCGCCACAGCCATGGCAAAGCCGCTCAATTCATCCACCGCGTAGAGCGTCCGCTCGAGCGGGGTCTCCCGCGTGACGCCCGAATAATCCGCATGGGAAAGAATCGCGCGGCAAACCTCTTCGTCCCAGCCTTGCTCGCGCAACCAGGCCACGCCCACGAAGGGATGTCCTTCTGTCGGGCTTTGCTCCTGGTTCGGATGCCGCTCGTAATCCATGTCATGCAACAGCCCGACCGCTTCCCAAAGGTCCGCGTCCGCGTCGCCCTCTCTCGCGAAATGCTTCATCGAATCGGCTACCGCGTAGCAATGCCGTCGCAGACTGTCCGATTGGACCCATTCGTGCAAAATCCCGAGCGCGCGTTCTGCCTGCGTCATCCGGCCTAAGTAATCAAATTCCCCAGGTCTGCACGAACTCTTTGAAGTTCGGCAAAAGATCGGTCGCCGCGTGGATGAACATTACGGCGAAGAGATTCTTCGTGCGCGCCCAAACGATGCCGAAGAAAATGCCGCTCAGGGAAAGAATCACGATCGCATAGGCAATGGAGTCGAGTGGCGACGGGGTTGTGCCGATCGCCTCGTGAAGTCCTGCTCCGCGCAGGATGAACCCCGGCGCATGCGCGAGGCCAAAGAGCAAAGCCATCAGGGCCACGCCGGACACCTCCGATCGGAACCATGCGGCGAGACGTTCCTGAACGACGGCCCGGAAGAAGAATTCCTCCACCAAGCCGACCTCGAGGAAAAGCCAGGCGAAACAGAGCGGCAGTCCGATCGCAAGCTGTCCCGCGCTAAATTCGCCACGGCGAATCGGCGCCGCCCCCGTGCCCGCGAAGTATTGGAAGAGGAGAATGACGGCGCTGAGGACGAGCACCACCAGAAGATGGTTTCCGGCCAGCGCCTTCAGCCCGGCCCACTGAACCCCAAAATCGCGCCAGCGATATCCGAAGACGATCCGGAAGAGCAGAAAGGGAATCGCCACGAAGACGATCAACTTCCGAGCGAGCACGACAATGGACTTCACTTGCGGCGAAGCCAGCCAGCTCGCCGGCACGAGCATCTCGGAAAACGCCGCGCCCCAGATGAGATAGAGCATCACCACAACCAGGCAGGCGAAGAGCAGCCCCATCTCGCCGACGCTTCGCCTCTCGGGCAGTTCCAGCGGCCGCGCGCGGAGAGTCGTCACCCACGCGAGCAGCGGGAAGATGATCCCGAAAATGATCAGTCCGCCGATCGCATCCTCGCGCCCGAAACCGGGATGGCGCCAGAGGATGGCGAGGCTAACCGCGAAGGCGGCCATGCCGAGCAGGGCCCAAACGTTGCCGAAAATATTTCGTAGTGTCTTCAGGGCGGAGCTCGCCGGCGCAGAAGCCTTCTGTGCACCGGCACAATGATCACCATCGAGAAGTAGATCCATCCACACCATGAGAGGTGGGTGATCGGTAGAGTCAGGGCGAAGACCAGCGAGGTAAGTCCCACTAGAGTAGGGATGCTCCATCCTCGTAAGTCCTCGCGGGTGAGAAAGAGTTCCCGCTCATTCAAGCGCAACGGTCCGCGCAATTGCCACGCGCGCAGAAAGAGCAACTGGATCTCCAGGGCGATGGCCGTGAAGCCGATTGCGTAGATGGCAAAAATCGCGCGGGCCTGGGCGTTGCTGGGAACCAGTGCCTGTCCAACACGGCCATCGCTCAGCATGTAAAACATCGATCCGAAAATCGCTTTTAGCGGATAGATGTAGATCAGGATCGTCACCAGGAGCGCCCAGCTGATGAAGATGGAAACGCCATCTTCCAGGCCGTAACGCCGGCTCCACAACCAATGTCCCCGCCAGAAAATCCCCAGGACTGCAATGCTCGCGATGAACGCCGGCACATGCTTGAACGCCGCGAGCAACGTGGTGATATCGTCCGGGACCCGTTCCGCCGCGATCACCATCATGGTGACCGCAAAAGCGAACGCCGCGTCGATAAAAGTCTCCAGCCGCGTCATCTGGATCCCGCGCAGCCGGCATCCATCCAGCCGCGGCAACTCATCGAGATTTGCCGGAACGGCCGACGCAATCTCCTCGTCTCTTTTGCTCCTGCTCCTGCGCATGATCCTGCTCATGATCTCTTTTGAGCGTGAGTTTTTGAAGCGCGATCCGCAAATATTTTTGTAACCGCCCGCCGCCCTTCGCGGTCATCTATCCGCAAGCGTCCATCGCTCGTCCGGTCATCGCCTCAACCCATGAAAAAACTCGCGCTCATCACCGTTCTTTTGTCAGCCGTTGCCGCGCAGGCGGACCTCAAGACCTGGCTGCACGGCGCCCCGCCGCCGCCGCCGACTCCCGGCCCGCCAGATGCAAAGGCGGCCACGATCGCGTTCGGGGCCAACGTTTCGCCGGACAAACAGATTCTCGAATTCATGCTGGCCTTTGCCGAAGCCATGCGGATTCATGACGGCAAATCGCTCAAGTCGCGCCTCTCGGACCGGTACGAGATCGAGGAGCTGCCAGATGGGCACAATGCGGTCGATTTCTTCCTGCAGGCGATCGTGAAAGTCAGGGCGCCGGAGGAAATCGTGATCACCGCCATCGAGCGCGAAAGCGAAGCGCGCGTGGTTAAGATGGAATTCCGTTCGGCCGAGCGCGGAACGAAAGAGCGCACGTTCAAGTTTGATCCGAACGGGAAATTGCTCAGCGCCGATTTCTTCACCTTGAAGCGTCAACACGGCGGGTAAAAGTCCGGGCGCGCCCATCTTCAGAAATGATCACCAAACCGGCGGCGGACGACGCGGACATCATCCGGCTCGAGGGCGCGACGAAATCTTTCGGGGCGCGCGGCGGCCAGAAGTTCCAGGCGTTGCGCGGAATTTCGCTGCGGGTTGCCCCGGGAGAGTTCCTGGCCGTTCTGGGAAAATCCGGCAGCGGCAAGTCCACTCTGCTCAATCTCATTGCCGGAATCGATCGCCCCACTTCCGGCGGAGTCCAGGCGGCTGGCGCCGATCTCACCAAACTCGGCGAAAACAGAATGGCGCTCTGGCGCGGCCGGAACATCGGCGTCGTCTTCCAGTTCTTTCAGCTGCTGCCGACTCTGACCGTTGAAGAAAACATCATGCTGGCGATGGATTTTGTGGACAAGGTGCCAGGCCCAGATCGCCGGACGCGCGCCCGCGAGCTGCTTGAGCTCGTCGGGTTGAGCGACCAGGCCACCAAGCTGCCTTCGGCGCTGTCGGGCGGACAACAACAGCGCGCCGCCATCGCCCGCGCCCTCGCGAACGATCCGCCCATCGTGTTGGCCGACGAGCCCACCGGCAACCTTGATTCCGAGACGTCGGCCGCGGTGGCCGAACTCTTTCATGGCCTGGTCGACCAGCGGAAAACGCTCCTCATCGTCACGCATGACGACAATCTGGCCAGCCGCGCGCATCGCGTGATCCAGTTAAAGGACGGCCTCATCGTTGCGGACGAGAGCAACCGCTCCGACCGCGCATGAGCACGCAATGGCGGAAAATTGCCGGCGATTTCCGGCAGCACCGTCTCCAGATATTTCTCATCGCGGTCATTCTCGTTCTTGGCACCGCCGGTGTCGTGGCGGCGCTGAACGCGCGTGCGATTCTGGCCCGGGAAATCGCCAGGAGTTATCAACGCGCGAACGCACCGGACATTATTCTTTGGTTCGACAAGGTGGACCCAGCGCTTTTCGATCTGATCCGCGCCCGCCCGGGAGTCGCGCAAGTCGATGCCCGCGCGGTGGCCTTCACCCGCATCGCGGGAAAGTCCGGCGAGTGGTTTCCGATGCGGCTCACGGTGCTGCCGGATTTCGCGAGGCAAACCGTGAATCTGATTCATTGGGATGAAGGTGCGTGGCCGGCGGACAACGCGGGCATTATGATCGAGCAATCGGGCATTCCCCTTCTCGACGCGCGTGAAGGCGACCGGGTGAGCGTCCGGACGCTCACGGGCGGCACGGCCACAATCCCGGTCAGCGGATTCGTTCACGACCCCGCTGTCGCGCCGAGCAATCAGGATCGAATGATCTACGGTTACATCACACCGGTGGCCGCATCCTTCCTCGGACAGAGCGGAGAGCTGGATCAGCTTCTCGTGACGCTGACCGCGCGCGGGAGCATGAGCGACGTCGCGGAATTCACCGACGATTTGAGCGGCTGGTTAAAGGCGCGAAACGCGGCGCCGTTGCGCGCGGACGCGTTGAACAACAAGCATCCGCATGCGGGGCTCATGACGGCGATGCTCCGGATTTTCGAAGTGCTGGCTGGGATCGCTTTCATTTGCAGCGCGACTCTCGCGGCCTTCGTGATTTCGCTCTGGATGAAACGCGAGGTGCGCCAGGTCGGGATCATGAAAACGCTTGGCGCCCGCTCGTTCCAGCTCGCCTGGCAATACCTGGCGCTGGTCGCTCCGCTGATCCTGCTCGCCACCGCGCTCGCGTTGCCCATTGGAACCGCCATCGGCCGGTGGGTCGTCCAGTATCACAAGACCATGCTGAA
Source organism: Chthoniobacterales bacterium (assembly GCA_035630155.1). Classification (GTDB taxonomy): domain Bacteria; phylum Verrucomicrobiota; class Verrucomicrobiia; order Chthoniobacterales; family UBA10450; genus AV80. The sequence continues at coordinate 30,170 of DASQLH010000167.1, forward strand.
CATCGACGTCGCCGATTGGACCGTCCCGCGTTCGCTCGCGCTCGGAGAAATTCTGTTCGCGCTCGGTATTCCCTTTCTCGCCATGGCCTTGCCGATCGTGCGCGCGGCGCGCACAAGTGTGCGCAAAGCGATTCAAGATCCCGGCATCATCGCGCCCCGCGGCCCCATCCGCCTGACGTCGCGGCTGATCAAAATGCCCGGCAACCGGCGCTGGACGTTTGCGCTCCGAAATACCTTCCGCCGTCCCTGGCGGCTCTCGCTCACGTTGCTGGCGCTCTCGGCCGGCGGCGCGCTGCTCCTCACCGCGCACAATAATTACGAAAGCCTGATGCGGGTCATCGACGCCGCTCTTGCGGCTCGCGGCCACGACGTCGAGGTGCAACTGCAACGCCCCGCGCCCGCCGCGGAACTGGAGGCCGTGGCCGGGGGCGTTCCCGACGTGGAGATCGCCGAAGCGTTTCGCCGCGCCGGCGTGAATCTCGTTGCGAACGATGGCGGCTCTCTGGCCGTTCGCGAAGGCCGGCGCATGTTGCTGTGCGGCTATCCCGAGGGAACGCGGCTCCTGAAACTTCCGTTGCAAGGTGGGCGTTGGCCGGGGCCGAACGATGGCAACGCCGTCGTGGTCAATCGTCACGTCCAGGA
>DASQLH010000168.1:0-3945 GCA_035630155.1 Chthoniobacterales bacterium
GGGAGCGCGCTGAGACTCGGCAACTGGGACGTTGAGCATTCCGCCACTCACGGCGATAGCGCCATCGGCCGCATGCCGCAAACGCGGACGCGATTTTGTTTCCAGAAAATTCGACTGCTTCAGAAGCTCCCCGTTCCACCCGATGTGGGAATAAGCCCAACTTCGGGGCGCCGCGCAATGGAGAACATGCAGTTGATTGGCGCGGTCGATCTCAGCCTGCGGCTCGTCATTGGCGATGACGCGACCGAGCGAATAGGTGGAGTAAACCGCGCCACTCTCTTTGTTTTCCACCCGCACATAAAGCGAGGTGTGGTTTGGGAAGCGGTTCGAGAGGAGCGAATAGGTGCGCAGTTCTCCGGAGCCGCGCATTCCCTCCGGAATGCCGACCGTCTTCTGCCAGATCGGGCGGGCATCGGTGACTTGGAAAACCCTGGTCGCCGAGTAGAAGAACTTGTTCAGGTCGGAGAAATAAACGTTCGCCCGGACGTGGTAGGAGCCGAAATCGTGCACGGGAAAAAGCGGCGTCAGATTGATTTTGCGCGTGACGGTTTGGCCGGCCTCGACGTGAAGCGGGAGCTCCGGCGCCTGGCGTTTCAAGGGCGCGAGGAGTCGGCCTTCGCCCGCATTGATCTCGAAATCGAACCAGCGTTGACCGTTGGCATCGCGGAGATCGATGTCGCGTCCGGAGAGGTTCGCGATCTTGAGGGTGGCGAGGATCGGTTCGTGCGCGATGTACTGGAGCCGTTTGAATTTCAGTTCGACCTGAATCTGGGCTTGCGCCGTCGCGGCCAGTAGAAAAAGCGCGGCGAGCTGGACGCAGAATTTCATCGGCCGCTAGAATAACGCATCTCGCCGAGGGAGGAAAGAAAAGGGGTGAGGTGGATCGTGCGCTCTGTCGCGCGATGTTTTGGATGTCCCGGCTGCGCCGGCATTATTTGTCATCGCGCGACGGACCGCACGATCCACCTTAGCGTCCGAACGCGCTAAAGAAGCTGCGCTTCTTGGGCGGCGGAGCTTTTGGAGTTGCGGATGCCTCGATTGGCGGCGGCGCGGTTTCGCTCCCATTGCTTTTCTCCGCATGGACCACAGCCTGGATCAGCGCTTCGTCCCAAGGCGTGGAGATCGTCTCCGGCGCGCGCGCGGAAGAATCGTAGGCAAATTCGATGTCGCCCCACCCCGCGATCTCGAGCAGCGCTTCCGTGCCGCGCGTGATCGCGCCTTCCGCGTGCACAATCTTTCCTTCGCGCAGATACACAATTCCGCTCCGCGCCCCATTCACGATCTGCACCGCGCCGCTCCGTTTGCTCAGGCAACACATCTGGAGCACGTCGAGCACGTGAAACAAATCGGGCGCGCCCGCTTGCGCGCCGGCGGCTGTTTCGATCGCGGCCAGCAAACGCTCCCCCTCGATCGGTTCCGGAAAAACCTTGGTCTGCCCAATTTCAAGACGCCGCTCCGCCGCGGGGTAGGCCGGCAAAAACAAAACCTGGAGTCCGGGAAAAACCTCGCTGAGCGAGCCGCCGAGGGTTAATCCATCGACGCCCGGTCCTTCCAGTTGCGCGAGCAAAAGATCGCAGCGCGCGTGCTTTTCCGCCCATCGCTGCGCGGCGTCGTCGTTCTCCACGAGGTCGCACTGATGCTCGGTGTAGTCCGCCACCATTCCCGCTAACTGCTCTCCAACCTCAGCGTCGTCGTGGACGATGAGCAGTTGCATTACTGCGGCGCGGTGAAGGGCGGCGGGAACAAATTCAGCAGTCGGGTAGGGTCGGCGCGCACCGCCTGCAACTGGTCGTTGTAATAAATGCGCACGATGTAGCCGAGATACTTGCGCGGCCCGCCTTCGCCCGGCAAATCCGCCGCCGGTTCTTTTTTCGGCGGCGCTTTCTTCCGATTCGCCGCGGTCGGGGTGATCGAGGCAGCCGCGTCAGCCAGGGCGGCATCGGCCGAAACCGTCTTGTTCTTGGCCCGGAGATAAGTCACGGCCAGCACTTCCGGGTTTGTTTCCTTCCAATCGTGATTCGGCGTAAGCCATTCGTAGCTGACGTCCGCATCGGTCAGGACAACCTCCTTGTTGTCCACTGTGTCGTAGAAGAAAACCTGGATTTTTACTTTCGTGTGGTCGATCGGCGCCCCCGGGCGGGCCTTCACGCTGATCTTCAATTTCATGTTGGTTTCCGCTTCGGGGTCGGGCGTGTCGGTAGCCGCCACCTCCGTAATGCCAAAACTGGAACCATCGGGAATGCCGTCCGCGTCGTTGCGCGTGGTTCCGGCGTCGAGCGGAGACGACCCCGCGAGGCCGGGCCCGGTCGTGGTGGTGGCGGGCGGCGCCGCCGCGGTCACGCCGGTTTTCAACTTCATCTCGGCCACCTCATAGAGCGGTCCAGCGGACGGGCCGATCTCCTGGATCTTTTTCCAGGTCTCGTTCGACCGGTCGTAAAGCTGAATCGATTCGTAAATCATCGCCATCTCGGCGAGGACGTTCGCGTTCTTGGGATCGCGTTGCGACGCATCCTGGAGCCGGGCGAGCGCGCTGGTCGTGTCGCCTTTGTCGCGCAACTGGGTGGCTTCTTTCAGGAGCTTTTCCGCCACGGAAAGCGCCGCGGCGCTGGGAGTCGAAGCGGATTGAACATCCGAGGGAGCCGGCGCGGGCGTCGTCTGGGCGACAGCGGGAGCCACGGTCGGCGCCGGGGTGGCGGCAGCAGGCTCCACTTTCGGGCGGGCCGCCACGTATTCGGTGCGCCACTTGTTGATGTAAAAGACGCCGAGCCCGGCAATTTGGGCCGCGCCAAAGGCGAGCACCACCAGCATCGCGATACGGAAAATCTTATCGGGCGGCGGCGTGGGTGAGATCAGGTCTTCGGCATCCATCGTGTGCGGGGAATTATGCCTTGGATTCCGCCCGGCGCAAAACCGTTCAATTAAAACTCCTGCTCATGCTCCTGATCTTGATCCCCTAGTAAGAAGCCAGCCGCCCCGAAGGGATCATGAGCAAGATGATGATCAGGAGCAGGAAACAGAGGAAATCTTACCGCGAGATGTCGGCCTGGCTCAGAAGCTTAAACCCTTCTCCGAGAAGGACCGACGAGGCGCAATCGGTATCGTCCACATGCAAAGCGAGCGCCGCGAACCCGCGCGGATGGGTCAGCAACGGATAGGTGAAATGAACGTTCACCTCCGCCATGAGGAGCGCGGCCAGCAGCTTGGCGAGTTGCGTCGCCACTTCCCGCAGCTCCACAATGACCATGGAGCAAACGCCATATGGCACGTTGTGTTGCTTGAACAGTTCCTCCACCTGCTCCGGGTCGCTCACCACGATCCGGGCGATGGCGGAGTCGGTCGATTCCGAGATGCTCAGGGCCACCACATGGGTGCTGTGGGTGTGGAGCAGCTTCACCACGTCGAGCATGGCCCCCACCTTATTGGGCAAAAAAATGGAGAACTGCTTGACGAGCGGTCCGTCAATTTTCGAGGTGGTTTGCGGCAGGTCGACTTCCATGGGAAAAGGAGCGCTCCGGGCCCGGATCCAGAGGGCGAGAAGCGCCAGAGTATGTCATCGCGCAGGTTTTTTTTGCAATCGAATTGTGGATCGATAGGTCCTATACGCCCTATAGGTCACATGACACGGGGTGAGAATCCCGGGAAACGTGGTAAACATCGCCAACCATGGACGACGAAAACAGTCTCATTGCGCAACGGCGCGAAAAATTAGAGGCGCTCCAGGCGAGCGGCGCGAACCCTTTTGGGCGCGCCTACGAAACCTCCGGGGCGATCGCGGAAATTCGCGAGAAATTCGCCGACGGGACCACGCTGCGCGCCGCGGGCCGCATCACGGCACATCGCGACATGGGCAAAAGCCACTTCGTTGATCTGCGCGATTCAACCGGACGAATGCAGGTTTACATCCACGCCAAAGAAGTTGGCGAGGAGGTGATGGAGCTATTCAAG
>DASQLH010000169.1:0-6168 GCA_035630155.1 Chthoniobacterales bacterium
GAGGCACTCGCGCAAATCGCGCGCGCCGACGCCGGGCGGATAAAAGCTCTGGATGAGCAGCAGCATCGTCTCGAAATCTTCCTGGGCGATGCCGGTGTTGAGGGCCATGTCCTCTGGCGTGACCTGAAGAAAACCGTTGTCATCGATGTTGCCGATGATGAGCTCAGCGGTCTTGCGATCATCCGCATCGAGAGGCGCCTGGTTGAGCTGACCCATGAGATGCTGCTGGAGCGTTTCCTGGGTTGCGATGGAATCGAAAAAGAACTGGCGCTTCTCTTCATCGTCCTGCGACCGGGCGCTATAGCTGCCGGACTGCGCCATGTAATCGCGCCATTCGTCATCGAGCTTGGCCAGCTGGTCGAACTCGGCCTTGAACTCCTCGTCCGCGGTGGGCGTCGGCGGTTCTTCCGTGCCGTCGGCGTTCGGTTCGGTGGCGAGCTCTTCGAGGACCGGGTTGGTCTCCATTTCCTGCTGGACGAGGTTGCGAAGCTCGAGCAGCGGGGCCTGAAGAATGAGCAGGCTCTGCTGAAGCTGGGGCGCAAGGACCTGTTGGAGCGAGAGGTTTTGCGATTGATGCATCCCGGGCCCGGCCATGACCTCCCATGGTACGCTTTGGAAGGGCCTAAAAGCAAGCAATTACCACGCCGCGTTCCCTCGTGAAATGCCGGCTCCATCGAGGGAATACGACTTGCTTTTAGACGAGTGCGACTGAATTGCTCCCATGAAATCCTTGCCCGCTCTTATTGCAACCTGCCTGCTCGCGTCGCTCGTCAGCGCCTCGGCCGCCGAGCCGCCGAAAGAAAACGAGCGCGAGCAACAGCAACTCCTCGCGCTCGCGAAAGAGGTGCAAGCGCAGCAAGCCGCGATCGCGGAGAACCAAACCAAGATCGATGCAAAGCTGGCGGCGATCGCCGAAGCGCTGCGCCTTGCCAAAATCTATTCCAGCCGATCCGGCTAATATGCGCGCGCTCTTCCTTTCTCTTTTAGCGGCGGTTACGCTCGCTTCGGTCGGCAATGCTCAGTCGCCGATGCCGGTGGTGGTTCCGGCGATGACGCCGGCTGCGACCGCCAAGGGCCCTGCAACCGCGGACAGCGCGCCGGGTTCAACTCAAGCTGCCCTGAAAGTCCTGCAAGCGATGAAAGCGGCGAATGAGGAAATCCTGAAGCAACAGGCGGCGACTTTGCAAAAGCTGGACGAGATCGAGAAAGCCGCGACCGAGATCCGGATTTACACGAAGCGCAGCTAAGTTCCCGCGCGCTACTTTTTGCTCTTCGGCTCTACCTTGCGATAGAGCGTGGCCATGCTGATACCGAGCATGCTGGCGGCTTTTTCCCGCGAGCCGCCGCACTGGTTCAGGGTCGCTTCGATGTAACCGCGTTCCTGCTGCTGGATGAATTCATCGAGGGTCTGGCCGACCGGCATGGAGGCGATGGCTTGCTCGGCCTTTTCGCCCTGGGCGGCCGCGACGATCTGAGGCGGAAGGTCCGTCGGCAAAATCAGGTCTTCTTCGCACAACGCACAGGCGCGCTCGATAGCGTTCTCGAGCTCGCGCACGTTGCCCGGGTAATCGTAGTGGCAAAGAATATCGACCGCCTTGGGATCGATCTTCTTCGGCTCGCCGCCGGACGCGCTGGCTTGCTTCTGCAAAAAGTGATTCACGAGCAGCGGGACGTCCTCGAGGCGTTCGCGCAGCGGCGGAATTTCCACCGGGATAACGGCGAGCCGGTAATAAAGGTCTTCGCGGAACGAGCCGTCCTTCATTTTTCCCTGAAGCACTTCGTTGGTCGCGCCGACGACGCGGACGTTTACCGGCACACTCTTGTTGTCGCCCACGCGGCGGACTTCGCGTTCCTGGAGGACGCGGAGAAGCTTGGTCTGCAACGGCGGCGCCATCGAGTTGACCTCATCGAGGAATATCGTGCCGAGATTGGCTTCCTCGAAAAGCCCGCGCTTGTCGGCCACAGCTCCCGTGAACGCGCCCTTCTTGTGCCCGAACAATTCCGACTCCAAAAGATTTTCCGGCAACGCGCTACAGTTGATCGCGACGAACGGGTGATGTTGCCGGTTGCTGTTGAAATGCAGGCCGCGCGCGACCAGTTCCTTACCGGTGCCGCTTTCGCCCTGGATCAGGACGGTGCTGTCGGTGTCGGCGACTTTGTTAATGAGATTGTAAACCTGCTGCATCTTCCGGCTCGTGCCGATGATGTTCTCGAACCGGTAGCGATTTTTCAGTTCCTTCCGGAGGTAGACGTTCTCGCGGAGGGCCGCCTGATAATCGAGCGCCCGCTGCACCGTCATCTGGAGCTCGTCGATCTTGAACGGCTTGGTCACGTAATCGTACGCGCCCATTTTCATCGCTTCGACTGCTGTTTCCACCGAGGCGTAGGCGGTGATCAAAATGACCGCAGTCTGGCGATGATGTTCGCGCACGTGCCGGAGAACGTCGAACCCGGTCATCGTTTCCATTTTGATGTCCGCGATGACGACCTGCGGCCCGATCGTGTCGAGCTGCTCGATCGCTTTTGGCGCGGAGTTGAAGGGGAACACCTGATGCCCTTTTTCCCGACAGAGCGTCACAATGACTTCCACCATGGCGGGCTCATCATCGATAATTATGATCTTTGCCATACTAGCGTGCGGAGGATATTGCAGAATTGAGAAAAGGAAAGCTAAATTGAGAAATTCTCACGAGTGGGGTTTTGCGAGGCTGGAACGCTGACTTCTTCGAGGAGAATCAGGCCGCGTGCACGACCTGGCCATTCACCATCGTCCAGGAGACCGTTTGCTCGAACGCCAAGATATGTTCGAACAAATTGGGACGAGCTGCCTCACAGGGGATGGCGATCAGGTCAGCATGAAAACCGGGAGAAATTTGGCCGAGCCTGTTTTCCTCGCCGATGGCCTCCGCCGCGTGAATGGTCACCGTCTCAAGGAGATCGCGAGGAGCGAGCCACACCTCTTTCCGCAGCAGTTCGCGCATCTCCGCAAACAGACTCAAGCTCGAGTTGCTCGCGAGACTGTCTGTCCCGAGGCAGATGTTGAAACCCAGATTTCGTAATTGTTGCAACGCGAACGGCGCGTGACCAAAGAAGCGGTGGCTGCGCGGGCAGTGCACGATGTGAAATTTCGGCGCGCGCGCCAGGAGCTCGAAATCGCGGTCATCCAGCTCATTCAGGTGCGCGACGATCCAATCCTGGGTGATTGTTTGTTGCCGTATGACAAGCGAAAGCGGCGTTTCCTGGCCGCAATCTTCCATCGAGCGTCCGATGCTTTTCAAGAAATCGAAGACGGGCCCGCGCGCCTCGCGAAACATCTGCATCTCCTCCGACGATTCGGCCAGGTGGGTGGTGAACGGCACGCCTTCTTTTCGCGCGATCTCAGACGCGTCGCGATACAATTGGCTCGAAGCCGTGTAAGGCGCATGAGGCGCCAAACCAATCCCGCCAAGCCAATCCGGATGCGAATGGAACGCCTCGCGGAGGCGCTCAAAAACCGCCCGCGCGTCGACCGGCTTCCGAACGTCAATCATCTCCGCGCACCACCAGACGCGGAGCGGCGGGCGAGGCAGCCGGGGCAGCAATTTCGGAAATGCCTCCAGGTTTAGCAACGTCGTCGTCCCATACTGCCGGGCCTCAACCAGGCCGGCGGTGATGGATTCGACGTAGTCAGTCTCGGTCAGTGCCGCCTTTGCGGCATTGATCGCCACGATCCAATCGGCAAACGATTGTTGCGGCCCGATTTTGCCGCGCAGCATCGTGTAATCCAAATGGCAATGCGCGTTGATCAAACCCGGCAGCAAAATCTGCTCGCCGAGATCGAGCACTTCACCCGAGCAGCTGCGCCGCATGTCAGCAAACCGGCCGGCGCCGGCGATTTTGTTCCCTTCGACTACGACAGCGCCATCGTCGATCGGCTCGCCCGCCAGCGGCGCCACAAAGCGTGCTCGGATGATCATCGACCGGCCTGAACCACCTTGCGCGCTTCGGCCACAAGCAGGTTGCACGCTTCCTGGCAAAGCAACGGAATCACCGGCCTGCCGTCGCCGGTTTGATCGAGGACGGGATTGAACTTTTCGGGCGGTAATCGGGTCGAGGCGAGCGTTCCTTCGGCGTCCCGCCGCCAAAGAATCGTGCGCAGGCATCCGCCATCCGACCGGCAAAAATTACCGACAAGCCCATCCGCCGCGGGATCATCGATCTGTGCAGCAATTCGATACATCCCCGATTGCCGCCCGAGAGTCTCCCGCAGCGGCGTCGCGATAAGCTCATGTTTTTCGAATGCAAAGTAAGCGGCCAGCCGCCCGGGATAAAAAAGATCAAGCGCCGTCCGCAGCTCGGCCAGACTGCGCAGTCTCAGCCGCCAGCCGTGTCGCAGACTCGGAGCGGTCTTGAGCGGCCGATAATTCCCCTCGTCGTCAAACCTGGCCAACTTGGATGCGGCCTCCGCCTGGTCATGGTCCCCGAGATCGTTTCGCGGGGCGTCGTCACGATGCGCGAGCGTAAAGCTCCCATCATCCTTGCATTCGATGGCGATTTGCCCGATGCAGCGCAAACCTGCCGCCAGCCAATCCCCGAGCGCGCCTTCCTGCGCGAACAAGCTCACTTCAACGCGCGGGCGATGAGAAACGCGGCGTGTTCGAGAAAGTCACGATCTTCCTCGGTGAAGGCGTTCAGCTTCTCGCTTTCCACATCAATCAGCCCCACCACTTTCTCCGACTCCGTGATGACCGGCACGACAATCTCCGAGTTCGTGCTGCCAAAGGTCGGCAAATAGCGGGGATCCTTGTGCACGTCCGCGACCATGACAGCCTGCTTCGATTCCACAGCTGCGCCGGCCAGCCCCTGCGTAATCGGGAAGCGGGGATAGGCCGGGGGGCATTCGCCTGTCTTGGCCACGATCACAAAATCGCCGCGGACAATTTTATAAATCCCGACCCAGCGATAGTCGCGGGCGGCCCGGATCATCTCCGCCACTTGGCACAACTGCTCCGGCCCCCGCGCGCCCGCGAGGACGAACGCGCCGATTTCCTGGAGCTTCTTGCAGGTTGGGCTGGTCGCCTCCATTTAGAACCGTAACTGCATGTTGGAAAATTACGAGGCCGATTGCGGTGCCTGCCTTTTGGGGTCGAATCCGGTCGCCTGTTCAATGATCACGTCGGCAAATTTGGGGTCGGTTCCGATCGCTGTCGAATAGAAGAGTGAACGGCCGTGAAGCTGGTGGGCCCGGCCGGTTTCGGAACGGGAGGCCGTTTCGTCGAGTCCGAGCAAGGCGGGGATGTCTTCATAGCTGTGTAACCCGTCGGAAATGAAGAACGGCACGACGACGACATTTGCCGTTTTGGTCAGGTTCAGCCAATCGGCGACCAACGGGGGTTCTTCCATGTAAACGTTTAGCACCTCGGCGTAGCGGCCGAGCGCGCGGATCTTCTCCGCCTGCTCTTTCGCAGCGACGGCACTGTTGTCATTCAAGCTCGTCCCGTGTCCGACGATGAGAAGGCTGATCTCCGCTTCCGGAACGCCGGGCGCAATCTCACGAGCGCGCTCCAGCAAATGTCCCGTCATGCTCTCGTGGTTGCCAACCGGCTCGCAATATCTCCAGACCTGACCGTTGCGCCGCTCGGTCGCCGGTCCGGTCAATTCCAGCTCCCGGGGGATGACCGTTCGCGTGAAGTAGCCTTCGCTGATGAAATTCGGCACCACATAGACGTCGCGAATCGCGGGGTCGCGGAAGAAAAACAGCGCGTCGCGGAGGCTGGGCTCTTCTTTCCAGAAGCAACAGGCCACGTCCGCGAAAATTCCACGGCGGCGGATCGCGGCGGCGTGCGCGAGGGTCGGCGCGCTCGAAGCAGGGTTCACGGTCGAACCGTGGCCGACGATGAGAAGGGCGCTGGACTCGTGGTTCACCATTGCGGGAAGAAACGTCCAACGTCCAACGTCCAACGTCCAACGTCGAATTGCGGACTCAGCCAGCCTTGCGAGGTGTCGCTCAACGCTGCTAGGTTCAAGCAATGCGCTACCGCACCTACAAAAACACCGACCTCCGCGTGAGCGAGGTGGGCTTTGGGCTTTGGACGATTTCGACCGGCTGGTGGGGACAATTCACCGAAGGCGAGGCAATCGCGCTCATGCACAAGGCGCTCGATCTCGGGGTCACCCTGTTCGACGCCG
>DASQLH010000170.1:0-2450 GCA_035630155.1 Chthoniobacterales bacterium
GAGGATTCAACCTTCATTCGGCGCTTTCGGTTGCAACAGAAGGGGAGCATGTGCATCATGGTTCGAAATTTGGCGCGCCTGATGAATCTATCGCTCATTCCCACTGATCTTCGGCCCATTGCCGAAAAGGTCGAGAGCGGCCAGCGCATTTCCGAGGCGGACGCACTGAGCTTGTATCGGTCGAACGATTTGAACGCCCTCGGCATCCTGGCCAGCGTCGTGCGCGAGCGGAAGAACGGCAACGTCGCCACCTACATTCTGAACCGTTACGTTAATTACTCTAATCTCTGCATCCTCTCCTGCCAGTTCTGCGCGTTCGCCGCGAAAAAGCGGGACGCGCACGCTTTCGAACGTTCCATCGACGACATCGTGGGAGTGGTGGAAGAATCGCTGGCCTCGGGGATCACCGAGGTCCACATGGTCGGCGGGTTGCATCCCACGTTGAAAAAGGAGTGGTATCTCGATTTGCTCCAGCGGTTGCGTGCGCTCGATCCGAACCTGATCATCAAAGCTTTTACCGCGATCGAGGTTCGCCATCTGGCCCAGCGGATCTTCAAACTTTCCATCCCCGATACGCTCGCCACGCTGCGTAACGCCGGCCTGGGCGCGCTCACCGGGGGCGGCGCCGAGATTTTCGATGCCGGCGTCCGCGACGAGCTTTGCCGGGGAAAGGAAAGCGCCGCGGAATGGCTCGATGTCCATCGCATCTGGCACCAGATGGGTGGCCGCAGCACCAGCACCATGCTTTACGGCCATATCGAGACGCTGGAGCAGCGCGTCGATCATTTGCGCCAACTCCGTGAGCTGCAGGATGAAACGGGTGGCTTCACCGGTTTCGTCCCCTTCGCCTTCGAGCCGCAGACGACGATTCTCGCGCACGTGAAGCCGGCGACGGCCGTCGAACAGCTCCGCAATCTCGCCGTGAGCCGCATTTATCTCGATAACTTCGACCACCTCACGGCCTACTGGGTTTCGATGGGCTTGCCCCTCGCCCAGATTTCCTTGAGCTACGGCGTGGATGATCTGCATGGCACGATCATGGAAGAAAAAATCTTCCACATGGCCGGCGCCAAAACGCCGCAGGAACAAACGGTCGAAACGCTCGAACACGTGATCCGCGAAGCCGGCCGCGATCCGATCCAGCGCGACAGCTTTTATCGGCATCTGCCCAGAAAACGGCCGGCCGCCGCGCCAGCTCCACCAGCCGTGGAATCCGAGCTGGTTTGCGCCTGACGCGTGGCTGAAGCCGGGCTGCTGCGGATCGGTTGCGTTAAGTATCTCAACGCGCGTCCGCTCATTTACGGGTGGCCGGGCGAAGTGGTCTTCGATCATCCTACCGCTCTTTGCGAACGCCTGGCCTCCGGGTTGCTCGACGTGGCATTGGTCTCGAGTTTCGAATTTCTCCGGAACCCGGTTTACACGCTGGTGGACGGCGTTTCGATCGCGTCTCACGGTCCGGTCCATAGCGTCTTCGTCGCGCATGCCGGCGAGCTTTCCGAGATCGAGGAAATTGAGGTCGATCCCGCTTCGCAGACTTCGGTTAATTTGCTCCGCTGTCTCATGGCGGAGAATGGGATGTCGCCCAAGTTTGTCATTCGCTCCCGGCTCATCCAGCGCGCGCTCACCCCGCGCTTGGCAAAATTTTTCATCGGCGACCAGGCCATCCGGTTTCGCGATGAAAGCGCCGGGACCTTCCAATTCTGGGACTTGGGCGAAGAATGGCAGAAGCGCACCCAGCTCCCATTTGTCTACGCGCTTTGGCTTATCCGGCCGGAGGTCCCGTCGCCCAAAGCGATCGCCGACACGCTGCGCGCCTGTCGCGATAATAACCTGCGCGAGCTCGACCTGCTCATCGCGGCGGAAAGGGAATTCAGCCCCGATTTCTGCCAGTATTATCTGACCGAATGCCTGAGCTATCAGCTCGGAGCGCAGGAGAAAGAAGGTCTATCCACCTTTCGGAAACTCTGTGAGAAACACGGGATTTTGTGGCACGACTCACGGCTGATCATCTGACGTCTCCGGCCAGGAAATGGCCAAAGCAGGATCTCCATATCGGGATTTCGGGCTGGACCTATCCACCCTGGCGCGGCGTCTTTTACCCAAAGAAATTGCCGCATCGGCTCGAGTTGGAATTTGCCAGCCGCGAGTTCAACTCGATCGAGATCAACGGCTCTTTTTATTCGCTCCAGCGCCCTTCGAGCTATCAACGCTGGTATGCGGATACTCCCGCCGGGTTCGTCTTCAGCGTGAAGGGCGCCCGCTTCATCACCCACATGAAGAAGCTGCGCGACGCCGAGGCGCCGCTAGCAAATTTCTTTGCCTCCGGGGTTCTTTGTCTTCGCGAAAAACTGGGGCCGATCCTGTGGCAGTTTCCGCCCAACTTTGGTTGGAACAGCGACCGATTCCGCGAATTCTTCGATCTTTTGCCGCACGATACCCGGGCCGCTGCC
>DASQLH010000171.1:0-3757 GCA_035630155.1 Chthoniobacterales bacterium
GCCGTCTTCCTCAGCCGCGAGCGCAGCAGGCGTCGCGGCGGGGCATTTCCGGCCGCCTTCACGATCGCAATGCGGATGAGCCGGCAGATTCAGCAGAATGTCTTCGCGCACGTAGGGCGTGAGATCGATCACCTCCGGCCCCGTCAGTTCGTGGTGAATTGAAAACGCTTTCACCTCGATGTCGAACTTGAACGGCTCGAGACAGCGGACGCATTTGAGTTCCACCGGTTGCGCCAGGGTCCCGGTCGCCCACAATGCGCCTTCGGAAACCCCGAGGTCGAGCGAGTATCGCAGCGGCCCGGCGCAGACGACGTCCTCGCCAGCCAGGTCGAGGATCGGGCATTCTTCCTCGCCTTCGAGATGCAAACCGTCGGCCTGGATTTGTCGGAGATGAACTTTCATTGCCCGAATCGTAGCATTGTAGGGCGTCTGTGTCAGACGCCGGGCCGCCCCATGGCGTTTCACAGAAACGCCCTACAATTTCAGTTTTTTTGTGAGCGCCCGGGCCACGCGGGCCGGCACGAAATCCGTCACATCGCCGCCGAGCCGCGCGATTTCTTTCACGATGCGCGAGCTAAGATAGGTGTATTCCTCTTTCGGCATCAGGAAAATTGTCTCGACCCGTGCTTCGAGCTTGCGATTCATCAGCGCCATTTGGAATTCAAACTCGAAATCCGAGATGGCCCGCAGCCCGCGGATGACGGCGGTGGCTTTCCGCCCCACCGCGAAGTCGACCAGCAAGCCGTCCAGAGGGGCGATCTCCACCTTCTTGATGTTGCCAATGGTGGACTGCAGAAGATCCAGGCGCTCCTCGAGGCTGAAGAGGGGATGCTTTTGGTCGTTGTGCGCGACGGCGACGATGACTTCATCGAAGAGTTTGCGGGCGCGATCGATGACATCCAGGTGCCCGTTCGTGACCGGATCGAAGCTGCCGGGGTAAATCGCGCGACGGATCATTGGCGGGAACGTGGAACGTTCCGCCCTCAACGTCCAACGTGGAATTCATCGCTGCAAAAACCGCTCCCGGGCCGGGCGGACAATGCGAGTTGCTGAATCAATCCAAATCGGGAAGATAGCAGCGCTTAGAATGATCGAGCCCCCTTACCGTACCGCGGCCGTGGCCAGCACGTTTTCTCCGCGCTTTCTCCAGGTGTTGGCGGAGGCAAAACGCGTGCGGGACCGCCTTTGCCAACAGCTCCAGCTCATTTACGTCGGTCAGCGTGACGACAAGACGAACGAAAAATTCAGCTCTGCTTTTCGCCAGCTCGAGTTGCCGGAGGATTCCGCCATTCATTATCAACAAGCTGACGACCCGGCAGCGGCGATCTTGGAAGCGGTCAGGGCGAACGAGATCGATTTGCTCGTGGCCGGCGCGCTGGAAAAGGAAGTCGTGCTCCGCCCCTTTCTCGGAAATGTGGCGAGGACACTGATCCGCAAGTCGTCCTGTTCCGTCATTCTTTTTACCAAACCCGAGCAGGAGCCAAAGCCGCTTGGCCGGATTGTCTTCCTGGCCGAACACTCCGATCACGGCCGCGCCGCGCTGCTCAAGGTGCTCCGGCTGGCTGCGCTCGAGGAATGCGAAAAGCTTTTCGTGATTCGCGTTTACACGACCTTCGATGAAGCGCGGGCCAAGGCGCGGATCGACGCGCCGGAGATCGGGAGCGAAGGGGCGCGCACACTCGAAGAAGAAGAGATCGCGCTCGAAAAATTTATCGACTCGGCGGGCGAGACCGATGTGCCCATCGAGGCGCGCTGCATTCGCGGCAACACCGGTTACGCCGCGCTCGATTTCATCCAGTCGATCGACGCTTCCCTGCTGGTGGTGCCCGTCGATCCCGAGGCTTGCCGGGATGAAGGCCTGCCTCCGCATGTTGCCTGGGTCGCCGACGTGATCCCGTGCAATCTTTGGGTGATCCGATAATTCTTGTCGGGTCTCCGCCACGTTGATTTCATCGCGGGAATGGAGGCCGCCGCACCTGTCTTCGAGCGCTTTGGTCTGGCGCATCTGGTTGTCATTCTTCTGACCATTGCGCTGCCGTTTGTCATGGCAACGGCGGTGCGCAAATCGCGCTGGCCGCGGAGCGAGCGAACGATCGGCAAGGTCATCGCGATCCTTCTGGGTCTCAATTATCTCGGCTACGCCCTCTATCTCAGATCGACCCAGGAGATGACGTGGCAGACGGAGCTGCCGTTTCAGTTATGCGACTGGGCCATGATCGCCATCGTGGTCGCGCTGCTCACGGGCCGGGAGCGCTGGCTGGAAGTCGCCTACTTTTGGGGGCTGGGCGGAACGCTCCAGGCCATTATCACGCCCGATCTGCGCCATGCCTTTCCGGATGTGCGCTTCTTCAGCTTTTTCATCGGGCATTCCGGAATCGTGGTGGGCATCCTGTTCTTGATGATCGTGCGCGGGTATCGCCCGCATTTCAGTTCGATCTGGCGGACGTTCGCGTGGTCCGAGGTCTATTTCGTTGTGACGATCGTGGTCGATCTGATCACGGGCGTGAATTACGGCTACCTGCTGCACAAGCCCCAGGAGGCGTCGTTGTTGAGTTTCCTCTCCGACAACTGGCCCATTTATCTTTTGCAGATGCACTTGCTGGCGCTGGCCTTCTTCTGTGCGCTTTATGTGCCGTTTGCGATTTACGATCTTTTCAAAGGGAAGAAAGTCGACGCGTGATTGCTTGCTTGTCATCCCGAGGCGCGCAGACGCCGAGGGACCTCCCAGTCGCGGAGGTTTCACGCAAGGAACGCTGTCGCGATCCACGCAGCGATGCCCTCGAAGATAGCCCCTTTTAGTTTGTGTGATCTTTGAGCTACTGTGAGGTCCCTCGCCGTCTGCGCGGCTCGGGATGACAAGCGTTATTTGCCGCTACAAATGAAACCCAAGCCGCTCAAGATTCGCACCGTCACCATCGGGGGCGGGCGGCCGGTATTCATCCTCGGCCCGTGCGTGATCGAATCGGAGAAATTCGTCTGGCGAATGGCGCGGCGGATCGCGGACGTCTGCAAGGCGGAATCAACACCATTCATTTTCAAGGCGTCCTACGATAAGGCGAACCGCACGTCAGTCCGTTCCTATCGCGGCATTGGGGTGGAGAAAGGCTGTGAGATTCTCGCTGCGATCGGCGCCGAGCTGAAAATACCGGTCACCACCGATGTCCATTCGCCCGCGGAAGCGGAGATCGCCGGCCACGTCATCGATGTGTTGCAGATTCCCTCGTTCCTTTGCCGGCAAACGGATCTCCTCCAGGCCGCCGCCGAAACAGGCCGCGTCGTGAATGTGAAGAAAGGCCAGTTCCTCGCGCCCTGGGACGTCAAGAACATTGCCGAAAAACTAACTGCGTTCGGCAACAACAACTTTCTCTTTACCGAGCGCGGCACCACGTTCGGCTACAACAATCTTGTCGCGGATTTCCGCTCGCTTCATTGGATGCGGGAAGCCGGGTACCGGGTTATTTTCGACGCGACCCACTCGGTCCAACGCCCGGGCGGCGCCGGCGATTCAACTTCCGGCGACGGCGCCCTTGCTCCGGTCCTGGCGCGGGCGGCGATGGCGGCAGGCTGCGACGGTATTTTCATGGAGGTGCACGAGAATCCGGCGCGTGCGTTGTCCGATGGACCGAACCAGATTCCGCTAAAGCAGTTGCCGAAGCATCTTCGCATGTTAAAAGCTATTCATGCTGCCGTTTCGTAGCGGTCGCGCCGGAATCTCCAGCGCGTTCTCCGCTTTCCTAGTCCTCGCCCTTCTCACCTG
>DASQLH010000172.1:0-12897 GCA_035630155.1 Chthoniobacterales bacterium
TGCGCGTGAAGCTGCTGCGCGTCTCGTTTCCGGATGCCCCTGGCCTCGGCACGGACATCAGGATCAAGTCGGAGATCAGCCGCGATCCCCCTATCGTGGCGCTCGAATTGCGTCTGAGCGCAGCCGGCGAGCCCGGCGCCAGCCGCGCGCCGATGGACTTCAAAGACACCGACAACATCGTCCTGACCACCACGCCACCGCAAACCATCAAGTTCGAAGTGGAGGCGTACGACTTCGACGATCTCGCGAGCTTCACCTTCGCCCTGGGCCGGCACGAGAGTCCGGTCGCGGGCGACGCCTACGTCTGGATGGGTAAGGCCCACGACCTGCGGCGGGGCGAGTGCTGGCAGGGGATCGGCGCCCAACACTGCTGCGGCCACCAGCTCTATGCGCACGACTTCAGCGTGTGGTGCTTCGACGACTCATTCAACGGCTGGAATGGCCTCCTGCCCGGAGGGGACAACACGAAGAACGAAGACTACCGCATCTGGGATAAGCCCGTCTACGCGATGGCCGACGGCGAGGTCGTAGACTTCCTCGACAATGTTCCCGAAAATACCAGCACGCCCGACTTCCCTTCGAGCACGCCGCACACCTACGGCAACCACTTCGTCCTGCGGCACGGCACGGACTTGATGGTGTACGCACACTTGCAGCTAGATTCCATGAACACCGCGTTGACACCACACGGCGCCACCGGCGCACCCATCACTGGCACCGCCGTCAGGGCCGGCGATTTCCTCGGACGCGTGGGCAACACCGGGAACAGCAGTTGTCCGCACCTGCACATCCACTGCGTTGACGAGGCGAGCGGAACGCTGCGCCCGATCCCGTGGCAACGGAAGATGGTGGCGCAGGCGGAGACGACGAGCCGCCCCGCGTGGAACGATTGGCATCTGTCGCGTCAGCAGGGGCTGGCAGTCGTCAACACGCTCATCTACCCCGGCGATGCGATGCCGGCCGACGGGCGCGAGTGGAGCGAATGGACTTCCCTCGGCGGCGAGCTGATCTTCGGCCCCGCCGTGTGTTCCTGGGCGGCGAACCGGCTCGACGTGTTCGGCGTCGGCATCGACCGGGCGCTTTGGCACATGTGGTGGGACGGCAGCCGCTGGCACGACTGGGAAAATCTCGGCGGTGAGTTGACCGCCAAGCCCGCCGCGGTGTCCTGGGGGCCGAACCGCATCGACGTGTTCGGCCGGGCCATCGACAACAGTCTGTATCACAAGTGGTGGGACGGCTCGCGCTGGCACGCGTGGGAGGGGCTGGGCGGGAATCTGCTCTCGGCCCCGGCGGTTAGCTCGCGGCGCAGGAATCACCTCGACGTGTTCGCGGTCGCCACCGACCGTTCACTCCACCACCTCAGATGGAACGGATCGAAGTGGACGGACTGGGACGGCTTGGGCGGGACGCTGACGGCCGATCCGGCCGCCGTCTCGTGGGACAGCAACCGCATCGACGTATTCGGCCGCGGCGCGGACGAGACGCTGTACCAGAAGTGGTGGGACGGTTCGTCGTGGAGCGACTGGGCCGGGCGCGCCCGCCGCATGACGTTCGGCCCCGCCGTCAGCTCGCGTCGAGCGAATCGCCTCGACGTGTTCCTCGTCGCACCGGACGCGACGTTGCAGCACGTCATCTGGAACGGATCGAGTTGGACGAACTGGGAGAGTCTCGGCGGGTTTCTCACGGCCGATCCGGCCGCCGTCTCGTGGAGCAGCAAGCGCATCGACGTGTTCGGCCGCGGGGCCGACAACGCGCTGTATCACACCTACTGGGAACCCGGCCCGTGATGCCGAGTCGGCGCGAAACCCGCCGCGTCTCGCCAGCCGCGGGCGTGCCGACGGAGACGAAGCTCAGCACGTTAGTCTGACATTGCGGGCGAAGCACACCTGCGCCGTAGCTTACAGTTGATATCGCATGTGGCGCCTTCCAGCAGTCCAACGAAAATCGCACCGACCGACAAGCCAAAGCCGGTCCTCCGGCCTTCCGCGATTTCGTTTCATCCTTCCGCCATCATCCTTCATCCTCAATCCCTCTATCCTCGATTCTCCCCCGTCCGCCATAGATCGCGGCCAAGAGCGGAACATAAACGACCGCGTGCAGCCCCGAAGTCGCGATGCCGAGCGCCGTAAACGTCCACAATCTTATGGCGCGCGCCCGCCAAACTCTGGAAGCGTTTCTCGGCGTAGAAACCCGGAGACGATCTCGCTGGCTCCCGTCATCGAGAACCCCCAGCGCTTGGACCTGGCCATTCCGATGGCGAATAACAACCAGCCACAGGCCGGCTAGTCGCTCGTCCGGAATGCGAACGGCGGAGGTCCAAAGTCAGATCCGACGCGGCCCAAAACTCCGGGGAGCGCACGCGCCTCGCGTGCTGGTCTCGGCGCCCCCGCCGAGACGAACTTTTCTTCAGCAATTCACCCTTTCACACTCAAGGAGGATTTCGATCCTCACGAAGTCTCGCGCCGGATTTCCTTTTTCGCGTTTTCCCAATCTAGGAATCCAGCTTCGCCGGATTCGATCTGAGCTTCACGAACGCGAAGTTCCTCTTCGTGCCAGGCCGGCGATTCGATCTGTTCGGGGTTTGCAGAAAGGTCTTTCCAGATCGCTTCCATGGTCTCGAGCTTTTCTTCCACGCTCATTTCTTTCAAGGGAAGAATGGGGACTGGCATAAATGGAGCATATCATAAGGCCGCGTGGCCATCGATAGGGAATTGGCCGTGTCGCACACGCCGGTGGATCACGCGCGCTCCGGAGGTCGGCGTGTGAGAGGTCGATGCGGCGCGCGCGGCCCCCCCATTTTCGATCCTCTGTTCTCCATCCTCGCTTACGTCCATCGGCTCGCGCGGCGGAATCTCCTGCCTTCAGCGATTCCGCAGCAGCCTGGCACTAGTGGGCAATTGAATGATGCCATCGGCCTGGAAAGTAATCGGCATGTCAGCCTGGCTTAATCTGCCGGGCTTGAAGCGCCACTGACGCAGAGCAAACACCGCTTCGCGATCCAGCGGGTCGGACCCGGTGGACTTCACGACCGCGACCTTGGTCACCTTGCCCGTCTTGAAATCGATCGCCATCCGGAACACGCCCGTCCCACCGATGCGACTCGCCTGCAACTTGTGCGGGTATCGGGGACTGACCATGTGGACCACATCGCGCCTCGACGCCGGGCGTTCGACTTCCCGTTCGGCAAAGATTGATGAACACGCGACGCCGGCCAGGATGCCGGTAATTAATCGTGCTCGCATCGGATCAAGCGTCAGCTTTGGCTGCTCGTGAACGCCCCACGCGCGAGTTCCGATAATTCCTGGGCTGTCTGGCGCAGGTCGGGAACACAGAACATTTCGTCGAGCAAGTAGGCCGTCATCCACTTGTGTTCCTCCGGCGTCCGCCGGTCGATGATTTCCTTCAGCTCCGCTGTGCTCATTGCGGTCATTAAGATTCCGCAGCGCGAATTCTGCGCCAATCAAATTCGATTCGGCCGCGTATCAAAAGAAAATAACCGAGACTCACCCCTCAATCCCGAGCCTCTGGTCTGCCGAGCCGCTGGGTGCTAAAGGTCGTCTTCGTCATCGGCATCAGGTTCACCGAAGCGGAATCCAAACTCCGCCGCCAATGCTTCGTATTTCGAACGGATGACCTCGGGACTCTGCCGAAGAACGCGGGCTGCCACCTTTATGCGATCCTCGGTAATCGGTTCCGTGGGATCGAGCCAGGGCTCATAATTATCAAAATCCTCGGATAACAGACGCTGCTCATCTTTCGGTCGTCGGATGGCTAGCGCGCCCACGGTCGTACGTCTCCGCATTGGGTCATGACTGACAAGATTGAATTTAAGGTGTTCCTCCGCGACCGGCCCTCCAAGCCGAGCCAATGCCTCTAATGCGCGCGAAGTAACCACCCCCCCTTTCGTCGTTATACATTTGGCGAGCACCGGGACGGCTTTGACATGATTACTTCGACCTAAACAGGTGATAAGAGAGACGCGCGTAGATTGATGATCTGCGCCGAGGGACATAAGCCGCAGCAAAAGCCTCTTGGACTCTGCTTCGTTCGGTGTCCACACGCCCGGGGCACGGGGATCTCGCTTTCCTCCCTTGGCCAGCCAACTCAAGGCCCAAGCGCTCGCATGTGCCACATTTGTAGTTTCATCTAAGAGGTCGAGCAATCTCGGTATAAGCCCCTTAACTAGGATTGCGCGTCCTTCGTATGCACATTCCATAATGGCAAGCGCAGCACGTGCCATTCGGCGTTGATCCCCAGTTAACAATTCTATTACAAGGGAGTCGATCCGATTGCCGATTGACGTTAAGGTATCCTTCACCGCGGCCTCTTCATCAATCATTGCTAGCAAGCCGCCCGCATTATCGAACGGAGAATCTTCGGTTTCTTTTCCACGAAGATAGCGATCCAGAAGTGCCGCGCAAAATGGGTCCCTCCATAGATTTGCCCCTAGTTCCATCGCGACTGCATCGAGTGAGGTACGAACGCTACCTAAACCATCCCGAGTCGTGATTTGCGCCGCTAAAGTGTTGAACACTAGTTCGATGGTTTCCTCGGACACATTGGGTTCATCGACAAGACACCAAGCCGCTAAAACCGCGCGCGGTCGCACTGTCCTAGCTAAGACTTCACTGGGCAGCGGCCGGAGAATAGCTTGAATAGCCGTGTCCACGTCGTCATCCTTGGCACCGGCGACGACTAATCGAAGCGGTTCGTGCCAGGACTCAGCGACTTGGTATTCGCTCTTATCCTCACTTTGAACAACGTTTCCAGCCAAAGGCGCGATTTCGGCGGCCAGCGACAGGGGTTGACGATCTGGATACCGCCCGTCGAGGAGAGCTCTTGCGGCCAGGTACTCTTGAATCGTTAGATGGCGAAATTCGTAAACACGCTCATCCGCTTCTCGCTCCCATATTCCTCCAGACTGGATAAGAATGCTTGATCGGGCTTCTAAATCTTTTAAGAACTTATCCGGCGTGCGCTCTTTGATGATTCGTATGTTAGGGTAATCTTTACGCACCCGTTCTAGAAGCTGAATTACTTCGTCCTCCGTTAATCGTTGTATTCCTCGTCGACACATCTCGTACGCTAAATACACGAGCTGCGGCATAGCTTCGCGCTCCTCGATTTGCGTATAAACACGCGGGTTCCAATTCAGGAGAACCGGCACCGCTTCGCGATACAAATCAATGCGTCTATTTGGCAATCTCCCGACCTTTCGCTTAACCAAAGCAAGCGTGGTCAACAATAAAGGATTTCCGGTAAGACGTTCGATGCGATTGTTGCTGTGGATGGCCTCGCGCAGTTCAGCCAACAGCCGCTCCCGTTCTTCTTTTGGTTTCCGTTCCTCGGTGACGGCGATCCATCGCGCGCAAAACTCGTTTTTTTCCTCCGGGAGTAACTGCGAGATCACGGTATGCTCGAACCCAGCGCCCAAACGATACGGCATATCGCGGTAGCCGACGATTCTCGAGGTGACCACCACTGGCAAATTTGGATAACGAACGCTCACGCGCTCGAGCTCCTGACAGAATTGCGCACGAATAACCGGGCTACTGATTTCATCAAGGCCATCAACGAGTAGGAGGGCCCCGCCGCTGACGATGCTCTCTAAAACCACCGCTCGCATCACCTCGGCTTCGTCATGCGGCAGCTCGCTCTTGCGGAAGTGTTGTGCAAGGAAATCCTGAAAGCTTCTACATAGGTCGGCTTCGCCTAAATCGCGGCATCGTATCAAGATTGGGATCCAGCCGTGATCAGGTAGAGTGACAGTGTCAGGAAGTTGCTCATATGCTTGATCCCGTTGGTGACGTAGAAGGTATGCTGTCGCCATCCATCGAAGTAACGTGGTTTTGCCCGCGCCGGGATCGCCTAAGACTATCAATCGCTGCTCCGTCTCAAGACGCTGTCCTACAGAATGGCGCTCATCTTCTGTCATCCACTCCTCTGTAACATTCGTCCATGCGGCTTCGTAACGACGCTGACGCTCCCGACGTGCTTCGAGTTCGTCTAACGCTACTGACATTCCATCAATTCCTCGAGGTGCTTCAACCGTAATGCGTAGAGGAACATAAAGCTGGCGAAGCAACGGGGCTTGGGTGGATATTTGGACGTCGCCCTCGGGAAGATTGCTCAGATCAATAATATCCCACGCTTTCAACGCCACGGATGCGTAGTGGTCCAGGGCAGCCTCCTTCCGTTCCGCGGAGTATATCCCCGCTTGTTCCGACACAAGCGCCGAGATCGCCGCGACCTGTCCTTGCAAAAACTGTAAACTTAACTGATGCCGCCAATGCGCTAAGGCGGAGTGGGCGAAAAGGGCTTTCTCTATGGTTTCAAAAAAATGTTCCCTAATGAATTGCAAGTGATCCTTGTTGACCTTGCCGGCTATTAACGCGTCCGTGATGGAGGTGAGAAGCTGCGCCTTTGCTCTTTCGCCTTCACCGATATCTCCGGCACTCAAATAATCGGTCAGGTTTATATGAAATACCGGATCGCTGAGCAATTTTCGGAGCGGCTCCGCTGATTTCACCGTATCAAAACGGCTTTGCGTCCGCGCGAGGTCCAAACTGAGACGCGCGACTTCTTCCCGTAGGGACTGAAGCGAGACAAGCGCCTTTTGCAGCTCCTTTTCGTCCGCAATCGCAGCCGTGATTTTTGCCCGACGCGCAGTTTGCCAGGATTCCGAAACTCGGTTTGTAAGAAGTCCGAGGGGCACGCTAATTAATACTTCAAGCAAGGACATCGTAGGGTCGTGGGGCAAACTCATCGCTAATTTAGCGTTTCATAAATTGGGCGACGTGCCCACAGCAGACTCTCGTCAGAATGAAACGGTCTTGATCGTGACAAACCATTGCTTTTCAATCCAGCATTTAAACCATGCTGCCAAATACGTCGACACCGGAGGTCCGAAATGTCGGGGCGATCGCCGACACGCGTAGAGCGGGCCACGCGCCGTTTCTAAACAACGCGTCGGATAGAAGATAAGGGCTTGGGACTGTTCGGAATTTGCTGTCGGGAGCGGCAATAATTGTGTATAAGGTGCGTCTGAGAACCCGAGTGCAGACGCAGATTATGTCCAACGGACATCGGCCGGGATCGACGATCCCAGCTACAGCGCCCACCCTGAAGCACTTTTGCCTGATTCTCTTTAAGCCGTCGCATTACGATTATGATGGCTACGTGATTCAGTGGTTTCGCTCGACGATTCCGTTGAACTCGCTGGCGGCGGTGTTTGGGCTGGCGAGGGATTGCGCGTAGGCTCGCGAATTTGCGGCAGAGCGATACGGCGCGCGGTCCGATTCAGTGAGGTTACGGTACTTTTCGTCCGGGCACGGGTTGCTGCACGTGGAATTTTCACAGGTGCATCGTAAGCGGCTTACGATGATCCGTGTTCCGGCGGAAAAAGTTCCGCGCGCTCCGGAAGCAATGGAATCAAAATCAGCCAACTCGCCGTGCAGCCCGGTCCCACGGTCGCTCACTCTCAATGGCGCGATTCTATTCGTCGCGAAGCTTTCGCCTAAGCCACGATGGTTTTCTGCGACAGTCCAGGACCGCGCGGACGCGTACGACCTCGGCTTCGACGCGATAATAAATCGCGACGGGAAACCGTTTACTCAGGCTGCGATGATAGCCGAATGTTTTCGCGTGAATTCCGCCATGACTCGCCAACAGGTCGATGTCGGCGAATAGAGAATCGAGAAAATCGGTACCCAAGCCGGCAACTTGTCGCTCCTAGAAACGAAAGCCCGCGATCAGATCGCTCTGCGCGTCCGGGAGGATCTCGATCGTCACGAAGTGCGGCGGCGGATTTCGGCCTTCGCCCTGTCCCAATCGACGAATCTTGCCTCGCCCGACTCGACTTGAGCTTCGCTCACTCGCAATTCTTTTTCATGCCAGACGGGAGACTCAATCGCGTCCGGCTGCTCAGACAAGTTTTCCCAGATGGTCTCCATCGTCTGGAGCTTTTCTTCGACGCTCATTTCATCCAGCGGGAGGGTGGGGATTGCCATAGCCGGATCATATCACAGCATCGCGACAGAGCGACATTTGAAATCGGCGCCGAAAGCACGGAGAGGGCAACGGAGTTGAGGGGACAAGTGCGTGCCCAAACGGAGTTTGGGAACGAGGAGGGAGCCTGGCCGGCGTCTGACACAGACGCCCTACGATTCAGAGAATTTGCTGTTGGGAGCGGGAATATTGTGTATAAGGTGCGGCTCAGAACCCGATGCAGACTCAGACCAGTTCTAATGGCCACCAGCCGGGATCGACGATCCCGGCTACAGCACGCCCAACCAAGCGCTTTTGCCTGATTCTCGTTAAGCCGTCGCATTACGATGATGACGGGTATGTGATTCAGTGGTTTCGCTCGACGATTCCCTCGAACTCGCTGGCGGCGGTTTATGGGCTGGCAAGAGATTGCGCGCTGCGGAAGACGCTCGGGGAGGATGTGGAGATCGAGATTCATCCGTTCGATGAGACGAATACGCGGATCAGGCCGGAAAAACTGGCCCGGATGATCGAGGAGGCGGGCGCGGGGATGGTGATGTTGATCGGGGTGCAATCGAACCAGTTTCCGCATGCGCTCGATCTGGCGAAGCCGCTCCGGGAGCGCGGCATCCAGGTGGGGATCGGCGGGTTCCATGTCTCGGGAATCCTGAGCATGATGGGCGGGAACGACACGGATGTGCATCGAGCCAAGGCGATGGGCGTCTCGCTTTTTGCCGGCGAAGCGGAAGGGCGCATGGAAATGGTGCTCAACGACGCTTTCGAGAAGAACTTGAAGCCGCTCTATAATTTCATGGCGGACTTGCCGAACATCGAAGGTGAACCGTTGCCGCTCATTCCTGCGATCCGCGCGGCGCGGACGGCAGGCGCGGTGACCAGCTTCGACGCGGGCCGCGGTTGTCCGTTCCAATGCTCTTTCTGCACCATCATCAATGTGCAGGGACGGAAATCGCGCCGGCGTTCGCCGGATGACGTGGAGCGGCTCATCCGCGAAAACGTCGCCCAGGGTTTGAACCGCTTCTTTATCACGGACGACAATTTCGCCCGGAACAAGGATTGGGAAAAAATCCTCGACCGGCTGATCGCGCTGCGGACCGGACCGGAGAAGATCAAACTTTCGTTCCTGATCCAGGTGGACACGCTTTGCCATAAGCTGCCGAACTTTATCGAGAAGTGCGCCGCGGCCGGGGTGAAGCGAGTTTATATCGGGCTGGAGAACATCAACCCGGACAGCCTGGCCGGCGCGCACAAGCGGCAGAACAAGATCACAGAGTATCGCAAGATGCTCCAGGCCTGGAAGACGGCGCGGATCATCACCTATTGCGGCTACATCCTCGGGTTCCCGAACGACACGCCGGAATCGATCATCCGCGACGTGGAGATCGTGAAGAAGGAATTGCCGCTCGATATTCTCGAATTCTTTTTCCTGACGCCGCTGCCGGGCTCGGAGGATCACCAGACGCTGGTCAATTCCGGCGTGGTGGTCGATCCCGACCTGAACAAGTACGATCTGAACCACGTTTGCGCGCCGCATCCGAAGATGTCGCGGGAGGAGTGGGAGACCGTCTATAAGGAGGCGTGGAAAACGTATTACACGGACGAGCACATGAACGCGGTGATTCGCCGGCTCGTTTCGCGGCAGGCTCCGGCGAGCAACGCCATTATGCTGATCGCGTGGTTCTACGGCGCGGTCCACATCGAAGGGATTCATCCGCTCGAGACGGGGCTGTTCCGCTACAAGTTCCGACACGATCGGCGGCCGGGATTGCCAATCGAGCCGATCTGGAAGTTTTATCCGAAATACGCAATTGAATCCGTCGTAAAGCTCGGGAAATGGGCTGCGCTCTATTCGCGGCTGCGGGCCATCTACGTGAAGGCCAAGCGGGACCCGAAGAAGCTCGAATACATGGATCTCGCGATGACTCCGGTGACGGACGACGAGGATCTGGAGATGTTTCACACGCCATCGGCACCTGCGTTTATCGCGCAGGAGCAGCGGCGGCAGCACGCGCACGAGCATAAGCACGAACACGCGGCGGTAGCGTAGTCAGGGAGCGCACGCGCCCTCGCGTGCTGGCGATCGCGCCCTCGCGATCGCAAACTTTTCTCACGCCTCCTCGTTCCCAAACTCTGTTTGGGAATGCAGTTGTCTTGGAAACTCCGTTTCCCCTTCCCCAGGGCTCACGCGCGACGAGCCCAACTGGAGTTGCGGGGGACAAGTGCGTTCCCAAACAGAGTTTGGGAACAAGGGACGAGAAGGCGCGAAGAGGCAGTTTTCCCTGTCCGAGCGGGGCAGGTTGTGTATGGTGCGCCTCGGAAACCCGATGCCCGCCCTTGCCCCAACTACCTCCGCGACGAAGCGCTTTTGCCTCGTGCTGGTCAAGCCGTCGCACTACGACGATGACGGCTACGTGATCCAATGGCTCCGTTCGACGATCCCGTCGAACTCGCTCGCGGCGCTCTACGGCCTGGCGCGCGATTGCAAACAGAGGCGCGTTCTCGGCGAGGATGTTGAGATCGAGATTCATCCCTTCGACGAGACGAACACGCGCATCCGGCCGGAACGCCTGGCGCGGATGATCCAGGATGCAGGCAACGGCATGGTGATGTTCGTGGGCGTGCAGTCGAACCAATTCCCGCACACGCTCGATCTGGCAAAGCCGCTGCTGGAGCGCGGCATTCAAGTGGGCGTCGGCGGGTTTCACGTTTCCGGCACGATGAGCATGCTCGGCGGGAACGATGCCGATGTGCATCGCGCTAAGGCGATGGGCATTTCACTTTTCGCGGGCGAAGCGGAAGGCCGGCTCGAGCAGGTGCTCCAGGACGGTTATGTGAAGAAGCTCAAGCCGCTCTATAATTACATGGCGGATTTGCCCGGCATCGAAGGCTCTCCCATCCCGCTCATTAGCTCCGTCCGCGCGGCGCGCACGGCGGGCCACGTGACCAGCTTCGACGCGGGACGCGGGTGCCCATTCCAATGCTCGTTCTGCACGATCATCAACGTGCAGGGGCGGAAATCGCGCCGCCGTTCGCCCGATGACGTCGAGCGCATCATCCGCGAAAACATGGCGCAAGGGCTGCGCAGCTTTTTCATCACCGACGACAATTTCGCCCGGAACAAAGATTGGGAAGCGATCCTCGATCGCGTGATCCGGATGCGCGAAGTGGACAAGCTCAACCCCAGCTTCATCATCCAGGTGGACACGCTTTGCCACCGGCTGCCGAATTTCATCGAGAAATGCGCGAAGGCCGGCGTGCGGCGAGTTTTCATCGGCTTGGAGAACATCAACCCCGACAGCCTGGCCGGCGCGCACAAGCGGCAGAACAAGATCACCGAGTATCGCAAAATGTTGCTCGCCTGGAAGGCGGCGAAGGTCATCACCTATTGCGGTTACATCACCGGTTTCCCGAACGACACGCCGGAATCGATCGTCCGCGACGTCGAGATCGTGAAGAAGGAATTGCCGCTCGATATCCTGGAATTTTTCTATCTTACGCCGCTGCCGGGATCGGAAGACCATCAGAAACTGGTCCAGGCCGGCGTGGCGGTCGATCCCGACATGAACAAGTACGATTTGAATCATGTCTGCACGGCGCATCCCAAGATGTCGAAGGAAGATTGGGAGCGGGCCTATCGCGCGGCGTGGGAGACGTATTACACTTGGGACCACATGGAGACGGTCTTGCGCCGATTGGTCGCGCAGAAGGGCCGGGCCCACAATGCCATTGTGCTCATCACCTGGTTCATGGGCTCGATTCACATCGAGAAGGTGCATCCGCTGGAGAGCGGCGTGATTCGTCTCAAATTCCGGCGCGATCGCCGGCCCGGACTGCCGATCGAGCCGATCTGGAAGTTTTACCCGCGATACTGGGCCGAAACGCTGGTGAAGGTCTACAAGCTGACCACGCTCTATTCCCGGCTGCGCCGCACCTACAAGCGGATCAAGAAAGACCCGAACCGGTTTAAATACATGGATGTCGCGCTCACGCCGGTGACCGATCACGACGTCGAGGACCTGGAGATGTTTCACACGCCCTCCGCCCCCGCGTTCGTCGCGCAGGAGCAGCGGCGGCAGCATGCCCACGAGCATGCGGCGGCGTAGGTAATTTACGCGCTCACGCGCTGTAGCCGCGGCGCTGTGTCGCCGCGTCAGACGCCCCGACATAGCGGGGCGGCTACAGGGTCAGGCGTCCGCCGCGGCGGACGCCTACAACAAAATCCTTGCAAGTCGAAGCCCGCTGGGAGGCAATAGCAGCGATGCAAAATCTCCACACGGCCGAGGGGGCGCTCTACTTGTTGCAGATTCTCGCGTCTGCGTTTCTGGCGATTCTTTTCCTCCAATCGGGCATCGACAAGGTGGTGGATCGAAGTGGAAACATGGAATGGTTGAAGGGACATTTCGCGAAGAGCCCGCTGGCGAGGTTGGTGCCAGCCATGGTTACCGTTATCACGATCCTGGAAATCGCGGCGGGAGGGCTGAGCGCGGTCGGATGCGCCGCCATTCTGGTTGGCTGGGGTTCTATCCTCGCGTTTTATGGCGCTGTCGTAGCTGCGGTATCGATCGTCGCGCTTTTTTTCGGACAGCGAATGGCCAAGGATTACGCGGGCGCGGCGACGCTCGTGCCTTATTTCCTGCTCACGCTGGCGGCAATTTATTTGCTGGCGCGACCCTGAGGGAACTGGATGGAGACGGCACGCCTCGTGCCGTGGGGAGTAGACAATGCTTCTTGCCAACGGCACGAGGGCGGGCGGTCTCCATAGGCTTGACTTCGCAGGCGCAGAAGCTTGAAATCAAGGCCCTTACAAAGGAACCCTTATGATCAAATCAGCTGCAGTTCTCTTCGGTATCGTTTTTATTCTCATCGGAATTCTCGGTTTCGTGCCCGGCGTCA
>DASQLH010000173.1:0-2989 GCA_035630155.1 Chthoniobacterales bacterium
AGGTGCCCGAGCCGCTGCACCAGCGCGACCAGATGCAAAGCTTGAAGTAATTGATCGGCAGGGCCGGCGCCGGAATGACATTGAGCACGCCCACGAGCGTCTGCATCCCGTTGATTTCGCAACGCACATCCTCGCAGAGCAGGCAGCTTTGCAGGTCTGGTAAAATCGCGCCTTCTTCCATTTTGAACCTTTACTAGATCGCTCCGCGGGCGATGAGCACCAGCAACAAAATTCCGAAGACGATGCGGTAAATGGCGAACGGCGCGAACCCGCGGGCGCGAACCCAGCGCATGAACCAGGCGACGACTCCGAGCGCCACGATGAACGAAACGACGAAGCCGATCGCGAGCACGATCCAATGATGCGCATTCATGGCCAGCGGCGCGAGCCCGGCGTCCGCGGCGCCATTACGGCCGGGCATGATCGTCTTGAGCAGGTCGTATCCCGTCGCCACCACCATGGTCGGCATCGAAACGAAGAATGAAAACTCAAGTGCGGCGGAACGCGACAGCCCCGCCGTTTGGCCCGCTGCGATGGTGGACATCGAGCGCGACGTCCCGGGAAAAACCGCGGAAAGTATCTGCACCGCGCCAATCCAGAGCGCTTGCGGAAGCGTCATTTCGTCCATGCTCTGCGTGCGCGGGTTTCGGCAAATAACGTCCACGATCCACATCACCACGCCGCCGATCAAAAGCGCCCAGGCCATCACGCTCAGGCTCTCGAGATTCTGACCAATCTGCTTTTTCAGCAGGTAGGACGGAATCGCGGTGACGACAAACGCGGCCAGCGTCAGGCTCAACGGATGGGTCAGGATCGTCCGGTCCCCCCGCTCGCCGCGCGGGAATGAAGCGAGAAACTTGGTGATCCGGTCCCAAAAATAAACCGGCAGGGCCAGGATCGCGCCAAGCTGGATCACGATCGTGTACATCTTCCAAAAGCTGTCCTGAAGATTCAAGCCGAAGAGCGCTTCCACGATTCGCAGGTGCGCCGTCGAGCTGATCGGCAAAAACTCGGTCAGCCCTTCGACGATGCCTAGGATGACGGAGATCAGATAATCATTCATGGAGTTGGATTTTAAACGCGTAGCGCATTTTCAACATTTCCGGCACGACCCTCATCCTAACCTTCTCCCTCAAGGGAGAAGGAACTTCGTCTCCTTGCCCGGAGAGAGCGGGACACGTCGCCCCTGGTAAGGGCAAGGCGACAGGCATTTCTCTCCCCTTGGGAGAGACGGACGCGTAGCGCCAGTGAGGGCAAGGGTGTGGGCGAATTAATTTTGAGATCACGAATCGCCTCCCGATTATCTCTGCCCGGCTTCGATCGCGCTCAGCTCCGCTTCCACCATCTCGCGGACGAGATCCTCGAATGAACCCTGCGGTTGCCAACCCAAATCCGCCTTGATCTTCGCCGGTGAACCGACCAGCCGCGCGGGATCGGTGGGCCGATCGAAAGCCGGATTGCGCTTCACGTATTTTTGCCAGGGCAGATCAACGACCGCGAACGCCGCCTCCACAAAATCGCGCACCGAATGCGTCTGGCCAGTCGCGACCACATAATCGGCGGGCGTGTCCCGTTGCAGCATCATCCACATCGCGACGACGTAATCCTGGGCGCGGCCCCAGTCCCGCCGGCTTTCCAGGCTGCCCAGGGCCAATTCATGATCGAGCCCGCGCGCGATCCGCGCCACGGCCCGGGTGATCTTGCGAGTGACGAAGTTTTCGCCGCGCCGGGGCGATTCGTGATTGTAGAGAATGCCGTTGCAAACAAAGAGACCATAGGAATCGCGGTAAACGCGCGCGAGCTGGGTGGCGAACGCTTTCGCGCAACCATAGGGACTGGCCGGCTGAAGCGGAGTCGTTTCCGTCTGGGGCGATTCCGTGGCGCTCCCGAAAATTTCCGAGCTCGACGCATGATAAAACTTCACCGGCTCCGCCTGGTCGCGCGCGATTTCGAGCAAGCGCAGCGTGGCCATTCCAATTTCCTCACAGGTCGATTCCGGAATCTCGAAGCTCAGGCCGACATGGCTCTGCCCCGCCAGGTGATAGATCTCCGCCGGCCGCACCTCGGAGAAAATGCGGCGGAGCGTGGTCCCATCGGAGAGATCGCCGTAATGCAGGAACAGACTCTTGTCGTAGAGGTTTTCGTCGCGGCGCAGATGCTCGATCCGGGACCGGAGCAGATTGCTCGTGCGCCGGACGACTCCATGAACGGCGTATCCCTTTTCCAGGAGCAATTCCGTGAGGTAGGAGCCGTCCTGACCCGTGATGCCGGTGATCAGCGCTGTTTTCTTATTCTCCTCCATGGTCTGGGAACGCCCGGGTTCACCAATCAACGAAGGCTTCCGATTCCACAAGACCGAACGTGTCGCTTCTTCTGTAGCAGCGGCCCTGCGGGCCGCTCCGAGCGATCGACCACGAACGAGCGGCCCACAGGGCCGCTGCTACAGGGAAGCGGCCTACAGGGCCGCTGCTACAGAAAAACGGCGGTTTCAAACCGCCGCTCCTTGAAGTTAAATCCCCCGATGCGTTTGATCCTGCTTAGCGCCGCGCTCGCGACCACAGCTGTTTCGTCGTTCGCGGAGGGGACGCCACCCCCATTCTACAAAGGCATGACGGTTTCCTGCCAGACTTGGGGGATCGAATGGCAATCGCCGGAGATGGAAAAGACGCTCGATGAATTGAAGTCGCTGGGCGTGAACAGCATTGCCATCCATCCGTATGCGCGAATCCAGGAAGACGGCGGTGTCGTCGCCGGGCGGCGCTCGGGCTCGACCACCGAGCACATCACCACGCCGCTCCGCTGGGCACGCGAGCGCGGCATGTCAGCCATGCTCATCCCGCACATCGCCTACTGGGGCACGAAGTTCAGCTGGCGCGGCGAGATCAACTTCGCCACCCCGGAAGAATGGGACCGCTTCTTCGCTGATTACGAAACCTGGATCGTCCAGATGGCCACTCTGGCGGAAACCGAGAAGGCGGAAATCCTCTGC